>QBYJ01000001.1 GCA_003282885.1 SAR116 cluster bacterium AG-325-F22
ACAAGCATTTTTGTCTAAAAATTAATCAAATTTTTTATAAAGTACATTGATAAAGCAATTAAAAATATTTGAGGTTTAAACTTCAACAGTAGTTGAAAACTGTTGTTTCATGTTGATATAAATATTTTTTAAATTTATTTGGGGTTAATATGTCTATTAAAGTTTCTGTTGTTGAAAAAAAAGTTACTGAGACTGTAAATCAATATAACTTGGATGAGTATTATATTAACGAAAGTTATGGTTCAGTTAAAAGATTTAATCAGTTAGTTAATGGTGACGGACTTAAAAATGGTGAAATACCACTTCCGGTTTTTCTTAGTGAAATAAGACCAAATAATATAATAAAAACACCTGAAAAACCTATCAAAAACGATTTAACAATCGAAGCTGGATATATTCAACATTAATAATTATCAACTTATGTAAATCCATTAACTGACAAATCAAGTTCTGATTTAATTCAAGATTTGCTGTTAAAACAATTTCAATTGATAAAGATTTTTGAATATCTAGGATAAGAAGGTAGGAAAACATTCCTCAAACGGTAAATAATAACTTTTTAACAAGCATGATATTAAATTTGAAAAAATTGTGTGAACTTAAAGAAAAGTTAGATAAGAAAAAGTAAACGTTTTATTCAAAACCATATTTTTTCAAATTATTAGTAATGTATGGATAGGTATTGAGATGCTGATTTTGCTTGGTAAATGCAAATTTTATTTTAGATAAATGATTTTCTTTTAAAAACTTTTTAACAAAATCTAAATGCTTTTTAGCAATATCAAATTTTTTCAAAGAATCATAAGCTAAACCTAAATGTAAATTCCACCAAACAAAGTTTTTATGTTGTAAAGGCTCTAAAACACGGATAACATTTTCTTTTTCTCCACTTGTTTGATAACATTGAGCTAACAAATAGTTATCCCAAGTCGCATAATTTCCAATATCCAATTCATAAGCTTTTTTACCTATTTCCCAACATCCTCTTTGAAATTGACATCTATTTTTTTTAACTATTTGAAATTTTTCAGTACTGGCAAATACATCCTCTTTCTCACATTCTCCACCGTAAGCTAAACTATATCCAATTTTACCAAGTAAATGAGGTCTTTCGCCTGCTAATTTATAAGCTTTTTCAGCAACATTAAACATTTCTTCCCAATTATTATTATAGAATTCAATCTGCAATTTTGCAGCATAACCAAAAGCATGCTCAGGATCTAATATTAAACCTTTATCAATTTCTTTAGAAGCATCATCTAACATATATTTGAATTTATCAGTCATTGAAAAGGAGGAATGTTGTGCTCTTTTTCGATCAGCTAGCCATATCCATGCATCAGCATAGTTAGGATCTTTTTTTATTGAATTTTGCAAACATTCTATTGCTTTTGGATTTAAAGTTGGGGTAACAGCACCTCTAGCAAAATTTATACACTCATAAATTGATATGTCATCTGTACTGGAGGAAGCAATTTTTTTGTTTATATCCTTTGACAATACAGCCCCTGCTCCGACTAATTCATTTATAATTTGTTTAATAATCTCATCTTGTAATTTAAATATGTTTTTACCTGTTAAGTTTCTGTCATACGTTTCTGACCAAATATTTGATATATTTTTGCCATCAATTAGATCTACTTTTACCCGCAGCATATTATCAATTTGCATGATATTTCCATCTACTAAATAAGATGCATTACTTGATTTCGAAACATCCATTAAGTCTTTTGGAGCTTTTGTTAAATTTAATATATTTAATGAGTTAGATGATTTTGTTAACTTTGATCCTAAATCTTGAGATATACCTAATGCTAGCAATTTTTCCTTTTTTGTTTCACTCAGACTCTTGAATGGCAAGATAACTATTTTACTACTATCAAGTTTTTGTTCTGTATCTAAAATACCTGAGAAAAATAATCCTATAAATACAGCAGCTGCAGCTCCACCTATCATAGCTATTAACTTCGTGTTAGATGATTGTGTTTTAAGCTTTCTCTTTTGTGATGGACTCAATAACAGATCGTAGGCATGAAACTGGTTCTGTTTGACCTTTTGTATCCCTAGATCATTAAACTCATACTTTGTCTTATTGGCCACTAAATCATAAACATTTTTTGATATGGTTATACCACCAGATTGTGCAAGGGCTTCTAATCGCGCGGCAATGTTTACACCATCACCCAAGAGGTTTTCACCCTCTTTAACAACGTCACCCATATTGATACCAATACGATATTCTAGTTTAATATCTGTTGTATCTTTCTCATTCCGATCCTTAATCTGCTTTTGGAACTCAACTGCTGTGTCAACTGCAGCAACAGCACTTGGAAACTCGGCAAATACAGAGTCTCCACCTGTATTAAAAATACGTCCTTTTTGTTTTTTAATAATGGTTTCTATAATCTTATTACATTCACGAAGACCTCGTAATGTAGTATTCTCGTCTTTTTCCATGTGTTTGCTATAGCCAACTAAATCAGTGGCAAATATTACTGCTATTTTACGGTCAATATCATTATTTGACATGTACTAGTATCTCCTTATTATTTTAGTACAGTTTCATCTATTAACATGAACTAATTCATTTCAAAATGATATAAATTTTTGGTAAAAAAATGACTATTATAAATAAAATTTTTGGGTCTTTTAAATTTTCATTTATTCCGCCATTAATGATTTATCTCGCTGCTGGAGTGTCAGGAATTACAAATATAGTTGGTCTTTTTTTTGTAAAAGAATATTTGGATTTGTCGGCAGTATTTCTTGCTGGATTAGGTTTTTGGGCCGGACTTCCTTGGGTATTAAAAATGCCATTGGGACACTTGGTTGACATTCTTTGGAAGTTTAAATCAATTCTTGTAATACTAGGAGCCCTAGTAATGGCAGCTAGTAGCATAATTATGTACTGTCTTATTCAGTATAAATCAGAAATGATTTTAATACTAAACGCTGAAACATGGTTTGTTATTTCATCTTTATTAGCTCCGATTGGTTTTGTTTTACAAGACGTAGTTGCCGACGCTATGACGGTTGAAGCAGTTCCAAAAATAGATGATAATGGTGAAGAAATAGATTTTAAAGATCTGAAGTCTATGAATATTTCTATGCAACTTCTTGGTAGAGTATCAATTATTTTTGGAACACTACTTGTATCAATGCTTAATTTAATAGTTTTTGCTGACTCTTCAGAAATGACTGAGTTGGAAAAAATTAATGCATATGGAAAAATTTATTTATACTCTTTAATTGTCCCACTTATTTCGATTTCAGGAATTTTTCTAGCTTATATAAACAAACATAATAAATTAAATTCTCTTATTAAAAATGGCATTGCTCCCCTTAAGGCAAAGGGAATGGTGTTTATTAGTCCAGAACTAACAAAACCAAACCTATTAATTATTACCGGTTCAATTATTTTTGTTTTATTCACATTATTTATAGGTACTTCTAAGATCCAGTTTTCTCAAGAAATTGTCTTCGTGGGATCATTTGGAATAATATTATTGTTACTCATTAAATTATCGAATGAGTTAGATACAAAAGCAAAAAGAATGCTGTTAGGGACAGCAATTATTATTTTCGTGTTTAGAGCGATGCCTGGCGTTGGTCAAGGAGGCAGTTGGTTTGAAATAGATGTATTAAAATTCGACCAAGAATTTCTATCATTACTTGGATTAATAGCATCTTTTCTAACAATTTTTGGTATTTTTATTTTGAGACCTCTCATGGAAAAATCTTCTATGTCTAGACTGATTATTTTCCTCTCTGTAGCAGGCTCAATTTTTATATTACCTTCAATTGCAATGTATTATGGGTTTCATGAATATACATCTAAACTAACTGGCGGAATAGTGGATGAGCGCTTTATAGCTATATTTAATACTGCTTTAGAAAGTCCACTTGGTCAGGTGTCGATGATACCAATACTCGCATGGATAGCACAATCAGCACCTAGCCACCTCAAAGCAACCTTTTTCGCAATACTTGCAAGTTTTACTAATTTAGCACTTTCAGCTAGTAATTTAGGAACTAAATATTTGAATCAAATTTTTGTGATTACACGAGAAGTAAAGACCGAGCAAGGTGAAATAAAAATTCCTGCAGATTATTCTGAACTTGGAATTCTATTAATTATTGTATGTTTATTAACACTAATAGTTCCTATTATAATTACTTTTATAATAAAGAAATTAAAATTAATTTCTTATTAATTAATGTTGTATCATAGGTAATATTAAAAGAAGATACATTACACTGACAACTCCAACAGTTGTAGAAGCAGCAAATCCAATTATTAGAGGCTTTGCTCCTAATGATGACATCCCCTTAAGGTTGGTTTGTAGACCTAAAGCAACCATTGCAAATAAAATACAATAAATAGATATCTGTTTAGATATTAATAAAAATGTTTCCCAATAACGAACCGAGTTACTATCCATGATTAATTGATCACCAAAAGTTCTAAAAATAGATAATAAAATAAATCCAAATACAAACATTGGAAAAAAATCTTTAATTGATTTTTTTACATCAACTGCTTGATTTCTATTATAGAGATAAGCAATAAGTGGAATTAAAATTATCAAAAATGAGTTTCTTAATAACTTTGTTGTCATTGCCGAATTTAGAGCTTCCTGGGTATTGTATAATTCAGAGTAAATAACACTTGCAGCACTAACTTGGGCTGTGTCGTGTATAGCTGTACCTAAAAATATACCTGCAAAATCTGGAGATAGATTGAAATAATAATTAGCTAAATAAGGGTAAAAAAATACTGCTAAAATTCCAAATAAAGTTACAATTCCTACTGCATAACTAGTTTCATCTTTGTTAGATTTAATTATTGAAGAAGTCGCTATAACTGCTGTTACACCGCATATACAAGTGCCCATTGTAATTAAATACCCTAAATTACTGGGTATATTAAACATTTTACATAAAAACATTATTATTAAAAATGCTATTATAATGTTTAATAAGACTAAAAAAATTGCAGTAGATCCGTAATCTAAAAGTTCAGTTAAACTTAAACTAAGACCAAGAATAGCTATTCCAATTCTTAATAATTTTTTTAAACAAAAACTAATAAAAGGAAGTATGTTTTCATTAATAGAAAAAAAATTACTTGTAATTAACCCAGTAAAAATACATAGGAAGGCAGACGAAATTAGTAAATTACTAGATGAAAGAAATTTACTTATTAAGACTGATAAAATGACTATGGCACTTATTGTTGCAATGCCCAAAATATTCTGTCTAAAAATAAACATCTAATAATTATCCTTATAAAGAATATTTATCTAAACAGAAAATTAAATTAATACTAT
This sequence comes from SAR116 cluster bacterium AG-325-F22, assembly GCA_003282885.1. Classification (GTDB taxonomy): domain Bacteria; phylum Pseudomonadota; class Alphaproteobacteria; order Puniceispirillales; family Marisalimonadaceae; genus Marisalimonas. The sequence goes on from QBYJ01000001.1 coordinate 5,331, forward strand.
CTATTATTTGAGAAAATATTTTAAATGTTCTATTTCTTTACGCTTGTTTAATGCCCTATCTATAATGACACTCGACATAATTTTAGTAATAGCAGACTTATTACATTTTAAATTTTGTTGAACGCGTTGTACATCTTCTTTTTTATCCCAAACATGCACTATACCATCATGCATATCTCTTAATAAATACCAGTCATTTTTGTTATCAGACGACCAAACTTTAATCCCATACATTGTAAACTCCATTTTAAAAATTGATGGAAGAATGCAAAAATCATACCAAATTTGTTTTAATATTGAGACTCAATCTCTTTGTTTGAAAATTTATAAATAGATTTTTTTGTTAAAAAATAAATATTGTAGTTTTCACTAATAAATGGTCTTAGAACTGGATCATTTATATTTAAACCTCCAGTAAATTCTCCAAAAGAAGGTAAAATTATATGATTATTTGAATGAATTAGGCATTTACTTGTAATTTTTTTTGAGCTTACTTTTATTGAAGCCACGGGATGGAAATGACCTGAAATCTGATTTATTTTCTTTTGAATTGCCTCGTGAAGAAAATGAATGTTATCTACAATATATTCTTGGTGAAATTTAATACCTTCTATTTTAATTTTATTTTCGTGATTTCCAAGGATAAATATAACCTCATACTTTTTAGTAAAATCTTCAAATAAAAACCTAACTTTTGACGTCATTCTTAGAAAAGCATCTTTATCATGAAATGTGTCACCTAATAAAATTACTTTTCTAACTTTATATTTATTTAATATATCTAATAACTTTAAAAGTGTCTCTTCACTATCATATGGAGGTATATATTGTCCTGAGGATGCATAGCTCGAACCTTTTTCAAGATGTAAGTCTGATACAATTGCTATTTCTTTTTCTAACCAGAATAAAACACCCTCTTTGCATATATGAAGCCCATGATTACAAAAATTTAAAGTCTTCAATTCAAACCAACCTCAGTTAATATTTCATTTTCCAATTCTTCAAGAAAATATTCGTCTACCTCTGATTTATCAATAGTTTGTCTATTTATTTCCAATACTAATGGAACTGCAAGTGGAGAAATCCTATCTAATCTTTTATGAATAATATTATTTTTAATTCTTTTTAAAAAATCACCTAATCTATCTAAATCAATAAGCCCCCTATATGAGTCATTTCTAGCAACTTGTAATAAGATATGATTAGGCTCATGCTTTTTTAAAACGTTAAATATAAGATCAGAACTAAACATTACTTGTTTTCCTGTTTTTTTTCGTCCAGGTATAGTTCGTTCAATTAAGCCAGATATGATGGCAGCATCTCTAAAGTTTTTCTTTAAAAGAGGCGTTTCCTCCAACCACTCATATAAGTCGTCTAACATAATGTCTTCATTTAGAATGACATTTATATCTTCAACTTCGATCATTGACCATATAGCTAATGCATAGTCAGTTGCTACAAAGCTAATAGGTTTATAACCCATTCTCTGCATTTTTTTAGATATTAAAAAACCAAGTGTTTGATTGGCATTTCTACCTTCAAAAGTATAACAAATTAAAAAATATCTTTTTTTATTTTTGATATGGCGAGGAAAAGTCTCTACTAAAAGTCCTTCTACTGAAGGTAACCCTGAAAATTTATTCTGTAATTTCAACCAATCACTAATTTGATTTGGAAAATGTTTCCAATATTCTTTTTTACTTATTAACTTCCTAACTTGAAATGAAAGTTCTGATGTTAAAGGTAATCTACCACCAGCATATGAGGGTATTTTAGGATGTGCACTATTTGTAGATCTTACAATGATATTATTATTTGTGATGCTTTGATATTCTAAAACTCGACCACTAAATAAAAATGTATCTCCTTCATTTAGCCCTTCTATAAACCACTCCTCTACTTGTCCTAGCGTTCTATTACCTAGCTTTACTTTAAGCATGTAGGATTCAACTATAGTGCCAACATTTAACCTGTATCTATTTCGTATATTTTTATTTTTTATTGCGTAAAAATTATTTTTGTTAATACCTATCTTAGCATATTGTTCATAATGCTTTAGAGAATATCCTCCATTTCTGACAAACTCTAAAACATCTAAGAATATTTGTTTTTTTAAGTTTCGAAATGGCCATGCCTTTTTTATTTCTAGAAAAAAATCATCAACTTGGAAAGGATTGCTACAAGCGACGCCTAAAATATGTTGGGCTAACACATCCAGACTTCCCTCCTTTTCTTTAACTTCATCTAACAAATTTGCTTTGATTGAAGCTATTGTAGAAATACATTCTAAATACTCAAACCGATTAGATGGAACTAAAAGTGCCTTTGATGGTTCATCAAATCTATGATTACTTCTACCTATTCGCTGTAAAAACCTCGCTATTCCTTTTGGAGACCCTATTTGGACTACTAAATCAACTTTACCCCAATCAATTCCTAAATCTAGAGAGCTAGTTGCAACAACGCAATCTAATTTCCCTAAAGACATCAAGTTTTCAACTTTTCTTCTAATTTCTTTTTGTAAACTCCCATGATGTATAGCAATTTTTAAATTATTTTCATTTTCCTGCCAAAGTTTATTAAATACTAGTTCTGCTTGTGCTCTGGTATTAACAAATAAAATAGTCATAGATGAAAGTTTAATTTTTTTATATATATCTGTAATAGCGTAGCCAGCCATATGTCCTGACCACGGAACCCTATTTTCAGTTTCTAAAATTTCAATTTTTGGAGATGACTTTTCTCTAATATTAATAATTTTAGAATTTTTTTTCTGTGATAAAAAATTAAGTGTAGATTTCTTATTTTTAATTGTTGCTGACAAACCTATTCTTTTACAATATGGAGAAATATTATTTAATCTAGAAAGATTTAGAGATAGCAAATCCCCTCTTTTTGAGTTTACTAGACTATGAATCTCATCAATGATTAGATATCTTAAAAATTTAAAATATTCTTTTGCTTGAGTGTCCGCTAATAATAGAGCTAATGACTCCGGAGTTGTCATTAACATATGTGGTGGAACTTCTTTTTGTCTTGTCTTTTTATAATTTGAGGTGTCACCTGTCCTAGTTTCAACTCTTATATCTAATTTTTGATCTTCAATAGGGTTTGTTAAATTTCTGTGTACATCAATAGTTAGAGCTTTAAGTGGAGAGATATAAAGCGTATGTAACTTATTAACTGGAAATTTGTTATTGATTAAATCATGAAGTGAGGGCAAAAATCCTGCTAATGTCTTTCCTCCTCCTGTAGGAGCGATTAGTAAAATATCATGTCCGTTTATAGACTGGTTCAAAGTCTCAAGCTGATGATCATAAAAGAACCAGTTATTTTTTTTTAACCAGTTTTGAATAGGTTGAAGCTTTAAATTTTCTGACATTATTATATATTAAAAATATGAAATGGATTGACAAAAATTTACATATAAAGCCAATAAATACACATATTGATCCCTATAAGCCAGTAGAAAATGCAATAATAACTCACGGACATGCTGATCACGCGAAACCCGGCCATAAGAATGTATTGGCTACTTCAGAAACTATAGAAATAATGAAAATTAGATACGGTGAAAATTGTGCTGAAAATTTTCAAGTATTACCTACAAATCAGTCACTCAAAATCAATGATGTATTAATTAAATTTTTTCCAGCTGGGCATATTTTAGGTAGCGTCCAAGTCTTAACTGAATATAAAGGAGAAAAAATTAATTTCACAGGTGATTATAAAACAACAAGTGATCAAACATGCAAAGATTTTGAACCCGTAAAATGTCATACTTTGGTAACAGAAGCTACATTTGGGCTTCCAGTTTTTCAGCATCCAAATGAAAATGAAGAGATAAAAAAACTCTTAAAATCGATAAATTTATTTTCAGAAAGACCACACCTTGTAGGCGTGTATGCACTCGGAAAGGCGCAAAGAGTTATAAATTTGTTAAGACAACAAGGCTATGATAAAGAAATTTTCATTCATGGATCTTTAGAAAAATTATGCGAATATTATAAAAATAATAATATAGATTTAGGCAAAATTACTAAAGTTAACCTCACGAAAAAAAAAGATTATAACGGAGAAATAATACTAGCCCCTCCTTCCGCTATTAAAAATATTTGGTCAAGAAAATTTGAAGACCCTATAATTTGTCAAGCTTCAGGATGGATGTCTATAAAACAAAGAGCTAAACAAAGCTTGGTTGAATTGCCTTTGATTATTTCTGACCATGCTGATTGGAATGAGTTAACAAAATACATTAAATTTACTGGTGCAGAAAATGTGTATGTTACACACGGAAGAGAAGAGGCAATAGTTCATTGGTGCAAAATGAATAAGATTAACGGCTTAGCTTTGTCCTTATCTGGAAGAGATGATGAGGAACAATTGTGAAGAAGTTTAGTGAATTGATAAATAAATTATTATTAACATCCTCTAGAAACAGAAAAATTGATATTTTATCTAATTATTTTCAAAACACCTCTGATCCAGATAGAGGATATACCTTAGCTATTTTGACAAATGAATTAGAATTAAGAAATATTCCTATTTCAAGAATTAAAGAAATTGTTTTTGAAAATGTCGATAATGAATTATTTACTCTTTCATATGACTATGTCGGAGACTTGGCTGAGACAATTTCTTTAATTTGGCCTCACAAGGAATTGGGTTCTCTTTTAGGTATTTCAGAAATAATAGATGTATTAAGAAATTTAAAAAAAGATGATGTTAATAAAACTATTAAAAATTATCTGTCTATAGCAAATGAAACTGAAAGATGGGCACTAATTAAATTAATTAGTGGTGGATTAAGGATAGGTGTATCATCTAGGTTAGCAAAAACTGCCCTAGCTAAATTCAGTAATAAAAAATTAGATGATATTGAAAAAATATGGCATGGCATCGAAGCCCCTTATAATAATTTATTTAATTGGTTATGTAATGAAGGACCTATGCCCAAGATAGATTTGTTGAAAACATTCAACCCAATGATGCTTGCTAATCCTATATCAAAAAATGACTTCAAAACCCTTATTTCAAGTCAGTTTATAGCAGAATGGAAATGGGACGGAATTAGAGTACAAATTATTTTAGGTAAAAGTTCTGTAAAGATTTTTTCCCGAACTGGTGACGATATAAGCCAATCCTTTCCTGAAATTAAAAATAGTGGCGATAGTATGGTAATCTTAGATGGTGAGTTATTAGTTGGTAGAGATTTTACACCAATGAATTTTAATTCACTGCAACAAAGGTTAAATAGAAAAAAAGTAACACAAAAACATATGGACGAGTTTCCTGCATTTATAAAGTTGTACGATATTTTGTATTTAAACAATGAAGATTTAAGAGACAAAACGTGGAAAAGTAGACGTTTTGAATTGGAAAAATGGTTTAAAAAAAATAATAATAAGTATTTTGATTTATCGAATGTCATTAAATTTAGTAGTTGGGATGAATTATCTAACTTCAAAAAAAATAAAATCATTGATGATCAACATGAAGGATTAATGATAAAAAAAATAGATGGATCTTACATTCCTGGCCGACCAAAAGGATATTGGTATAAGTGGAAAAAAGATCCCAAGAATGTTGATGCTGTTTTAATGTATGCAATTAGAGGTCATGGTAAAAGAAGTTCTTACTATTCTGACTTCACTTTTGGTTTGTGGAATGGCAATCAATTATCGCCTATTGGTAAGGCTTATTTTGGATTTAATGATAATGAGCTTAAAGTTTTAGATAAATTTGTTCGAAATAATACTATAAAAAAATTTGGCCCGGTAAGGGAAGTTGAAAAAACGTTTGTTATTGAAATTGCGTTTGATGCAGTGAATGAAAGTAATCGACATAAATCAGGTGTTGCTTTAAGATTTCCTCGTATTAAAAGACTAAGAGAAGACAAGCCTGCAAGTGAGGTAATACAGCTTTCTCAATTTAAGTCAGAATTTTTATAAAACCTTAATTATTATTTGCATTGAAATGAGAAGATTTTTTTTTAAACTTTTCCTTAATACTATATTAATGGAGAAGAAAATGTCAGATTTACAAGAATTAATAGTAGGTTCCACCAAAATAATAGCTTTGAAAGATGGGGATTTAACTTTACCTAAAGAAATTCTTTTAAATTTGGATGAGGATACTTCTAACAAAGTAGCCGAAGAAAACAATCAACTTACCTTAAGTGAAATAAACGCTTATCTTATATTTAAAGGCGAAAAAATCTTATTAGTTGATGCTGGGTGTAGAGATTTGTTTGGACCAACTTGTGGTTTTATTCATGAACAAATTGCAAAAGCTAATGTGAAACCTGAGGACATAACAGACATATTTTTCACACATTTACATCCTGACCACGTGGCTGGATCAATAGATAAGGATGGCATGGCTATGTTTTCTAACGCAGTAGTTAGTGTAATAGAAGAAGAATTGAATTTTTGGAGTAAAGATGATTTTGAGGATATTGAAATAAATGGGAAAAATTTTGCTGATTTAAATAAAGCGGTAATAAAAGCTTATGGAGAAAGGGTCAAAACTATAAAAACTAATCAAGAAATTATCAATGGGATTTATCCAGTGCCTCTACCTGGCCACACACCAGGGCATTGTGGATTTAGAATAGATGATGGTAAAGACAGTTTTGTTCAAATGGGCGATGTTCTTCATACTCCAAATTTACAACTGGCTAATACAAATATTTCTGTAATTTTTGACGTCGACGTAGAAAAAGGCCTAAAATCTAGAAAGCAAGTATTTGATATGGTTTGTAATGATAGAATAATCTGTTCTGGCGGTCATATGTTAGAGCCAAAGTTTGGTTATTTGGACAAGTATGGAAATGGATATAAGTTTGTTCCTGTATAATACTTATTAGTTATTTAATTAATTAGCATAATCATACCTTACTATAATTAATAAGTGATTTGAGGCTACCATTATAATCCTGAAATTTTTCAACTCTGTTGATAAATTCACGCCAGAATAATTTTTCAATATTATATTGTTTTTCTAACTGTGTTTTACAAAAGATTTGGGTATCCATTAATCTTTGTGATCCTAAACTAACATAATCTTTTCCATGATGACTTCCGTCAATTAAAAATATCAATCCTGATAAAAGTTCAGGATATTGAGTTAAAAAAGACGACGTGAATGGCCATAAATGTTTTTTTAATATTTCAAAACCTAAATCATGAATTTGGATGTAATAGCTAAATATTAAAATTCTTTCTAGGTTTCCAATTTCTTTTCCAAATTTCGACATTTCTATACTTTTTTGAGCAAAAGCATGTTTGTCGTGTCTCATAACTAAATCTTTAGCGTGACAATGACTTAAATATTCTTCTTCTTTAATGGAAGAAATTACAAAAGCTTGGTCCTCTGCTCTATTTACAAAGCTAGGCGTAAAAGGAGCCCATTTTACTAAACTATCTACGGTTATACCAGTAGTACCACCAGTAACGTGAATTCTTTGGATGTTATCTAACCTATACATCAACTCAGACTCAGTGGACAATGATTGAGGCCATTCCGGACAAAATACTCTTTTAGAAGATAGATTTTTTAATAAATCGTTATTTTTGGGTCGATTAACGTCTGGGGTAAATAATGATTTTGAAATATCAGCTTTATTTACTAATGCCCCTGCTAATAAGCCAAGATCAACTTTTTTCCCTTCATAATCAATTGCTGTACCTCCCCAATTTTTTTGATTTTTAAAGATTTCAAAAATTGAAAAACCCGTTGTTTTTAAAAGAAGCTCTTGATCAAAAACCTGGTCTAAGTCGATCTTAAAACTATATCTTACGTCTTTATCGACAATCTTATTCCATATTAATAATATATACTTTAAAAATGTATAGTGGCGACCATAATTGCCATTAACACCCATTATATTATCGATATCTTTGCCCGTACTAAATAAAATTGAGTTTATGTTATTACATACATCTTCATCAAATAAGTAGACATTTATAAATTTTAAATTCAAATGTTTTTTTATGATTGTTTTAATATATTTTAAAGCAATATTTTCTAAACCAATATGTGTCACAGAAACTGATAAAATAAGATTAATTTTATCTGTATTGTTAATATTACCTCTTTTAACTTCAAAGGCTATAGCCCTATCAAGATTTTCTAAACCATAAATAATTTCATTTTCATAATTAAGAGCATCTAATGGTATTGGATGATCATACCAAAATCGTTGTTTGACATTTTTAAAGTTTTTTAATTCATCCTTAATCTCCAAAGGAATATTTGTGGATAGAAAGTCTGAGGGAGTTGTAATTAAAACATTACTTAAAAATAATATTTCTTTAACAGGGTTTTTTAAAAAATTTTGATTTTCATTAATTTTAATCAACTTTCTTTTTTTTAAAATTTTATCCTTAACTTCTTCTGGTTTTATGGAGGCTTCAAATGCTTCAGGACAAAATATTTCCCATATATGTTTGTCTGATTTAGTTGAAAAATTTTTAGGAGTTTTTATTTTATTTTCATTAAAAAAATTATTAAATAGTTTTAATGCAGGTTTACTTTTTTCACTATTCAAAAAAGATAAAGATTTTTTGTTATCCAAATTTTTTTCATAAAATTGTATGATAAAAGCTCTACAGAGTTTTGAAAATTCATCATTTGCATTATCTAATGATAAAGTTAACAAATCATTCTCAGAAATAACGCTTTTTAAAATCTTTTCAAAATTATTTGTTTGTTGCATGATTTATTCTTAATAATTAACTTAAAGGAAGATGATAGAGCAAAAAAATTGTAATTTTAATTTGAATTTTTTATTTAAAAAAAAAATGAAAATTATGAGAGATTTTTAATCAAATAAATTTATTTTTGTCAAAGAAATATAAATGAATAATAAAAAAAATATAAATTATAAAATTGAAGATAGTATTGCTATAATAACCTTAAACCGTTCCCCTTCAAATGTTTTCACAATTCAATTTTTAGATGAAATGTTAAATTCGCTTACGAAAGCTTCTAAAGATACGAGTGTTAAGGTAGTTATATTGGAAAGTAATATTGCTAAAACATTTTGTGCCGGACTAGATTTAAACATATTAATTGATAAATCTAGTATGGAAATTAGAGAGTTTTTAAATCGTCTTTACATAGATCTTTGGGATGTTCAATACAATATGGGTAAACCAATAATTGCAGCGGTAAATGGAGCAGCAAGAGGTGGTGGCATGACATTAGCTATTTCATGCGATATGATTATAGCATCTGACAATGCTTCTTTTGGGTATCCAGAAATTAATTTAGGGCTTTTACCTGCTATTCATTTTAATCATCTGCCAAGAATTGTTGGTAGATATAACGCTTTTGATTTGTTATTTAGTGGTAGAACATTTTATCCTGACGAGGCCGTAAAGCTAGGATTAATAAATAAACAAGTATCAAATTCAAATTTTCTGGAAGAAGTTTACAAAACAGCTAATATTTTTTCTAAGAAATCTCCTACAGCGATACGCTTAGGTAGAGCAGCCTTCATGAGAACTAATGACTTAGACTACAGAAGAGGAGTAGCAAATGCTGTTGAAGATTTTTGTAACGCTGCTGTTACAGATGACGCTCAGGAGGGCTTAAAAGCATTTTTAGAAAAAAGAAAACCTGCTTGGGAAGAAAAAAATTAACATTAATATTAACATTTTAATTTATCTACTTTACATCAATCTAGTTTAAATTGAGTATCATTGTTAGAATAATAAATTTAGTGAGAAGGATATAAAATGATAATTTCTAGAAGAATTTTAACACCAATATTAGGTAAAAGTGATTTAGTGCTAACCCGTGCAAAATCTATGCAGGAAATAATGACTAAACATGGTGCAAAGTCTCGAGTAGCCAAAATAGTTGCTGGAGATATGGCTGGATCAATCCATTTAACTGGTTCTTATGAAAATATGCAAAGTGGTTGTGACTCTTTTAATGAAATGTCCAATGATACATCTAGAATTGCTCTAATGAAAGAAAGGGAAGCAGATCCTGGAGGTCACTTAATTGGACCTGAAGTTTTTAGGACAATATATGGAAATATTTCACCTGATCATAAAGTAATAATGATGAGGGAATATCAACTATCGAGAAGTAATTTATCTGAGGCTGTTAAAGTTTTTCCTGATATTGACGCCTTACTAAAGAATGAAGATGCTTCATTCATGGCTGTAATCCCTATGGTAGCAACTAATATGGATAGACTAATTGCTTGTTATTATTTCCCTGACATGTCTTCCATGGGAGAACAAGTAGACAGAGTTGGGATGTCTGAAGAAATGCAAAATATTGTGCTTAAGGCAAGTAGTTCTGGAAACCTTATCTCATCAAGAGTATTATTAACAGTCTAATTAAAAAGGAGTTTAAAATGGCTACATTTTTAATACTTGGAACATATACAAATAAAGGTGCAAAAGGCCTTGTAGAAAAAAAATTCAGATCGGCGCGAAGCTATGAAAACATTAGCCGATAGTGTAGGTGCAAAATTTATAGATTATAGTATTACACGAGGTATTTATGATTTTTGGATACTTATAGAGGCAGATAATTACGATCAGATAGCTGCAATAGATTTAAAGGCAAAATCAGCTGATACCATAGATTAAGCCGACGTGCTGGAAACCGTTGATATAAATAGAATAAGACAGGAAGCTAAGGGTGTTAATTACATCTCACCAACATCATAAAAATTAGATAATAAAGATATGGTCGGGGCGGAGAGATTCGAACTCCCGACCCTCTGGTCCCAAACCAGATGCGCTACCAGGCTGCGCTACGCCCCGAACTTCAAAATTTATACGTTATAAATTTTCAAAAGCAAGTAAATGTTTTAAATATTTCTCAATTATTAAATGTTTGACCAAAGATTTATACATGCGATAGTATTCGAGAGGGGGCTCAAAATGAAATTAGGTTTTTTTACAAGACCGTTACATCCTCTTAATAAAGATTGGCAAACTTGTTTAAAAGAAGACAGGGAAGCCATTATTTTAGCTGATGAACTTGGTTTTAGTGAAGCCTATGTAGGTGAACATTTATCTGACAAAGCTGAAAATATAACTTCTTGCGTCGCTTTTATAGCTTCCCTCGCTTATGAAACACAAAATATACGTTTGGGTACCGGTACCGTTAATATTCCAAATTTACATCCAGTTCATATTGCAGGACAAGTTGCAATGATAGACCATATGTTAAATGGAAGGTTTAATTTTGGAATTTCACCAGGTGGTTTGATTTCAGATGCTGAATTATTTGGTAATTTAGAAAAAGATAGATCAGCAATGTTTTTAGAAGGTATCAATACCATTTTAGAGATTTGGTCTAAAGAAGCTCCGTATGACATTAAAGGTAATTATTGGGATGTTTCAACGGAAAACACAATTATCTCTGAGATCGGCCAAGGTTATATGACTAAACCACTACAAAAACCTCATCCACCCATTATAGTTACTGCTGTTGCACCATATTCAAAGGGTATTACTGAGGCTGCAGCTAGAGGCTGGAAACCTATTAGTGCAGATATAATTATGCCTAATTGGGTGAAAACTCATTGGGATAAATATAAAGAAGGCTGTGAGAAAAGTAATTTAGATATTAAAACAGAAGACTGGAGAATAGCTAAAACTGTTTTTGTAGCAGATGATCTTAATACAGCTAAAGAATATGCTTTGGGTCCTAGTAGTCCTTATGTTTTTTATTTCAAGCAACTATTTAAAAAGTTTGTTGCCCTAGGAAAATTAGATCTTTTTAAAACATCTATAAACCAACCTGATGAGGAAATTACATTAGAAAAAGTTTGTGAAAAACTAATCATTTGGGGGACGCCTGAAAAAGTTGTTGATGACTTATCTGCTTTTAAGGATCTAGTTGGAGAGTATGGAATGTTAATGTATGCTGGTGTTGATTGGTTAGACCCAGCAATTGCTAAAAAGTCAATGACATTAATGGCCGAAAAAGTTAATCCCTATTTATAATTTAATTTGAACTACATATTAAATTATCACCTACATTTGCTTTAATATCTCCAGCTTTCATTTCTAAAACAAACTTAATCTTTTCTTTACTAATAATTTTTCTTTCATCAAAAGCTTTCGCATTTTTATAAACTTCTACAATAACTCCGTATTGGTTAATAAAAAATAAATCTAAGTTAAAATATGTGTTTTTCATCCAGAACTCTCTTATTTCACTATCTTCCCAGATAAATAACATTCCTTCATTTGTTTCTATTTTTTCTCTATTCATTAATCCATAGGATCTTTTTTCAAAAGTATCAGCTATATCGAGAGACAGGAATTTAGATTTGTTATTACCAAACTTTATTTCACATTCTATATGTTTGAAAATTGAACTATTAGAGTTTGCTAAAAAAACAAATAAGGAATTTATTAGGAAAATTCCTAATATTATTAACTTTAGCAGAAAACTCATATTTTTTTTATTTTTAACACCTGATCTAAAAGCGATTTAATTTCGTCTCCAACTTTACTATTTGACTTTTTATCTCGCCAATTACTAATCCAGTTGTCAGGAATTCCATTCCTAACTCGGCTGTTATTCCATTTTAAAGACTTTAATAAATTATAACATTCAGGTTTCATTACATCATCTAAAAGATTAACATTATTATTTAATAAAGCCCAATTACCTGCCCAAGCTTTTGCAGTCAGATATGGATTATACCCCCCACCTCCTAATATGATGACGTTTTCACAAAGAGATAATAAATCATTAATTGCTTTCCAATATGCATTATTAGTTAAACAAATTCTTGATTGTGGGTCACCATCGAGCATGTCTGCGCCAGCTTGAATTATCAAAAGATCAAGGTTTTTTGTTTTGGCAAAAGGTAAGACCCCATTTGTAATTAGAAAATCCATCTCTCTATCATTAAATTTTTCAGGTACAGGAAAATTAATGATATTATCTATGTTACAATCTTCAATTAAACCAGTATTAGGCCATCTATTTTTTTCATGAATTGAAATTATTGAAACATTTTTATTATTGGCAAAAGTATCTTGCACCCCGTCACAATGATGTGCATCTATATCAACATATAAAATTCTTTGAAATCCCAATTCTATTGCTTTGAGAATAGCAAGAACACAATCATTTAAAAAGCAAAAGCCATATGCTTGAGACTTTCTTCCATGATGAGTTCCACCAGAAATATTTAAAATTTTTTTAGCCTTTTTATTAGATATCATTTCAACTGCTCTAATAGATGCTCTTGCAGCAGTCGCCGGTCTGGAAAAAACTTCACTATAAATAGGATTATTTCCTATACCTATATTAAATTTTCTTTTTAAATTTTCAGGTAAATGTTGTTTCTCTTCAGCTTTTTTTAAGGCCTGCACATAGTCTAGATCATGAAACTTAATAAGTTCATTTATTTCTGCAGGGTCATTTTTAATAATTTGTTCATTATCAATCCAACCCATTAATTGAATCAACTCAACGCTTGGCCATACTCTATCCATATCCAAGGGATGTCCTTTTTCATATCTTGATCCTTTGAAAATATCGCCTGTAAATAAAAAATTCTGCATTCTAATTTTTTAATATATATATTTAAATTATCAATTTAATTTTAATAAGGTTATAATGATTAGAGGATTATTTATAGCAATAATAATTTTTACGATTTGGGAAATATGTTGTATATTTTTTGAATTACCTCCATTTATGCTTCCTCCTCCAACAATGATTTTTCTTTCAATTTTTAATAATTGGGAACAACTTTTAATTCACTCATCATATACTCTTGTTGAAATTCTAGCTTCTATTATAATAGGAACGCTAATAGGCATTACTACAGCTCTAGCAATTTCTTCATCACCACGATTGAAGATATGGGTTATGCCTATCTTACTGGCAAGTCAGTCAATCCCAGTATTTGCTTTAGCTCCATTATTAATTTTATGGCTTGGCTATGGAATAAGTAGCAAAATTGTAATTGGTGTTTTAATTGTTTTTTTTCCAATTACCTCAAATTTTACTGATGCATTGAATAAAGTACCTCAAGAATTAATTGACGCTGGTAAAACATTAAATTTCTCAAAAACTCAATTATTTTGGGAAATTAAAATCCCCTCTTCTCTTCCCGGATTATGTTCTGGAATTAGAGTTGCTGCCTGCTTCGCACCTATCGGAGCTGTAGTTGGTGAATGGATTGGCGGCAGTACCGGACTTGGTTCATTTATGATTTATAGCAACGCACGTCTTCAAACAGATAATATGTTTGCAGCTTTAATAATTTTAATATTCATGACAATAACCTTATACAGAATTACTGATATAATTTTGAGTAGATATGTGTGGTGGAAATAAAAAAGTTATTGATTATTTCTTAAAATATGTAAAAAATTCATTAGCCAGGGGTGCTTGACATTTGTCTTGCTGAGAAATTAACCCTTATAACCTGATCTGGTTAGAACCAGCGGAGGGAGATGCAGAATGCATAATATATTTAAGATACTCACTATAATTTTGTTATCAGTCATGACCTGTGTTGTTAACGCTAAAACAGACAAACTTACTATAGGGCTTGATTGGTTTATTAACCCTGATCATGCTCCTTTAATAATAGCTCAAAAAAGAAATTTTTTTAAGGATTTTGGATTAGAAGTTGAAATGATTGAACCAGCTGATCCTAATGACCCTCCAAAACTAGTTGCTGCCGGTAAATTAGACTTAGCTATCTCCTATCAACCACAACTTCATATTCAAGTGGATCAAGGCTTACCAGTAGTTAGAGTTGGAACGTTAGTTAGTGTTCCTTTAAATTCCCTTGTGGTTTTAAAAGATGGACCTATTAAATCAATTGCAGATCTAAAAGGTAAAAAAGTTGGTTTTTCTGTTGGGGGCTTTGAGGAAGCTCTGCTGTCAGGCATGCTACAAAAGTACAACCTTAAAATGTCAGATGTTGAATTAATAAACATAAATTTTTCTTTATCGCCATCTTTAATTGCAAAAAAAGTTGATGCAGTAATAGGCGCATTTAGAAATTTTGAACTTAATCAAATGGATATAGTAAATCACCCTGGTAAAGCTTTTTACCCTGAAGAACACGGAGTTCCTTCCTATGAAGAACTTATTTATATAGCAAATGCTAAAAACAGAAATAATCCTGTTTTTAATAAATTTTTCAAAGCTATCCAAAAAGCAACACTTACTATTGTTAACGATCCAAAGTCGACATGGAAAGATTTTTCTACTTATAGAAAGGGTCTTGATGATGAGTTGAACAAACGTGCTTTTAAAGATACTTTACCAAGATTTACATTAAGACCACAAGCTCATGATTTAAATACTTACAAAAATTTTAGTAATTTTCTCAAGGAAAAAGGAATTATTAAAAAAATCACAAAAGTAGAAACATTTGCTAAACCTTAGGTAGATAAAAACTCTTATTGAAATTAAAGCTAACATTAGCTAAAAATTAGCGATAGTACATATCGGGGTTTAGTTTAATGAAATCAATATCACTCTTTGTTATTTTACTAGGATTATGGCTTTTAATGTCTGGGCATTATAGTTTCCTTATAACAAGTCTTGGAGTACTATCTTGCGCTTTTTGTGTGTATGTTGCCAGAAGAGCAAAACTTATTGATAAAGAAGGATTACCTTTATTTTTCTTTCCTAGACTTTTTAACTATTTAATTTGGTTGTTTAAAGAAATATTTATCTCAAACCTAAATACTGCAAAAGTTATAATATCTGGAAAAATTGAGCCTGAAACTTTTACTGTAAAAGCCTCACAATCAACTGATGTTGCTAAAGTAACATACGCAAATTCTATTACTTTGACTCCAGGAACTGTTACTACAAAGATTAAAGATAATATGTTTGAGGTACATGCTCTTAACTCTGATTTTGGGAATGACGTTAGAAGTAATGTAATGGATAAAAAAGTAAAGTGGTTAGAAGGAGATCAATAATGTTTTTAGCCGCTTTAATCGCATGCGCATTTTCAGGTATACTGATACTAATTAGAATCATTTTAGGTCAGACAATTTTTGACAGAGTTTTAGCTGTTAACAGTCTTGGAACTATCATTGTAATTGGAATTGCTCTTCATGGTTTTTATACAAATAGACCAGAGTTTTTGGACATCGCAATTGTTTACGCTTTAATTAATTTCATAGGAACAGTTGCTGTGTTAAAACTTTTTAGTACAGGCTCATTAGGGGAACAAAGAAAATAATGGACTTGTTTATAGACATCATTACAGGCTTATGTTTTTTTATAGGTTCTTTATCTATTATAATTGGTGCGTGCGGACTCATTAAACTACCAGATGTGTTTTCAAGAATTCACGCTGCGGGTATGATTGATACTGGTGGCACAGCTTTTTTTCTTCTAGGTATGATCTTACAAACAGGCTGGTCTTTAATTACAGTTAAATTGATTTTAATAGGTGTTTTTGTATTTTTTACTAGTCCGGTTACCAGTCACGTTACTGCTAATTTGGCTCGTAAAAAGAATTTAATGCCTGTAGGTAAGAAGATCGGAAAGCTTTTATGATATCTGAATTAATTATAAATGCATTTTTGGTCACTGTTATGCTTGCTATTGGCATTGCACTACTCAGAACAAGAACTTTAATTTTTACTGTAGTTTTAACTAGTGCTTATTCGTTAGTTGCTGCGTTAATGTTCATAACTCTTGATGCTGTTGATGTTGCCTTTACTGAAGCCTCTGTAGGAGCTGGAATTTCTACAATATTATTTTTAGCTGCTATGGCTTACCTACCAAAAGAGGAAGAAGAAAATATAAATAGTCAAATTCTACCAGCCCTTACATGCATACTTCTGGGTGGAATTTTGATCTGGTGTAGTTATGACTTGCCTGAAATTGGACTATTGTCCTCTCCAGTACATCAACATATTGTTCCAGACTATATTTTAGGATCACGAGATGACATTGGTATTCCAAATATAGTTACGTCAGTGCTAGCAAGTTATAGAGGTTATGATACTTTTGGTGAAACAATAGTTGTGTTTACAGCTGGAGTTGCAGTTTTAGTATTATTAAAGAATAACACGCAAACCAGTAATCAAAAAAACAAAAATTCTAAAAGAAAAGTTAGTTGATATGAATGAAAACCCAATCTTAAGAGTTTCTACAAAAATACTTTTTGCACCAATAATTTTATTTGGCTTATATGTACAATTTCATGGAGATTTTGGTCCTGGTGGTGGATTTCAGGCTGGGGTAATAGTTGCTAGTGCTTTTATACTTTATTCTATTGTATTTGGCGTTGATGAAGGCAAAAAGCTTTTACCATCAAATATTAATTTATTTTTATTAGCTCTAGGTGGCTTGCTATATGGTGGAGTTGGCATTGCTTCAATGTTACTTGGAGAGGAGTTTTTATCGTATAACATTTTAGGATCTTCTCCACAATCAGGACAGCATATTGGTATTTTGTTAATTGAATTTGGTGTAGGTCTTACCGTATCAAATGTAATGATTGCTTTGTTCAATGCTTTCGTAAGTTTTAAATCAGGAAAAAATAAGTAAAATGATATCTTCTACTATTGGCATTTGGAATTATTGGATTGTTTTCCTACTTATGATGATAGGATTGTTTCTTGTTATTGGAAGAAAAAATTTTTTAAAGAAGATAGTAGGATTAACAATTTTTCAGACATCAGTTTTTCTTCTCTATATTACTTTTGGTAAAATTAAAGGTGGTACTCCTCCAATTCTAAATAATGCAATTGATACTGTTTATTCCAATCCACTACCACATGTTTTAATACTTACAGCAATTGTTGTAGGAGTTGCAACTACTGCATTAGGTATGTCATTGGTATTAAGAATAAATTCAGAATACGGTAGTATTGAAGAAGATGAGATATCTGCTCAGGATCTGGTTGATTATCATGACCAAATTGAAACAAGTAAAAAAATTGATACGAAATTTATACAATGACAGATATTTTAATTAAAAATCTGCCTATATTAGTCGTTCTATGTCCGTTAATGATGTCTCTGATAGTGGTATTAATACCAAATATTTTTTTAAGCTGGCTGCTAACTTTTGCTAGCACTTTTGTAGCTTTCATATTTTCAATTTTATTATATCAAGAAGTCCAAATTCATTCGACTATTTCATACGCCTTAGGAAATTGGGCTCCCCCTCTAGGCATAGAGTATGTAATTGATAAAGTTTCAATATTCCCAATTATCATTATTACTTTGATTGGTTTTTTAACAACTATTTTTTCATCTAAAATGATGCCTGACGAAATTAATGAAACCTCAATTTCTAAAGTTTATAGTTTATGGCTTCTAGCAATTGCAGGGTTAATTGGATTAGTCACTACCGGAGATGCATTTAACCTTTTTGTGTTCTTAGAGATATCTTCTTTGGCTTCTGTTGCTTTGGTAGCAATGGGAGCGCAAAAGGACAAACAAGCTCTGGTAGCAGCTTATAATTATCTAATTATTGGTGCTGTAGGTGCCTCACTTTACGTAATAGGAGTTGGGTTGTTATATGGAATAACAGGAACTCTTAATATGGCAGATCTCTCAGAACGTGTTGTAGATCTAAAAAATAATAAAGCATTAATAGCTGGATTTGGTTTTATGATAGTTGGAATTATGGTTAAAGCAGCTGTTTTTCCAATGCATATTTGGTTGCCAAGGGCATACGCTTATGCACCATCTGCCGTTTCTGTTTTACTAGCTGCCACTGCTACAAAGGCATCTTTATATATACTTGCTCGCATTTTATTTTCTGTTTTTGATATTGCAGATAATTTGATCATTAATACACTCTCGTATATAATTCTTCCTCTTTCAATAATAGCTATGTTTGCTGGTACAATAATGGCTGTCTATGAAAAAGATATTAAACGCCTTTTAGCGCATTCTTCAGTTGCACAAATAGGTTATATAACATTGGCATTTGCAATCGGAACTAAGGCAAGTGTTGCTGCTGGTTTTATCCATATGTTTAATCACGCACTTATTAAAGGCGCGCTATTCATGGCAATAACTTCAATTAGTTTTTATATCCAAAAAAGAGTAACTCTCAGTAACTTATCTGGTCTTGGAAGGGCTATGCCAATAACTTTTTTTTGTTTTGTAATTTGCTCACTTAGCCTCGCAGGACTTCCGCTAACTGCTGGTTTTATTTCCAAGTTATACCTTATAAAAGCTTCTATAAGTGCAGATGGTTTATGGATAGCTATACTTATATTATTTAGTTCAGCATTATCAGTTATTTATTTATGGAAAATGATTGAGGCTTTATGGTTACAACAACCAAGAAAAGAAATAATTATTAAGGAAAACCCTACAATTTATATCTCTTTGTTAATAATAACATTCTTAAATATTTATTTTGGTTTAGATGCTTCTTTTGTTGTAGATAGTAGTACTGAGGCAGCTGAAAAATTAGTAGGAGTGTCAAAATGATCTCCTTTGAAAATTTAATTTTAATTACACTTTTATCTCCTCTGCTAGTGTGTCTTATCACACCTTTGTTATCATCTAAACCTATCTTAAGAGATATTCTTGGTCCTCTAGGGGGTATAATAAGCTCTTGGGGGGCTATCCAATTGATGGCTTCTATTTTAAATGGAGAACAACCAAGGTTAGAATTGTTACAGATTGCTGAAGGGATCTCTATAAGTTTCGTAGTCACACCCTTAGGTGCAATATTTGGACTTGTCGCTTCTGTGCTATGGATTTTTGCAGCAATATATTCTGTAGGTTACATGAGAGGAAATAAAGAAAAAAATCAAACAAGATTTTATATTTTTTATGCTATGGCTGTTCATGCAGCTTTATGTATTGCCTATGCAGGCGATTTACTAACATTATTTATTTTCTATGAAGTACTAACATTTTCAACATATCCATTAGTTACCCATAAACAAAATGAAATGGCGCAGAAAGCAGGACGTCTTTACATGTCTATTCTAGTTGGTACGTCTGTTATTCTACTTCTTCCAGCAATAATTTGGGTTTGGGTAGTTACTGGATCTCTAGAAATGTCTCAAAATGGTGTTTTAGATGGAAAAATGAACCCTAAGTATGCCCCATATTTACTAGCTATGTTTGTTTTTGGAATAGGTAAAGCCGCCTTAATGCCAATTCATAAATGGTTGCCTGCTGCAATGGTAGCACCTACCCCTGTGTCTGCTCTTTTACATGCTGTAGCTGTTGTAAAAGCTGGTGTTTTTACCATGTTATTAATATTGACAAATGTATTTGGAATTGATTTTTTGTCAAAAACAGGGGCATCCAACTGGTTAGTTTGGTTAGCCTCTTTTACACTACTTACAACAAGTATAATTGCAATTTATAAAGATGATATAAAAGCAAGATTAGCCTATTCAACTATAAGTCAACTGTCATACATAACATTAGGAGGAGCACTAGCTTCCTCTATGGCCACTCAAGGAGCGACTTTACACATCATTACGCATGCAGCAGGTAAAATTACTTTATTCTTTGTAGCAGGTGCCATTTATGTTGGAGCAAAAATGTCTAAAATTTCTGAATTAAATGGTCACGGTAAATCTATGCCCTTAATTTTTCTAGCCTTTTTCGTTGGATCTTTATCTATTATTGGTGTGCCTCCAATGGGAGGTTCATGGAGTAAGTTTTTTTTGATGCTAGGTGCAGCTGAAAGTGGATACATAACAGTGATAGCAGTTTTTTGTATTTCAACAATTCTTAATGCATATTACTTAATGGAAATTCCCGCTAGAGCTTTCTTTTTTAAAAAGGAAAGAGAAGTTAAAATAAAGATACCAATATTAATAACAATACCTACATTAATAACGTGTTTTTTAACTATTTTACTTTTCTTTTTTATAGAACCATTTGAAAATTTAACTTCCATTATGGTGAATAAATTATGAAGGCTTTAATTAAAAAATTTGGAAAAATAAATTCCAGTGTTTTATTATTATGTATTGTATTTTTAGTTTTTGAGCTAATTGGTCATAGACATGGTGAGACATCAATAGAAGATTTCACATTTTTCCCAGCTTTTTTTGGTTTTTTATCATGCATAGTAATCTTTAAAATCGGTGTGAGCTTGAGGTCGTTTTTAATGAAAGATGAGGATTATTATGATAAGTAATTTCCCTCCAGGATTTATAATGATTATTGGGGCATTATTGATCCCTTTTTTACCTCATATAATCAGACAAATTTATATGATGATATTAATATTGATTTCTGCATATTCATTAACTCTTGGATTTGGTATCCATTCAATTATAAATTTAATGGGTTTTGATTTTATTTTGTTTCAATCAGATTCACTTACACTACCATTTGCAATAATTTTTCATATAGCAGCTGCACTTAACGTAATATATGGTGCTCACGAAAAACAATGGAAACAACACGTTTCAATTATGAGCTATAGTGGCGCAGCAATAGCAGCAGTGCATGCAGGAGACCTGTTTACACTTTTTATCTGGTGGGAAGCGACAGCTTTTACATCTGTTTTTTTAATTTTAGCTGGTAATACGTATAGATCTTACCGATCAGCATTTAGATATATATTAATTCAAGTTACATCTGGTATGTTTTTACTTGCTGGAGCTATTATATTGCTAATCAACGATGGAAGTGCACTACTCACCAAATTTGATATTAACTCTTTATATGGACAATTGATTTTTATTGCTTTTGGAATAAAAGCAGCATTTCCACTTTTAAATGGTTGGTTACAGGACTCTTATCCTGAGGCATCTGAAATTGGTACAGTTGCCCTTTCAACTTTTACAACTAAGTTAGCAATTTTTTGTTTTGCAAAATGTTTTGCAGGTACTGAGCTTTTAATTGTAATAGGCGCTATTATGACTTTTTATCCGATATTCTTTGCTGTGATCGAAAATGATTTAAGAAGAGTATTAACATATAGCCTAAACAACCAACTCGGTTTTATGATAGTTGCAATTGGAATAGGAACTGAATTAGCAATAAACGGTGCTGTGGCACACGCTTTTGCCCATATATTATATAAAGGACTTCTTTTTATGGGTATGGGAGCCGTTCTTTTCAGAGTGGGTACATGTAAAGCTTCAGAGCTAGGTGGATTGTTTAAATATATGCCAATAACCGCGGTGTGCACTATAATAGGAGCAATTTCCATATCCGCCTTTCCATTGTTCAGTGGCTTTGTTGCAAAATCTTTAATAATGTCTGCACTTGGAAAAGAAGGCTTGGTTTTAGTTTATTTTATGCTTCTTTTTGCTTCTGCAGGAGTACTACACCATTCGGGAATTAAAATACCATTTTTCGCTTTTTTTGCTCATGAAAGCGGTATTAAAACTAAAGAAGCACCTCTTAATATGATTGTTGCAATGATAATAGCTTCTGCATTGTGCATTTTAATAGGCATATTTCCTTCCACTTTTTATCAAATTTTACCATATGAAATTAACTATCAGCCATATGATTTCAGTCATGTTGTTGGACAGTTACAACTCCTAACATTTGCGGCTTTTGCTTTCATATGTTTATGGCATTTCAAAATATATCCACCAGAGTTAAACTCTACAGTTTTAAATAGTGACTGGGTTTATAGAAAAATGATACCTGGAGTGTTAATACCACTGTTAAAATTAGTAGAGAGAATGAACCAAAAGTTTGAGGAACTTATGATCATTTTATTTTCTAGAACAAAAATTTTGTTATCAAATACTATGTTAAAAAATAAAGTTTTTGACAGAGAAGTTGGTTCAGATACATTGATCGTTATTCAAATATTTACTGTTTTCTTAATTTTAATTTTTATAGGTCAGTTTTTTTTATAAATAATAATTAAATTAATCTTCAATTTACCGTTCTATTTAATTATAATTCTCGCTAGATTAAATTTTTATAATTAAGTAATAAAATAGTTAGTTATTTATTTTGTTAAATAAATTAAAGGAAATTAGATGAAAAAAAATAAAAGAGATTTACCTGCTGGCGTTCCAGAAGAAAATGTATATGAGAATACACATATTTTACTATATGTTTTCTATGCCATTGCTGTAGCTAGTGTAGTTTTATTATTGGTAAATCAATAATTGAACGACCTATCAATATATCAAGAAAAAATACTAAGCCTTGCTTCTGAAAATAAAAAAAGTAATGCGATAGAGGATTATAATCGATCATTTGAAGTCAAAAATCCTATGTGCGGTGATGAGGTTAAAGTACGTTTAAAACTTATAAATAACCAAATAGAAGACATATCAGCCATTGTTAGAGGATGTGCTCTTTGTGAAGCATCTGCTGGACTAGTTGTGAAGTTATTCAAAAATAATGAAATGCCAAGCGAAAAATTATCAGAAGAATTTCAGAGTTGGCTAAATAGTTCTGATAAAGAAATGCCAAAAACACTGCCAATAGAGATGAATGTTTTTGAACCTATTAGAGAGATTAAAAACAGACATAAATGTATAACAATGCCTTTTGAGGCTACTGTAAAGTCAGTAAAAAGAATGGATAAATAAAAATTTAGTCAGGTGAGACTGAATGTTTTCCAAACCATATTATAGCTCCGACTAAAACAATTGGATATAATATTAATAATATAATACCTACATCAGTATTCATTTAATAAGCCTTTATAATTTGAATTATTGTACTATATTAATAATACATTATGTAGAAATAACAACTATTAATATTTAATATTAAATCAATTATAAACCTAAAGGTCTTTTAATGAATAATAGAGAAGTAATGGAATATGATGTAGTTATAGTAGGAGCAGGTCCATCTGGACTAAGTGCAGCCATTAAACTCAAACAGTTAAGCAAGGAAAACAATAAAGATTTATCAGTTTGCGTCATTGAAAAAGGTTCTGAAGTTGGCGCTCATATTGTATCAGGTGCAGTAATTGAAACAAAAGCTCTAGACGAACTTATACCTGATTGGCAAGCAAAAAATTCTCCTCTTAAAACCAAAGCTACTGTTGATAAATTCTTATATTTAACAGAGACAAAATCATATAAGTTACCTACACCTCCACAGATGCATAATAAAGGTAATTATATTATCAGCTTAAGTGACTTTACAAAGTGGTTGGCTGAACAAGCTGAAGCTCTAGAAGTTGAGATTTACCCAGGTTTTTCTGCATCGGAGATTTTGTTCAACGAACAAGATAAAGTAATTGGTGTTGCCACGTGTGATATGGGTAGATTAAAGGATGGAACAGAAGGCCCTAACTTTGAACAAGGTATAGAGCTTCATGCCACACAAACAATATTCTCAGAGGGGTGTAGAGGGCATTTAGGAAAAATTTTAATGAAAAAATTTGGCCTTAATAAAGATAATTCGCCTCAAACTTATGGGATTGGAATAAAAGAACTTTGGGAAGTTTCACCAGAGAATAGTAAACCTGGAAGTATTTTGCACACAACTGGGTGGCCCTTAAAAACAGACACTTATGGAGGTTCATTTCTATATCATTTAGATAATAACAAAGTGTCAATTGGTTTTGTAATTGGCTTGGATTACAAAAATCCTTATCTGTCTCCATATATGGAATTTCAACGTTTTAAGCATCATCCTGAAATAAAAAAAATTCTTAAAGGCGGAAGAAGAATAAATTACGGGGCAAGAGCTCTTAATGAAGGTGGTATTCAATCTTTACCAAAATTAACTTTCCCAGGAGGGATGCTAACTGGATGTGAAGCTGGATTTCTTAATGTTCCTAAAATAAAAGGAACTCACCTTGCAATGAAATCAGGAATGATTGCCGCTGATGCAATATTCGAAAATATCGAAAAAAAAGAGGAAGTAGACATTTACCAAAACTTAATTAAGAAAAGTTGGTTATGGTCCGAATTATACAGTGTCAGAAACATTAGGCCGTCGTTTAAGTGGGGATTCTGGAAGGCGATAGTTTATAGTGCCATAGACACATATATATTTAGAGGTAAAGCTCCTTGGACTTTAGATCATCATGGAACAGATCATCAAAGTCTTGAGAACAAAAGCAAACATGAAAAAATCAATTACCCAAAACCCGATAATGTTATTAGTTTTGATAGATTAACCAATGTATCTTTTTCAGGAACCAACCACGAAGAAAATCAACCATGTCATCTTACTCTCAAAAATGAAGCGGTTCCCATAAACATAAATCTAGAACTTTATGACAACCCTGAGACAAGATATTGTCCAGCAGGTGTATATGAAATTGTTACAAGTGATAATAAGCCTAAATTACAGATTAATGCTCAAAATTGTGTTCACTGCAAGACTTGTGATATCAAAGACCCAACTCAAAATATTAATTGGGTTACTCCCCAGGGTGGTGGTGGACCTAATTACCAGGGTATGTAATTTTATCAAAATTATTTTATTAGACATAAATAATTACTTCAAGTTAACATGATAAGTAATTCGGGGTGTTTAATTTGAACCAGTCAGTCGTAGGTATTTTGTGGATGGTAGTAACTACAATTTTATTTGTAGGAGTAACTGCTACTGTAAGATATTTGGAAGGTGAAGTGCCCGCTCCTCAAGCAGCATTCCTTAGATATGCAATTGGGACACTACTTTTAACACCTTCGCTTATATCCCTTGCTAAATTTAGACCTGATAAACCACTGCTTCAAAAGTTTGTTTTAAGAGGCTTAGTTCACTCAATAGGAGTTACTTTATGGTTTTACGCTATGTCTGTAATGCCAGTAGCAGAAGTAACTGCAATTGGTTTTTTAACTTATATTTTTGTTTCAATTGGTGCATGTATTTTTTTAAAAGAAAGGCTACATAAACATAGATTAACAGCCATTTTATTTTCTTTTGTTGGAGCTATGATTATATTAAGGCCCGGTTTTAAAATAATTGAAAATGGTCAGATAGGAATGCTAATGGCAACTGTAGTATTTACAGTTTCTTATTTAATAGCAAAGTTGGTTTCTAAGGAACGCTCTTCTTCTGAAATTGTTGCTATGTTATCTATATTTACTACTATTTTTCTAATACCTACGGCTATTTACAGTTGGGAACCTCTGTCACTTAAAGCTATTTTGATTTTAACATTTACTGCTTTAATTGCTACTCTTGGCCATATAACAATGACAAAAGCTATAAAAGCTGCTCCTATGGTGGTTACACAACCCATTTTATTTCTCCAACTTGTTTGGGCTTCAATTGTTGGTTTGTTTATATTCAGTGAAAAATTTGACCCCTTCGTAATTCTAGGTGGAACTATGATTATGATATGCGTTTGTTATGTATCTTACAGAGAACATAAATTAGGTAAAAAAATAACCAGTGATGCTCTACAAAAGGTGATTTAAGGTAATTAATAGTATTGCTCCTATAAATGTTAAACAACCAGTGGCAAAAAGATTTGGTCCTAAAACTAATTTTGAAATATGTAGTCTAAAATTTTCTGCAGTCGTCAGTACAGATAGTGACGTAAAACTAGAAGCTGTACCGGCACACCATCCAATCAAATGAGCCTGCATCAAAAATGCAGCTTCCCAAACTGATAATAGTGGTCCAAATAAAGATAAAATTGGAGCAGAAGTAATAATAGGATGTATACCTATTAAGCCAAATGTCCATACTATTAGGGGAAGAAGAATTATCATTGCCCAAAAGGGAAAATTATTTCCAATATTATTTGACATAAAATTTTGAATCTCAGCGGAACTGCTTAAGATAGACCCTAAAAACATTGAAACTGATATCAATAACATCTCATCACCAGATTTTAATATTAAGTTATTCAAATTCCTTTTTATTGATTTAGCAGTTTCGGGTCTTCTCAACATCTGAACGATAACTAAAATTGGTATAACTATCACTATTGCGTTTAACGCTGTCTTATCAAAAATTTGACCAACTGCTAATACAGATATAGATAAGATTAAAAGTCTAGGAAAAATTGGCTTTACACAGGAAATAGCTTCAATAAGATAATTTAAGGTAAACTTACCAATTAAAAACCTCATGCTTATTAAATTAAATAACAATGCTACTAGTAAACCGAAAATAATTCCCAACCATGCAGATTGACTAGGTAGATATAGTTGTCCAACAGCAAAACTAACGAAAAAAGGTGACCATAAAACTGCTGTATTCATTCCTCTGATAGCTGCTTCTCCTGATGATTGTCTCATTTTATATTTTGCATTTTTAGGAATTACTGAAGATAAAAGAGGAAATGTACCAATGTTTATTACACCACCAAGAACATGAGATGTGACCTGAATACCAGATAAAATTTTAGTTGAAACTAAATTAGAAAGAAGGTTTTGTGTTTTCGCCACAGAAGGCATTGTTATTGCGGTTGATCTAAGCAACCATAAGCTAGGTAGAAAAGCTGAAAAAATGATAAAAAAATTACCTGCCTTCCAAAAACTTTCTTCACTTGGTAGATCTTGTAAAATTAAATATGTTGCAGAAAATAAAATACATATAATTATCTTTGTAGTGAACCTAGAAACAATGAACATTATTAACAATAGTAATGCATATACTACTATAATAAAAAAATTATAATTTATTCCAAAGTTGAAACCGTAGACAATTGGTAAAACAGCTAACCAACAAAAAATTGTTAAAATCAATTTTATTATCATAAATTATTTATTTCTTAAGAGTAATTTCTTTTCCAAGAACACTCGGAAATGAAGCGTTTTTGTGAGTATTTTTTAATTTTAAGAGCCTTTTATAAGCCCAAGATGGATAATTTTCAGTCTTTCGGATCTTGAGATTAACATTAATTAAAACTTTCTCAGCCACAGCAATAACCTTATCTTTATTTTGAGAAAAGATATCTAGGCATAAATGCATCCTCTTTTCATCACAGTCTACGACTAATAACCTTACATTAAACTTTTCATCTAAACTCATTTCATTAAGGTAATGATAATGTGCTTGAAGAACAAAAGGTCCTTGTTTGTTTACCACTGCATGCGTTTCTCCAATACCAAGAGTATCTTCAAGAAAAATATCTAAAGATTTATCAAAAGCTAAAGTATAAAAAGCAACATTCATATGTCCATTGTAATCTATCCAATCCTCAATAACTTGTTTCTCAGGGAGAATTATTGGAGTATCATATGGACCGTCATACCCTTTATTATTTATCATTTTTTAACCAATTTATAATATTCTTTAAGTTATTTTTTGGACAAGATCTTTGTTGCCTCTTCAATTCCCTTTATACTTAATGGAACCATCTTGTTAGAGAAAATTTCTTTTATAATATTTGTTGATTGTGAGTAATTCCAATGTTGTTGTTGGGTTGGGTTTATCCAAACATTTGAAGGCCATTGTTCAATAGCTCTTTCTAACCAAACCTGTCCTGCTTCTTGATTAAAATGTTCATTTGATCCTCCTTCAACTAAAATTTCATACGGGCTCATAGAAGCATCACCAACGAAGATACATTTATACTCTTTTCCATAAGTTCTAAAAATTTCTCTTGTAGAAAATTGTTCTTTCCATCTTCTAGAATTATTTTTCCAAACACCCTCATAAAGACAATTATGGAAATAGAAGAATTTTAGGTTTTTAAATACATTTTTTGCTGCTGAAAATAAATTTTCTACTTGCCTTATATAATCATCCATTGATCCACCAACATCTAAAAAAAGAAGTATTTTTATAGAATTTTCTCTTTCTTGTCTTGTTTTAACATCTAGGTAACCATTTTTGGCAGAATGTGTTATGGTTTCATCAAGATCCAATTCTTCTTCAATGCCTGTCCTAGCCCATTGTCTTAATCTTTTCAAAGCAACTTGCATCCCTCTCGTATCTAATTCTCTTGTATCATCAAAATCCCTAAATATACGCTTATCCCATACCTTAACAGCTTTTCCTTGTCTCCTACTGTCTTGACCAATTCTTATTCCTTCAGGATTATAACCATATGCCCCAAAAGGTGATTTTCCAGCAGTGCCTATCCATTTATTTCCACCTTGATGGCGTTTTTCCTGTTCTTTCAGTCTTTGCTCAAGAGTTTTCATTAATTCATCAAAGCCACCCAAAGCCTTTATGTCTTCCATTTCTTGTTTTGAAAAATGCTTATCCAACATCTTTTGTACCCATTCTTTGGGCACATTTAAGTGATCAAGAATATCATCTAATTTAATAGACTCTATCCCTTTAAAATATTGACCAAAAATTACATCAAATCTATCAATCAACCTCTCATCTTTGATTAGACTAGTCCGCGCTAAATAATAAAATTTATTTATATCATACTCTATAAAATCTAATTTTATAGATTCTAAAAATGTGAAAAATTCATTAAGAGAGACTGGTATTCTGGCGTTTTTTAATTTGAAAAAAAATTCCAAAAACATATTTTTAACGATTTCCTCTAGCCATAAAGGCAAGTCTTTCGAACAAATGGATGTCCTGTTCATTTTTTAGCAGAGCACCATGAAGTTTTGGTAGTAAATCTTTTCCATCGCTTTTTAAATCTAAAGGGTTAATATCCTCAATCAACAGAAGTTTTATCCAGTCAAGAGCCTCTGACGTCGAAGGTTTCTTTTTTAATCCCGGGACATCTCTAATTTCAAAAAATCTATTTAAAGCACTCTGTAATAATGATTTTTTAATTTCAGGAAAGTGAACATTCACAATTTTTTTTAGTGTTTCTATATCAGGAAATTGAATATAATGAAAAAAACATCTTCGAAGGAATGCCTCTGGTAATTCCTTTTCATTATTAGAAGTAATAATTACTATAGGCCTTTTATTAGCTTTAATTATTTGATTTGTTTCATAAACATAAAATTCCATTTTATCTAATTCTTGTAAAAGGTCATTTGGAAATTCAATGTCAGCTTTGTCTATTTCATCAATTAGCAGTACAGATCTTTCTTTGGACTCAAAAGCATTCCAAATTTTTCCTTTTTTAATATAATTTCCAATATCTTCAATTTTTTTTTCGCCAAGTTGACTATCTCTTAATCTACTTACAGCGTCGTACTCATATAAGCCTTGTTGAGCCCTAGTAGTAGATTTTATATTCCACTCTATAATGCTTAAACCAAGACTTTCTGAAATTTGTCTAGCTAGTTCTGTTTTACCTGTACCAGGCTCTCCCTTTATCAAGAGAGGTTTTTCAAGTGTTATAGCTGCATTCACAGCTATATTTAAATCATCAGTTGATATATAGTTTTTTGTTCCTTCAAATTTCATAAATAGATGGCTCCTCAAAGCTTAATTCAGGCATTAAATTTTATTTTTTACAGCATTGATATATTCAGGACTGACTTCACAACATCCACCGACTATTGAAGCATTATTTTTAATAAAGCTCAATATATCTTCAACAAACTTTGCTAAATTAAAATCTTTTCTTTTCTTTAAAATCGAAACATCATTTGTTTCGTTTAAGAAATTTACAGTTTCAAAACCATTTGGCAATGCACCAAAAGGTTTTGAAAAGTTTTTCATTATTTCAATTGATTTGTGAATAGCTTCAGGTGGAGCGCAATTTATAAGAAAAGAATCAACTGAAGAATTATCAAATTCTTTTAAGGCATCTTCTAGTTTTTCTCCAGACCTTAATAATCCACCATCTTCTTCTTTTACACAAAAACTTAGCCAAACTTTTTTATCAGAATTAAGTGCTATCTCAGTAACTATGTTAGCCTCTTCTAAAGAGCAAACAGTTTCACAACAAAAAATATCAACAAATGGTTCTTGAAGGTCGACAATCCTTTTATAGGTGTCTTTTGCATCTTCCTTTTCCAGTCCTATAGAAGTTTTGTAACTCATTACTAGAGGAGGAAGACAACCTAATAGTTTTATTTTCTTATCTGATTTAGATAGGTTGATTGCTTCAGTAGCAGCACTAATAGCACTATTTTGGAGAGTTACAAACATATTTTCTAAATTATGTCTTTTTAACTTTTGAGGTGTAATACTGTAAGAATTTATTGTTATTGCTTCAGCACCTGATTGTATAAAATCTTTATGAAGATCAACAACCAAATCATAGTTATCTAACATTACCCTCGCTCCCCAAAGACCGTCAGGTTTGATCTTAGATCTATGAATTAATTCTTGCCCCATTCCTCCATCAATTAAAAAAATATTGTTTTTATTCATGACTTTCTATTTATTTCCTTCTTTTTTTACTTTTATTAAAAAAATCAATGGAATTGATAAAAAACCAACCCAAGCGTAAAGCTTAAATGCATCTATATATCCAACCATTAAACTTTGTCTATTTAATTCGTTAGTTAGCTTTGAAATATTAAAATTATCAAGTTTGTCTATAATACCGTTAAAATTTATCCCTTGATTCCATAATGAGACCATAGCACCCATTTCTTCAAAATTAATTTGACCCATATGAAGTACTACGGCAACACTTACTGAAATAAAAAAACTAGATCCTATATTTCTTATCAAGTGAAACATAGCAGTTGCCTCACCGTGAAATTTATTTGATAAAGTAGCAAAACATATAACACTTACTGGCGGCCAAGTCAGACCTACACCAAGACCTTGCACTAAACTAGCCCACGCAATATTTGAAAAAGTCATATTAATGTCAAATGTGGACATGTAAAGACCTGAAACTGCTTGTATACCAAAACCAAAAAATATAATGATCCTAGGATCTATACGACTAGTTATAGCTATTATTGCAAAACCAAAGAAGGTTCCTATCCCTCTAATACCTAGAATTATTCCTATAACCGATTGTGGATACCCTCTCAATTCTTGAAGTAAAGGGGGGAAAATTACCATTGGTACAAAGTTTAACATACCAAAGAAAAATATTAGAATTAATCCTATGGTATAATTTCTGTCTTTAAATATACTTATATTTATAAATGGATTTTTTGTTGTTATGCTATGAGTAATAAAAATATAAAAGCCAATAATTGCTACTCCAAATTCAATTATAGTCTCAGTACTATCGAACCAACTATTTCTTTCTCCTCTATCAAACATTATTTGCAAAGCGGCTACGCTACATGCTAATGCTAAAAAACCAATCCAGTCTAAAGCAAGTCTACCTTGAACAGGTTTTTTTGGAACAGTAATCATAACTGCAAATAACGCGCAAAAACCAAATGGGACTAAGGTATAAAAAATCCATCGCCAATTTAGCAATTCTCCTAAATAGCCTCCAATAGTTGGAGCAATTACTGGTCCCAAAATAGTACCCATTCCCCAAACAGCCATTGCCAGTGAAATTTGTCTTTTTGGAAATGCTGCTAAAACTAAAGTTTGCGAAAGTGGAGGTAAGGGAGCTCCAAATACTCCTTGTGCAACTCTAAAAAAGACTATTTCTTCAAGAGAATTAGACATTCCACAGAATATCGAAGATATTATAAAACCAAGAACACTGAAAATAAGTATAGTCCGAATTTGTATTCGAGACGAAAGCCATCCTGCAAAGGGGGTAAAAATAGCTGTGGCAACAATATTCCCAGTAACAACCCAAGAAATTTGATCTTGAGTAGCTCCCATGGCTCCACGCATATCTGATAACGCAATTGATGCAATTGTTACGTTCATAGCATATAGCATAGTTACAAAGGTTGCAGTTGCTAAAATGAACCATTTAAATGATGAGTTGTTTTCTGATATTAAAGGTTTCAATTAAACCTCAAAACATTTTAAAAATACTAGAAAAAGGTCTAATTATTGTAGGGACTTCACCTTCGTATTTAGTATCAATTGTGACAAAAACCGACATCCCAACACGAAGATCTCTATTAATGTTATTTTCTTTTGTTCTTTTATTATCTAAATTAGATATAGATAACCTTACAGGAATTCTTTGTACAACTTTAACCCAGTTTCCAGAGGAGTTTTGTGGTGGTAGAATTGAAAATTCTGCACCAGTGGCAGGACTTATACTCTCAACTTGAGCACTCCATGAACTATTTGGGTATGTATCAGGTGTAAAAAAGGCTAATTGACCGACTTTTATATTTGTTAATTCTGTTTCTTTTAAATTAGCTTCTACCCATGCTTTTTTTTCGTCTACAATAGCAAAAAGTATTTTCCCAACATCTATATATTCTCCTTCTTCAAGATTAAGTTTTGCAATTACACCATCTTGTTTAGCTATAATAATAGACTGTTTAATATCAAACTTTATTTGGTTTAATTTACTTAAATGTCTAAGATACAAAGGATGATCTGAAGGTTTTATATCTTTGTTACCATTGAGTGTTGTTAAAATAGTCTTAGCTTTATCTTTACTGATTTTTAATTTTTGTTTTGAAGATAAATATAAATATTTTATTTCTTCTAAATCATTATTTAGATTAACAAATTTTAAATTACTAACCGCATTTTTATATAGGTAACTAGCTTCATCAAGTTTACTTTTAAGCCCAACACCTTTATCTACTAATTTTTCAATCCTGTTTAATTCTAATTTTTGGTACTTAACTTTTTCCTTAGCAAGATTGATTTCGACATTAACTAAAGCTTTCATTCTTTGCATTTCAGAAAAATAAAATTTTATTTCTTCTTGGGCTAATTTAATTTCTTCTTTAGATTCATTATATCTAGATTTCCTATTTTCTATTTCTTTTTTTATATTAATAAGGTTTTGATTTAGTTCTATGATGTTCATTTCTAATTTGTCAGTCTCAATTTTGAAAAGTTTGTCACCTTTTGTTACTCTTTGATTATCTCTAATAAATACCTTCTCTACTCTTCCTGGTATTTGAGACTGGACAGACACTATTGGTGCTTTGATATATGCGTTTTCAGTTTTTATGAACCTACCTAAAGAATAAAAATAACCTAAAGTTAATAAAATAATTAATGAAGGAAACAAAACTAATAATAAAAATCTTTTGATATTATTGTTATTTCTAGAATTGTTTTCGTTTTCTATTTTGGTTTCCATTAGGGCTTCTTTCCTCAATTTATATCTTAGAAGTTAAACCTTTTTTTAAGATTTGAAGTATGTCTTTTAATTTATTGCGCTCTTTATCCGTTAAAATAGATAATGATTCACTTCTGTATTCTGCGGCTTTGTCTCTCATAGAAGATATAAGTGGTTTAATACTTTCAGATAAATAAATATTTTTTGTACGACGGTCTTTGTTTTCATTTTTTCTGATTACCCACCCTTTTTTTTCCATACGGTCTAAAAGTCTACTTAATGGTGCCTTTTCCATATCCATAAGAATTGCAAGTTCTGATTGATTGATACCATCTTTAAAAAATAAGTAAGTTAACAACCACCATTGAGACCTAGTAAGTCCAATTGATGACATTTGGCGGTCATACAGAACTCTAAGTAATCGAGCTACATCATGAATTAACAAACCTATATTTTCTTCAAATATTTCTTTCAAATCTTAACCTTTTAAAATCTAGTTTCCTAGTAAACTATTTAGTTAACATATTTACTAATATAAAAAAAGAGAATTTTTATTTTAATAAGTTTTGTCTAAATTTTATTTTTGCTTGAGATGCATTCAAATTTCTAGAATATTGAGGAGGTCTTGATTGATTAACCTTTAAGAGTATAAAAGTAGGTCCATTAAAATCATTATTGATTAAAGTTGTTGCTTTTAACAAGTCATCTTCATTATGTATAGTCATACTATTAGGAAAACCACACCCTTGTGCAACAACATCTAAATCAACACCCAATCCAGTATGTGACTTTTGACCACCCGTCTCTAAATATAATGCATTGTCTACACAAATTATAATGAGGTTTTTTGGTTTCATAGTAGCAACAGTAGCTAAAGAGCCCATAGACATTAGAACATCACCATCGCCTGAGACACAAAGAATTGTGTCATTCGGCCTTGCCAGAGCCAAACCTAAGGAAGTTGGAATAGCGCCTCCCATCGCTCCTCCAAACAAAAACGTATTAGGGCTTTCTTTAGTTAAAAATCCAATATCTTTTGCAGGCCCAGCTAATCCTGAAATTATGAGAAACCTATCAGTATCACCTAATAATTTTGGAATTACTTTTTTTCTATCTAATGAATTCATATTTAATTTTTTACCTAAAAAGCTTTGGCTCCTATTAATTTTTGAGACAGTAAAACTGCAACAGATCTCTCGGATTTAAAAACCATAGTCAAAGCAGCTTTTATAGTTTTTTCAACATCATATTCACTATCAATTTTTAGACAATTTATTCCTATTGATTTTAACGTTGGGACAACAGCTTGCCCCATAGCATATTGCCAAGGATTACCTTCCCCAAACTCTCCCCTCATTGTTACAATTGTTAAAAAAGGGAATTGTCCATGATTAATTAACGACAGTTGATTAACACAATTTCCAACTCCACTACTTTGCATCAACAAAACTGACTTCAAACCACCTAGGTAAGATCCTGCTGCAATACCAATTCCTTCTTCTTCAGAAGTAAGAGGAACTGCAGTAATCAAGTTATCTTCAATAGCATTATTTATTAATATTTTATGACCAGCATCTGGTACATAACTAAATATTTTAATTTTTTCACTTTTTAATATTTTGAAAAGATTATTTTGCCAGTTCATTTTTTTATATTTTTCTTAACTTAATAAGTCAGACACACTTTCCTTATTTAAAATATATTTGAATCATAAGTAAATATAAATTTAATTTTGATACACTCTAGCTGCACTAAATTTTAACTCAGGAATTTTTCCTATAGGATCTAAATCTGAATTGGTTAAAATATTTGCCGCAGCCTCTTTAAAACAAAAAGGTAAAAATATCATACCAGGAAGAAGATCATCATCATGTCTTATTTTAATGCTTATTTTACCTCGTCTAGTTTCAATTATGACTGATTTATTTAAGTCAAGATTATAAAAATTACTATCCACCTGACTCATAAAAATCATAGGATCTGGCTCAAGTTCATTTAATACTACCGCTCTTCTTGTCATTGTTCCCGTATGCCAATGTTCTAACAATCTTCCAGTAGATAGAATTAATGGAAAGTCACTGTTCAATTCATCATTTGGATTAATTAAATTTACAGGGATGATTTTAGCTAAATTATTAGGAGTTGGAAAACCATCAGTAAATATAATATCTTCTCCTGGAATTAATTCACTCTTAACAGGGTAGGTAACGTGATTATCTTTTTCTAATCGTTCCCAGGAAATATTATCTAATGAAGGCATTACTAATTTCATCTCATCAAAAATATCTTTAGGAGATTTATAGTCCCAACCCAATCCCATTCTTTTTGCAATTTCCTGAATAATCCACCAATCTTGTCTAACTTCTTTTGGTGGCTCTACCACGGCCCTACCTATTTGAACTTGTCTGTTAGTATTGGTATAAGTGCCAGTTTTCTCAGCATGTGCAGATGCTGGTAATATTACATCTGCATTCCAAGCAGTCTCTGTCATGAAAATATCTTGAACAACTAAGTGTTCTAATTTTGCAAGTGCTTTTCTTGAATTTATTTGATCTGGATCAGACATAGCAGGGTTTTCACCCTGAACATATAATCCTTTAATTTTTCCTAGAGAGATTTCTTTAATAATTTCAACTACGGTTTTACCTTCATTCGGATCTAAATTAGTATCCCAAAAACTTTCCATTTTTGATTTATTTGTTTGTTTATTTACAGAATAATAATCAGGATAAGCCATGGGTATAAGGCCTGCGTCTGAAGCTCCTTGGACATTATTTTGTCCTCTCAACGGGTGAAGTCCTGTTCCTGGTTTACCAAGATGTCCTGTTATTAAAGCTAAGTTTATCAATGAAAATGCATTCTGCGTTCCATGGACGTGTTGTGAAATACCCATACCCCAAAAAATAATAGACGATTTTGATTTTGCATATATTCTTGCAACATCTCTGATAATATCCTGATTTATTCCACATAAATTCTCCATTATAGTAGGGTTGAATTTTTCAATTTCTTTTTCTAAAAGAGTAAATCCCTCAGTATGATTTTTGATATAATCTTTATTAATTAAGTTTTCTCTAATTATTGTATGTATAATGGCATTTAATAATGCTAAATCCTGTCCTGGATTAAATTGTAAATGATGAGTCGCATATCTAGATAAGTTTTGTCTTCTAGGATCCATAATAATTAATTTTGAGCCATTTTTAACAGCTTGTTTTAAATAAGAAGCTGCAACAGGATGGTTTTGTTCTGGTCTTGCACCTATTAATATTATGCATTCAGTATCCTTAACAGCAGTGAATGGTGCTGTTACAGCAGCAGAACCTACTGATTGAAGTAATGCAGCTACAGATGACGCATGACAAAGACGAGTACAGTGATCTACATTATTTGTTTGAAAACCAGTTCTTATTAATTTTTGAAATATATAAGCTTCTTCATTCGATCCTTTTGCAGAACCAAAACCAGCTAATGCTTTTTCATTATTTTTTAAAATTTTAGTAAAATTACGTGATGCTAGGTTAAGAGCTTCTTCCCAAGAAGCTGTTCTAAAATATTTATAAATATTTTTTTCATCAATGGATAAATCCCATGATTTTGTTTTTTGACTTATTCTAATAAGAGGTTCTTTTAGTCTAACTGGACTACTTATATAGTCATATCCAAAACGACCTTTAATGCACAATCGGTTTTCATTTGCAGGGCCTTCGTAGCCATCGACGGCCATTATGGAATTATCTTTAACACTTACCAATGTTTGACAACCAACACCGCAAAATGGACATAAACTCTTAATTTTTTTGTCAGGATAAACTGTTTGGTTGTTATTGTCATTAATTAGAGAAGTTTCAATAAGAGCGCCCGTAGGACAGGCTTGGACACATTCTCCACAACCTACACAACTACTTTCTCCCATTGAAGTGTTGGTATCAAATACAGGATAACTATTTGCTCCCCTTCCAGACATGCCTAACACATCATTTACTTGAACATCTCTACATGCCCTAATACACAAACCGCACTGTATACACGCGTCTAAGGCAACTGTCATAGCAGGATGACTGTTATCAGTCTTAGGGACTGTCTCAGAGTTTTTAGGAGTAAATCTAGAGAAGGTAATTTGCTTTTTATTAAGTGTATTCCAAAAGTGATCCTCTTGATATGTTTTCTGTTTTATTTTTGGTTGATCAGTTAAAAGTAATTCTAAAACTAATTTTTGGGATTTTTCTACTTTTGGGTTGTTAGTAAAAACTTCCATTCCATTAATGGGCTTTCTGATACAAGATGCGGTTAATGACTTTTCTCCCTTAACTTCTACTACACAGGCTCTACAATTTCCGTCGGGTCTATATCCAGTCTTGCCACTATGGCAAAGATGAGGGATAAATTTACCGTGTCTTTTAGAAACGTCCCATATTGTCTCATTGTTATTGGCAATAACAGGCTCTCCATTAAGAATAAAGGATACTTTTTCAGCCATTTCTTTTAATCTCTTCACTAAAATGCATAATACTTGACTTTATTGGAATAGTTGCCGCCTGACCCAAACCACATATAGAAGAACTTTCCATAACCTCACACAGGTCTTCTAAAAGAGGAATATCCCAATCACGTGTTTCCATAATTGAAACTGCCTTTTCACAACCAACCCTACAAGGTGTGCATTGACCGCAACTTTCTGATTTAAAAAATTCAATCATATTTAAAGCAACGTCCTTAATTTTGTCTTTATCAGATAAAATAACCACTGCAGCTGAGCCTATAAATGTATTAAATTCATTTAATGTGTCAAAATCTAATGGTACATTACTTATAGTTGCTGGTAAAAGACCTGAAGATGCTCCTCCAGGTTGATAAGCTTTAAATTTGTGTCCCTCAATCATTCCACCTGATACTTCTATTATATCTAATATTGTGGAACCAGCGGGTAACAAATATAATCCTGGTTTTTTTACTCGACCAGACACAGAAAAACTTCGTAGACCCATTCTATTGTTTTTTTTGACCTTTGTAAAAACCTGAGGCCCATTCCTTATTATTTTAGCCACCCAATAAAGTGTTTCAACATTATGAACTAAAGTAGGTTTACCAAATATACCTGACTGTCCTACATAAGGTGGTCTGTGTCTAGGTAACCCTCTTTTCCCTTCTATGCTTTCTATCATAGCACTTTCTTCACCACAAATGTAAGCTCCAGCGCCTCTTCTGAGATCAAAGAACCCAACCGGAATAATTTTTTCCGCTTCAAGTTTTTTGATTTCTTGTTTCAAAATATATAGGATTGCCGGATATTCATCTCTAATATAAATGAAACATTTTTCAGCTGATATAGCAATTGACGCCATTAAAGTACCTTCTAAAAACATGTGAGGTTCTGTTTCTAGATAATGTTTATCTTTAAAGGTTCCTGGTTCTCCCTCGTCACCATTAACAGCTAAATATCTTGGACCAGGTTCTTTTGAAACAAGCTCCCATTTTTTTGCAGTTCTAAACCCTGCTCCTCCTAAACCTCTTAAATCTGCCTCTACAATATTTTCATACCAATTTTCTTTACCAGCTTTGATCTTAAAAGTTTGTTCGTATCCACCTTTTTTGATATAATTTTCAAAAGTTTCATAGTTGGGTATATCTGGTTTATTTCTATTGTCTTTAATAGCTTGATCAACTTTTTCTAAACTTGCATTTTCAATATGATAATGGCCAATTTCTAAAACTGGTGCAGAATTACATCTTCCCATACATGGAGCTTTAAGGACTCTTATGTCTAGTCCTTGGTATATTTTAGTTAAATCATTTTCTAATTTTTTAGAACCAAACAACTCACAAGAAAGAGAGTCACAGACTCTTATAGTAGTTTTAGGTGGAGCTAATTCTCCGTCTTTAACTATGTCAAAATGTGCATAGAATGAGGCTACTTCATATACTTCAACACTACTAATGTTCAGTAATTTAGCTAATGAAATAAGATTTTTTTCTGATAAAAATCCAAAATGATCTTGAATTATGTGCAAATGCTCTATTAATAAATCTCGCCTAAATTCTAATGGGGATAATAAATTCTTAAGAAATGAAATATTATTAGATAAACCTTTATCTTTAGAGAAATTATTTGACTTATTTTTTTTCATTTACAAATAAAACCATTAATTATTAAAAATACACTCATCATAAGATCTTACAATCTGTTGTGCCTTTAACTTTACTTCTTCAATTAACATACCAGGTTTATAGAGGTTTGAACCTAAACCAAAGGCTGTTATATTAACTTGCAACCAACTTTTGAATTTACTTTCATCAATGCCACCAACAGCAATAGAAATTACATTTTTTGGAAGGACTGCGGATAAAGCTTTAAAATTTTCTTCTTTTAATAATGAGGCGGGAAAAAACTTCAACCCATCAGCACCAGCATCCAAAGCATCAAAACATTCTGATGCTGTAAAAACTCCAGGAAAACTTAGCATGTTTAGTTCTTTTGTTTTTCGTATAACCAAAGTATTCAAATTAGGAGAAACTATAATTTTTCCTCCTATTTCAGCCACTCGATAAACCTCATTTTCCTTTAAGACTGTTCCTGCGCCAAAAATACCATTTTCCCCATGGAATTTTACCATTCTTTCTATTGTTTCATAAGGTTTTGGTGAGTTAAGAGGAACTTCTATCATACTTATTCCAGCTTCAATTAATACATCTGAAACACTTTCAGCTTCAAGAGGAGATATACCTCTTAAAATAGCAATTAGCGGTCTTCTAGATTTAAAAATATTCTCTTTATAACTCAAAATTTTCTCTTAATTAAGTTTATCTTTAAAATGCTGCAAACCTTTTAATACCATGTCTTCAGAGTTAAATTTTTGTATTGAAGAAACTTTGTTTATTAATACGTTCTCATATAACTCAATCAGATCGACATTTCCTATCAAAACTATATCATTATTTTTCCAAAACTCTAAACTACCTATCAATTCCATAGCCAGCAAATATCCTGATAGTCTAGATCTATAAACAATTGCTCCTTTCGAATTAATAAGATCATCCGCTCTAAGTTGAAATAATGCGTTAGCAAAAAGTTCTGGTTTATTCATTATTTTATTAGCTGAATTTAAAATCTCTGCTTTGTCTAAATTATCTGATATCATACTATGGCTTAACACAGAATTCTTAGAAATTATTTCAAATAGTTCCCCTGTCATAAACGTTCTAAATTTTTCCAGTATGTTTTTATTGATTTTGGTCCATTTGCTGTGTGTTCCTGGCAAACAAATAGAGCCTTTAAAGTTATTATTGGTGAGAAATCCAACAATCTGTGTTTCTTCTCCACGCATAACATCTGGAGGATCATTCTGAGAAATTCCAGAAAATATTTTTAAAGAAATTCTTTTATCAAATAAAACAGGTGAAATGTAATTAATATTATTTAACTTACATGGAGCTTTTTCGTATGGAGCTTCAATCCACCCTTGACGGGCACCTAACATGCCACTCGCCAAAACATCTATTTTTTTATCTTTAATTAACCATTTTTCAATCAAATTTATAAAAGTATTTTCAAAATTGTTATCTTTTACAAACTTCATACCATCATTAGTTTTGATGGTATCAGATAAAACATCGTCTTTTATTAAATAAGCACGAAAAGAACTTGTTCCCCAGTCAACAGCAATCCATCTATCCAAAATATATCCTTCAATATTGGCAATATTTTAAATTATAAATTTTAAGAGATAAAGAAATATTTATGTTATTAAATTACGTAAACTGTTCATAGCTCTTAATCTTTCCAAAATACAAATAAGGACAAACTTGACTAAAACATCCTCTTTTTCAAAATAATCCTTGATGAAGTCTACTCCTACTGCGTGTACAGTAGTATTTCCAACTGATTTAGCGGTTGCAGACCTAACTCGATCAGTAAATAAGGCCATTTCTCCAAATGAATCTCCTGGATTAAAAGTAGCTACAACCTTATCTAGCTTTGATAAAAGCTGCACTTGACCTGCTTCAACATAAAAAAAGAATTTAGGCTTCTGATTTCTCATAAAAATAGTTTCACCGTCATTATAATCTTTAATAGGAAACTTAACATCTTGCTTAGATAAAAATCCATCATCAATTAGATGGTAGGTTTTACTTTTATTATTATGAAAAATTCTATCTAAAGAATATTTTATTATACCGCGAGATAAAGATGAAGAAACTGCAAATGCTTTACGTAAATTTGAACTGTTAAAAGCAAAAACTTTAACGTCTTCTTTTAAAAAATAATCTAGTTCGTATGGCTTTGAAATTAAAGCTTCAGCGAAACCAATTGGGGCACCTGGTTCTAAAGTAAAGGTTTTTCCTTTTTCATCTCTGGCTAATACAGAGCCTTCTTTGATAATATAACATTCTTCATGATCTTTATTTTTTAAAAGGTGTTCTTTTTTAAGCTCATGAACTCGATATTTATTTTTAAGCAGTGGTATGTATTTAGATAAAATAATACTAATCTGTTTTTCTTTTTCTTTTGCTTTTTCCAAATTATCCCCCACCAATACAAATTAATTATTTGAATGTTTATTATAAATTAAAAAGGTATAAATTAAGCTGCTGGATTAGAGATTTTAATTTCAGACGAAGTAGCCTCTGCCTCATAATTATAAACAAAAACACCAGCATATTGGTTTTCTTTAAATACAAATGTTTGTTTTAATTCTTTTATGAAAGCATCAGATTCTGTTTCATATTTTTTCAATCTATCAATAGTATCAAATTTAATAAAAATTGATAAATCTCCATCTTTACCAATCATTACATTTAAAGATTGAAATTTATACTGACTAATTTTTTTTCCTAAATTATCTGAACAAAAAGAAGCTGCAACCTTTGCTTCAGCGACAGTCCCAAATTTATATTGGTAAACCTTAGCAAACATTATAAATCACCTAATTTATCTAGTGCATTATCTATTAAAGAATTAGCTTCATTACCTTCAACTTTAACTTGATTATGAATTTTGGTAACTATATTCATCTTTTCTTGTAATTCATTACCTTTAGAAGATAACATAACTGTCATATTTCTAATTTCACATAAATTAGCGTTAATTAAATTTGTGGCATTTTTTTCTGGTAAATTGAGGCCACTACAAATATCGATAAAGTTTTTATAATCTGAAAGCGTAAACTCCTTATAATTGTCCATAAAAATATCAATTGATTTAGAAATTTTTTGGGATGTAACCTCTTTTTGTTCTGTTTGGGTATCAATTTGAAGCGCTAATCTAGATACCAATTTTTCTATTAGTTCAATTTTTTCAGGTGATATCTCTTTAACTTCAGAAAAATTATAAATACAAAAGGTACCCATTGCATACCCATCTTTATTTCTTACAGGAAAACCACAGTAGCTATGAACCATTCCACTTTTAACAGCGTCATGATTTTTAAAAATTTCGTGCTTGTTTAATTCAAAAACTAATAATGGATTTTTTTCAAGTATCACATATGAACATATACTGGCAGCTTTGTCTGCTTTCCTATGTAATTCTCTCTCGCCAGGTTTACCAATTTCAGAAATCATGCATTGGTTTTTAGAATCATATAAACTAAAACTACCCGCGCTATAACCTGATATATCCTTGGCTATCTCTACATATATATCAAATAAATATATCTGATCTGTACCAATTATTCCTGTCTTTTCAACTGCTTGAGCTCTTCTCTTTTCATTAATCGGAGTTGGTGCTGGGATCCATTCCATTTTAAATTCCTTAATTTAAAAAAAATAATGTTCATGTTAATTTATTTTAAAATTTATTTAAACAAAAAATTCTTAAATAAAAAAAGCAGCCCTAGATGGCTGCTTTTAAAGTGACAAATAATTTTTATTATAAACCAGTCTGAGAAACTAATTTAGTCGTCATATAAGCATCTAAACCTTCAGGGCCTCCTTCTGAACCGTATCCAGAGTCTTT
Organism: SAR116 cluster bacterium AG-325-F22; assembly: GCA_003282885.1. Taxonomy (GTDB): domain Bacteria; phylum Pseudomonadota; class Alphaproteobacteria; order Puniceispirillales; family Marisalimonadaceae; genus Marisalimonas. Next base: position 49,115 of record QBYJ01000001.1, read on the forward strand.
TACTCCTCCAAAAGGTGTATCAACAAGCCCTAAACCATGATGATTAATAGACACTTGTCCACTTTCTATAGATTGGCCTAAATCTTGGGCTGTTTTTGCAGAATTTGTGTAAGCGTATGCAGCTAAGCCATAATTTAGACGATTAGATTCCTCAACAACTTCATCAATAGAACTGAAAGAATTAATAGGAGCTAAAGGACCAAATGGTTCTTCATTCATAATTCTCGCCTCATTGCTGACGTTTGTCATAACAGTCGGCTCAAAGAAGTAACCTTTATTACCCTTTCTCTTACCACCAGTTAAAACTTTTGCACCATTTTCAACTGCATCTGCAACAAAACCTTCAATTGCAGTTAGTCTTCTATCGTGGGCAAGTGGGCCCATTTTAACACCCTCGTCTAGACCATTACCCACATTTAAGGATTCAGCTTGTTTTACAAAACCATCAACAAATTCTTCATATATTGAATCATGAACTAAAAATCTTGTTGGAGAAATACAAACTTGTCCTGCATTCCTAAATTTATTCGCGCTTAAGATTTTTACTGCGGCTTTAACGTCAGCATCCTCACAGACAATCGCAGGTGAGTGACCACCAAGCTCCATAGTTACTCTTTTCATGTGAGTACCTGCTTGTGAAGCTAATAATTTTCCAACAGCTGTAGATCCTGTAAAAGTAACTTTTCTTACAATTGGATGTGCAATCAAATACTCTGAAATTTCAGCTGGTATACCGTAAACCAAATTAATTGATCCTTTTGGCATTCCTGCCTCATCAAAAGCTTTTATTAATTCTGCCACACTAGCTGGCGTCTCTTCAGGTCCTTTTACAATAGCTGTGCAACCAGCTGCAAAAGCTGCCGCAACTTTTTTAACCACTTGATTAAGAGGGAAATTCCAGGGTGTGAAGGCCGCCACAACTCCAACTGGCTCTTTAAATACAAATTGATAAACACCTTGAGGAGCTCTTGAAGGAATAATCCTTCCATAGGCCCTTCTTCCTTCTTCAGCATACCAGTCAATTGAATCAGCCGCTCCCATTGTCTCCATCTTTGCTTCAATTAGAGGTTTGCCTTGTTCCATAGTCATCAAAGTAGCAATTTGATCAGCTTTACTACGAACGATATCAGCTGCTTTACGAAGTATTTTTGATCTCTCATATGCAGAAACATTTTTCCAACTATTAAAAGCACTTTCAGCTGCATTTAAAGCAATATCTAAATCTTCTTTTCTAGCATGAGAAACTTTACCAATAACTTCTTCAGTTGCTGGGTTGATAATTTCAAGACTCTCTTTTGCTGCTGCTTCTCTCCATTCTCCATTTAGAAAAAGATGGGTATCTGGATAATTGGTTGACATATATAAACTCCCTTAACTTTATTTAAATAATTTCATGATAAATACTTTATAGAATTAATTAATGGAATACACTAACTTTCTGCGAGTGCAATTGGAAAATTTTGTTCAAATAAATCTATATCACTATCTAATCCAACTGTTACTCTTATACATCTGTTTTGAGGATAAGAATATGGCATCCTAACGAATATTCCCTTTTTAATAAGGTTTTCTAATACGCTTTTTGCAAATAATGAATCCTTAAGACAATCTATAGCTATGAAATTTGTGTGTGAGGGAATAAACTTACAATTATTACTTAAAGCTATGTCATTTATTCTTTTTCGAGCAAGTGATACTTTTTTTATAACTTCACTTATAAATTCATTATCATCAAGTGCAGCTAATGCACCAACTTGCGAAACTCTTGACATACCAAAATGATTTCTTATTTTTTCAAAATTTAAAATTAAATCTTTTTCTCCTATAGCATACCCTACCCTTAATCCTGCCATTCCATAAGCTTTAGAAAAAGTTCTCATTCTAATAATATTTTTTATATCAGTTGGGATGTTAGGAATTAATGCTGGATCTACAAAATCTACGTAAGCCTCATCTAAACACAATATAGTTTTTTCAGGAAGATTTTGAACTAGGTTTTCTATATTAAATGGTTTATTAATTGTACCCATAGGATTATTTGGATTTGAAACATATAAGATTTTGGCTGATGTTGCTTTAACTTTTAATAATAAATTTTCTAAATCTTCAGTATCATTTTTGAAAGGAACTTTATGTAATTGACCACCAAAACCTTCAACATGATAATTAAATGTTGGGTAGGCTCCATCGGTAGTTACAACATTATCACCTTTTTCAACTAATAATCTAACTAGGTAACCTAGCAGGCCATCAATACCTTCACCGACAACAATATTTTCAGGTTCAACCTTATGCTTTTTTGCAAGTGCATGCTTAAGATCAAAATTTTCAGGGTCTCCATATTTCCATGTTTTTATTATTTCATTTTGCATAGCTAAAGTAGCTTTTAATGAAGGGCCAAAAACACTTTCATTAGCCCCAATACGAGCTTTAAAAATTTGTTTAAAGTCTCTTTCTTGAGCTTCAGGCCCAACAAATGGAACTGAAGAAGGAAGTTTTTCAACTATTTTTGTATATTGAATACTCAATATTTACTCCATGTTTTATACATATAAATTAATTAACATAACTTATAAATTATTCAAATTATTGACTTTATATCCTTTTGGTTAATTCATTGCTTATGAAGAAGCTTGTGCTCGATATTATATGTTTTAATAGCTGTTTTAGAAAAAAGAGCTTTTTTTTCATCTGTTGAGAATTTTTTAACAATTTTTTTATAGTTATTGAATAAATCATTAAAAGTAACTTTTAATTTTGAAACAGGAAAATTGCTTGCAAACATGCATCTATCAGGACTAAATAAATCAATTAACTCATAAATAATATTTGCATTTTCAGCATAATTCCAGTCTTGTCCATTTACTCCAAATTCAGATAATTTTATATAAGTATTAGGTTCTAAAGAAATCAACCCAATGCCTTTTCTCCAAAAATCCATGCCTTCCTTAGATCTATCCCAAGGAAACCCAGCATGATTTATTATTACCTTAGTATTCGGTATTAACCTAACTATTTCAACAGCCTCTTTTAGGTGCCAAAAAGGAACCCTTAAGTCATAATTCAAATTATATTTTTCTAATAACTTTAAGCCTGACTTCCATTTATCGTCCTGCATGGAACCATCTTTAATGTATTGTAGAGTATTTCTTGAAAACTTTACACTTGGCTTTGATCTTATACCCTTGACAATATCAAAACTTGCCTGTTCAGCTATAACTGCTTCAGCATTTTTTTTATGAAACCATGCATGGCCAACAATAGCATTTGGAAATTTATTCTTTTTTGATACATTTTCTAACCATTTAGTTTCACCAACTTGATCTTGTCTGTCCCACTCTGCTTCACAGTGAACAGTACCAATTACATTATGATTTTTTATATCTTTAATATAGTCAACTGGAAGGTAATTTTTTCTAATTGATTTATAGTTTCCTAAAAAAAAATCAGGATCTATTTTATCACTCAAAAAAGGGTAATAATTTTTATTTAAGTTCCAGAAGTGATGATGAGCGTCTATAATTTCAATGTCTTCACTCATCTGTATATCTCACGTAATTATATTCTTTTTATTTAATACCAAATAAGAAGATATTATAGAAATTCCTGACATAATAAATAGTGCAAATAAACATATATTAAAATTTTCAGCACCACCAAAGAAAATAATTAAAAAGCCTGCTAAACCTCCTGAGCCAACTTGAAATGCTCCCATCAAACCACTAGCAGCACCTTTATTCAATTTAGAGGAATTAATTGCTCCCGTCATACTATTAGCTACAGCAAAACCGTTGGAGCAACCAAATAAAACGCATATTAACGATAAAGTTAAAGAACCATTTTCTCCTAAATTATTATTTAAAAAAAATATAAACACAGTACAAAAAGAGCATACTGTTCCTACAAAACACATTTTCTCTAGACCAACTCTAGGCGTTAATTTACTATTTATTATATTTCCTAAAATATAGCCTACAGATGTAAGAGAAAACCATATTCCAAATTCAGATATACTAACTCCTTTTCTTTCAAACTCATAAGGCATAAAACCATTCATTGCAAAGAACATTGAGGTTTGCATTGCAGTTGTTATTGTAAAAAAATTAAAAGAAATATTTTTAATTAGCCCCTTATAAACCAAAAATATATTTTTAAAGCTTACGCTTTTAGCTTTATTAATTAATGTTTCTTGCAAAATTAGTGAAATTAAAATTATTAATATTAAGCTAATTACACCTAAAGCAATTAGGTTAGTTCGCCATCCTAAGAATTCCGCTATAAATCCTCCCAAAATAAAACAAGAAATAGGAATAATCGCCATTATAGCTGTCATTTTGGACATTTGTTTTGCAGCTTCACTTATCTCAAAGCAATCACTCAAAATAGTCCTTCCGACAGATAAGCAAGCAGCAGCTCCAAAACCCTGAACACATCTTAGTATTAATAAGATTTCAATATTAGAGGAATAAAAAGCAGCAAAGGCTGAGATTGAATATATTGTAGACCCTAATATTAAAATTGGTTTCCTTCCGTATTTATCTGAAAATGGTCCAGACAAAATTTGTCCAAGAGCTAAAAAAATAAAATATAAGGTCAAAACAAGCTGAGTGTCAGAAAATGAAACATTTAAGTCATCTTTAATAAGAGTTAATGCTGGTGAGATTATAGTCATACCTATAACAGGAACGGCAACTATTACTGCCAACAAATTAATATTCGGCTTTAACAAAGATTACCGCCATTCTTGCTAAGTTAATGTTTATTGTTAAATTTAAAGATTAATTATTTTCAACTTCGTGGACTTCGATTACATTTCCGTCTGGATCATAAAAAAATATTTGTTTCCAGCCTGCTACTGCAGTTTCACCCCAATCTGAAAAATTAACGCCTAATTCATTAAGATGTTTTTTAAAGGCTTCTAGATCATCAGTTCTATAAGCTATGTGTCCTTTTTCTAAAGGATTTATAGAATGACCAGTTTTAAAGCAAACATCTAAATCTTTTTCAGCAAGATGAGTTTGTATTTTACCATCTGAAACGAAAGCAACATTACCTGAGTATCCTTTTTTCTTCTCTAAAATTGGTAAATCTTGAGTTTCAGTTTTAAGTTTCATAACTTTTAAGTAGAAATCATTCATTTCATCTACTTTATCAGAAGATAAGTTAAGGTGATGCAATTCAATTTTCATAATAACCTTCAAACTAATTAAAATCTTATTTAAAGTTAATTTTATCCTATTAACAAGTTAAAAAAAACTAATAAAAATTGTTAGAAAATGGCGAGAGTGACGAGACTCGAACTCGCGACCTCCGGCGTGACAGGCCGGCGCTCTAACCAACTGAGCTACACCCCCATTAACAGGTAATTTGATAATTAAAGGGTGTAATGATTTAGGTCAAGAAAAGAATATAAATTAAATAAAATATTCAGTTAACTTTTCTAAATTGTGAAGAAATAAAGAAAATTCTATATTTAAGTAAAATTTCAAATAATAAACTAAATAGAAGTGTACTTATTAAAGTGTTTGTAAAAAAAGGAATTGCCATTATATAACATTTTATTAATCCTTGAACATTTGGCTCATAAAATGAACTACCAAACCAAACACCAAAATTAGAAATCATAAAAAAACCTAGAGCTCCAAAAAGTGACAGTACTATCCTTGAAACCGTTCCATTAGAAAATTTAGATAAAATAGTAATAAAGGCTAAACTGCCCCAAGTCCATATTAACAAGCTATGAAACCCTATAAAAAAGTCAGTTATTGCATAGCCTAATATAAAAAAAGGAACAAACCAAAATCCAAAAATAGTTGGGACATATATAGCAAATGCTATGACAGGTGAAAAGTTAGGTGGATGTGGAATATATCTAAAAAAAAACAATAAAAAACATAACACCAAAAATGAAGGAAGTTTTTTTTCTAATAAGGATTTTTTAAATTCCATCTTTAATACTTGCTCTCAATCCCTGCTAAAAAGGTGAACCCAGGCACTCCGTAATTTCTATTAACTTCATAATCTTGATTAAGAATGTTATTAAATTTAAAATAAGAAATCAAATTTTCATTTAAATTATAATTAATTGATGAGTTTACTAGAGTAAAAGCAGGCAGCTCGTTCATACTAGTATCATAAGCTCTTTCTTGATATATGAGGGAAATGTTAGTATTTAAATCTTTATTAAAATTGTAATTTAAGCTTGAATTTAACTTGTGCATTGGGACTAGAGAACTTTTTGCTGATGAAGAGCTATTTTTGTCACTGTCTGTAAATGTATAAGAGGAAAATAATGAAAATTTATCATCAAAGAATTGTTTAGCTAATAACTCATATCCCTGTATTTCAGTTTTTCCAATACCTTGGTAATATCCACTACTATATGCTATTTCATTATCAATATTTCCCGTAAAATAAGAACCAGAAAAGGTGAATTTTTTATTAAAATTTTTGTAATCAAACCCTATTTCTTTGTTGGTTGTTTCTTCTGGTTTTAATTTTAATACACCATCTTTTAAATTATTTCCTTCGTAAAGAGAAGGTGGCCTATATCCAGTAGCATTTGATAATTTAAATCTTAAATTTTTGGAAATGTCATAACCTATTTGTGCTCTATAACTATCGTGCTGATCATATAATTGATCTTGATCTCTTCTCAAAGATAAATCTAATAGTAATTCGTTCGAGGGTTGAAACTGAGTTTGCAAAAAAATTGCATTAGATTCTCTTTTTTCTCTTACATTGGATATTTTATATTTTATATTATTATGTTCAGCACCAAAGCCTATTAGATGTTTACCAAAAAAATTTTTTTGGACTACATACTCTACTGTGTGTTTCTTTGAACTTTGATCTGAATTATAACTTCCTGCAGTTCTTCTGTTAACTCGGGTTGGATTATATTTTATCGCATGATTAATATCATCACCAGTAACAAACTCCCATTGCACCGAACCTGATTGAGTATTGTTTTTAGAAAAATCATTGTTGTCAGTTTGATTATATTTATCATATTCGGATTTTGAGCTAGAATCTCTAAAAACAAAACTGACTTTGTTTTTTTCTGATTTTAATTGTCCTTTTAAAGTCACATTTGCGTAATTATAGGCATCATTTTCTTCATTCTGTCCTTCCACGTTACCTGATGAAATTCCATCACTATGATAAACATTTGTATTAACACTTAACTTGTAATTATTTTTTCCCAATGAATAGTATGTACCTGAATACATGCTGTTGTTAGATCCATACTCATTTTTTTGTGAAAACTGTTTTTTATTATACTTTCCGTCTTTAGTTGTAACAGCAATAAGGCCTCCCGCAGCTTGCGAACCATGTATAGAACCTTGGGTGGATTTAAGAATTTCAATTTTTTTAATGTCTCCTATGGATATATCTTGAAGATATGTTTCAGATTGAGTTCCAGTAGGATCAGAAATATCTAATCCATCAACAGTAACTTTTAAATATTTTTTGGCAAACCCTCTCAAAAAATAAGATGGCGTGGAACCTACACCCCCAGTAGATGCAATGCCCAGACTAGTATTACCATTTAATAATTCAATTATATTTGTAGCAGAAGAATTCTTAATATCTTCCTCAGTAATAACTGATATAAAAGAGTTTGTTTTGCTTATGTCCTGAGCAATTCTGGACGGTGTAATAACAATTCTTAATGATTCTATATCTTCAGAAAATGAATTGGAAATTGGAAATAGTGATAATATTAAATAAAAAAAGAATGTACGTGTAATCATAATTGCCTCCAACAAAAAAATAATTTAGAGAGCCTAAGCCCTCTGCTATTTTGTCGCTAGACGAAATATTACACGTGCCATCTACTCTACCCGGAAGTTGACAAAGCGACTGTGTATGGCAGGTCTCCTGGCTCATGCATCACAGTTTAGGTAGCCTTCCCAGATATGTGATCCAGTGACATATTACCCTTACTCAGCATTTACAGTTGCGGGGACAGCTTCGGCTTACAATTCATATGAATTACCAAATTCCCATTTTAAGCTTGAAGAAATCTTCGAAGCACCATAAACATTTTATTATTAGTTTAAATAACCTTAACATTGCAAGTACTAAATTATATTTTTTAAAATGAAAAAATTATCAATTATTGGAAATGGCTATACAGCTAAATTTTTATCTAAAGAAGCTTTAAAAAAAGATTTTGAAGTTTCTATAATTACACGAAATATTTCAAATCCAAAAAAAAATGTCCATTATTTTAATTATTATGATTCTAAAAATATTGCAGAAAAACTTAGTAAAGAAAATATAATTTCAACAGTCCCTCCAAATGAACTGGGTTTAGATCCAATTATCCAAAATTATAAAAAATCGATTGCATTAAATAAAAAAAAAATTATCTATTTTTCTGCAACATCAGTTTATGGAGAAGGAGAAATAGATGAAGATACAAATCCTGATCCCAAACATAGTAGAGGTATAATTAGACTGAATGCCGAAGAAGAGTGGATTAAAACCAATTGTAATGCTTCAATTTTTCGAATTGCAGGTATATACGGTCCCAGAAGACATCCTATGATTAGATACTTGGAAGGAAACAATGAAATTCTTGTTAAAAAAAACTATGTTCCAAATAGAATTCACGTTGAAGACTTATCTTCAGTAGCTATTCAATTTTTAGTTAAAAATCTAAACAATAAAATAATAAATATATGCGATCAAAACAAAATTAGTAGTTATGATGCTGTAAAATACGTTACAGACAGATTAAAATTAAAAGAACCGTTGATAATTAAATATAATCCAAATAAGGTTTCTGATAGTTTGAAATCTTTTTATGAGTTTAATAGAATTATCAAATGTAGAGTTATAGAAAATGAACTCAAATATAAATATAAATATCCAGATTATGCAAAAGCTTTACTTACTTTGACTAAAAAATTAATTAAAAAATAAACAAATCTAGGATATATTCTTTGTCAAAATTCTCTAATAATTATCATAAAGTAACCTTCATTAAACATTGGACAGATAGTTTATTTTCTTTTCGTATTCAAAGACCACAAAATTTTAGATTCAGATCTGGTGAATTTGTAATGATTGGCTTATTGAATGAAGAGGATAAGCCAATATTAAGGGCTTATTCAATCGCATCACCTAGTTGGTCAGAAGAATTAGAGTTTTATTCAATTATAGTTAAAGATGGTCCTTTAACTTCAAAATTAAAGAATATAAAGATAGATGATGAAATAATTATGATGCCTAAATCAACTGGTACACTAGTTTTGGATGCATTAAAACCTGGCAAAAGGCTATTTTTATTCTCGTCAGGAACTGGTTTTGCACCCTTTGCCTCACTTATAAGAGAGCCAGAAACATATGAAAAATTTGAATCAGTAGTTGTAACTCATACCTGCAGAACTGTTCCTGAACTAGCTTATAGCCAAGAAATAATTGATGAAAGTAATAATGACGAAATTATTAAAGAATTTATTGAAAATAAATTAATAAGTTATCATTCTACCACAAGAGAAGATTTTACGAATAATGGAAGAATAACTGAATTAATTAGCACTAATAAAATTTTTGATGACCTTAAAATTAACAGTATATCCTCTGATGATAGATTTATGTTTTGTGGTTCAATGGGCTTAAACAATGATTTAAAGGCTATAATGGTGAAACATAATTTACAAGAAGGAGCAAATAATAGCCCAGCCGAATTTGTTTTAGAAAAGGCTTTTGTAGGCTAGCTTACCATTTTTCTACGTCAGGCCTTAGCTCTACGTCAAATGACCAAGCTGAGCGTTTTTGTTGTGATATTCTATAAATTTCTTCTGCTATATCTTCTGGTTGTGCAAATTCTATTTCGTCTTTATTTTTTTGATGTTCAATCCTACTTCTGGTCCATGGAGTATTAATTGATGCGTCTATAGTTACATATGAGACGTGAATACCTTTTGGGCCAAAATCACGAGCTAAAGATTGTGCTAAAATCCTCTGAGCAGCCTTGGTAGGTGCAAAATATGGTGTCATAGCAACCCCCCTATGTGCAGCAGTATTTCCAGTAACTATGATTACTCCTTTTTTATTTCTTAACATATCTGGTATCAAAAAATGAGCCAAATACATAAGAGAGGTTGTATTAATTCGAAAGTTTTTTTCTAACCATTCTGGTTTTCCGTTAAGTAAATATTCAAAATTTCCTTTAACCGCATTATGAATTAGTACTTCTGGAGAGCCCATTTCATCTTTTATTTTTTTACATATGTTTTCTAATAAAGTTAAGTCTGATACATCACAGATATAGCCTTTAGAGTTTGGTAATTCTTTTTCAAATTTAAATAACCTTTCACTAGATCTAGCTAGCATTGCAATTCTATAACCTGCTTTAGCGAAGCGTCTAGCCGTAAAGCCTCCAGTGCCTTCCCCAAGTCCAGTAATCAAACATACGGGCTTAGTAACATTTGTCATATTGTATCTCCGAAAAGAAAATAAAATTCATATTAAAAATAAGTATTAATTCTTATGATGCAAATAATTAAAGATTGAAAAGTTTTATAACTATAATGGTGGGCGGTGACGGTCTCGAACCGCCGACATTCTCGGTGTAAACGAGATGCTCTACCAACTGAGCTAACCGCCCATTTATTTTAAGTTTATACGTAATTTTAATAAAGTTGACAACTATGAACTTATTTATTTTGCTATAATATATATTGATTGATATAAGAGGCTAATGTTGAAATCAAAAGTAAATGAACAGCCAACAAATTGGATAATAGAACAAATAAAACTAAAATCCCTAAGAAAAAAAATCCAAATATTGGATTTTGCTAGTGGAAATGGAAGAAATAGTATTCATTTAGCAACAAAAAATAGAATAATAACGGCCATCGATAAGGATAGTCAGAAACTAAATAACTACAAAAATTTTAATTATATCAATACGATTTGTTTTGACCTTGAAACTAATAAAAAATGGCCATTGAAGGATGAATATTACGATATTGTCATTGTTGTAAATTATTTATATAGACCCAAAATTAGAGAATTATTGAAGTTATTAAAAAATGGTGGGTATTTATTTTATGAAACTTTTTCAGTTGGCAACGAAAGATATGGTTCACCCAAAAATCCAAATTATTTATTAAAAAACAGAGAGCTAACCAATCTGTTTAGTAAGGAAAACGAGATATTGAGTTATTTCAACGGAAAAGTGATAGAAGAAAAAATATCAATCAAACAAAGGTGTATTATAAAAAAGACGTCTTAAATAAGACGTCTTTCTAAAATTATAAAATTTTTAATTAATTATTTACTGCATCCTTTAATGGGCTTCCAGCTTTAAATTTTGGTTGCTTAGAGGCTTTAATTTGAATGGCTTCTCCAGTTCTTGGGTTCCTACCAGTAGTAGCAGCACGGTTAGCCACAGAAAAAGTCCCAAAACCAACTATACGCACATCACCACCTGATTTTAGTGCTCCAGTGATAGATTCAAATACACTGTCAACAGCTTTGCCAGCGTCTACCTTTGTAAGACCTGATGCGTCAGCAACACTTGCAACTAATTCATTTTTATTCATTCGTACCTCCATTAAATAATTTAAGTTTAATAGTTATAAACGATATAACGTTATTAGACTAGTAAATAAAGCTAATTAACACAAAGAAAATAATAAAAATAATACGAATTAATGTGAAATATTTGTTTTATCTATTATGTTGTTATCGCTAGTCGAACTTAAATTACTTACATCTAAAACATTTAATTTTTTAGGTGAATGAACTAAAGCGTTTTCAATAACTTGATCAATAGATTCTACAGCTATAATATTTAACTGATCTTTTATATTGTCAGGTATTTCTATTAAATCTTTTTTATTATCAATTGGGATTAAAACTGTTTCCAAACCACCTCTTTTCGCGGCTAATAGTTTTTCTTTTAGACCACCTATTGGAAGGACTCTACCTCTTAATGTTATCTCACCGGTCATGCCGATATTACTTTTAATTTTTATTTCCGTTAACGCTGAAACAATACTGGTTACCATAGCAACACCTGCTGACGGGCCATCTTTTGGAGTAGCACCCTCTGGGACATGAACATGTATATCATTTTTTTCTAAATCAACAGGATTTAATCCGTAAGATAAAGCCTGTGATTTTATAAAAAACTCAGCTGCTTGCACTGACTCTTTCATAACATCACCCAATTTTCCAGTGGCAGTAACTTTGCCTTTACCTCTTACTTTTACAGATTCAACGGATAATAATTCACCTCCAACTTCTGTCCATGCCAAGCCTGTTGTTATACCTACAAGATTATCTTTCTCGATTTCTAGCCTTTGATAAATAGGAACACCCAATATTTCAGTTACATTTTCTTTGGTGACTCTAATTGATTTAGCTTCTTTTTTTTCTATCAAAGTGACTACTTTTCTAGTTAATTTAGCTAATTGTCTTTCTAAACTTCTAACACCTGCTTCTCTTGTATAAGATTGGATTATAATTTTCAGAGCTTCTTCATTGATAGAAAATTCAGTTTTTTTAAGTTTACAATTGTTCATTTGTTTTTTTATTAAATGTCTTTTTGCTATTTCTAGCTTTTCATCTTCTGTGTAACCAGATAATCTGATTACTTCCATTCTATCTAATAAAGCTTGTGGCATATTTAAGGTATTGGACGTTGTAATAAACAACACCTTAGACAAATCATAATCCACTTCTATATAATGGTCTTGAAATGTTTTATTCTGTTCGGGGTCAAGAACTTCTAATAACGCAGAAGAAGGATCACCTCTATAATCATTACCTAATTTATCTATTTCATCTAATAAGAATAATGGGTTGATTGCAGAAGCTTTTTTCATTCCATGTACAATTTTGCCTGGCAAAGATCCTATATAGGTTCTTCGATGTCCTCTTATTTCAGCTTCATCTCGAACACCACCCAACGCCATTCTTATATATTCTCTTCCTGTAGCTTCTGCGATTGATTTTCCTAAGGAAGTTTTACCTACTCCCGGAGGTCCCACTAAACATAAAATAGGTCCCTTAATTTCTTTAGTTCTTTTCTGAACAGCTAAAAATTCAATAATTCTGTCTTTAACTTTTTCCAACCCATAATGATCATTATCTAAGATTTTTCTGGCTTTCTTTATATCTGATTTAACCTTATTGGTTATAGACCAAGGGATTGAAACCAACCAATCAATATATGAACGAACTACAGTAGCCTCAGCACTCATTGGACTCATATTTTTTAATTTTTTTAGTTCAGATAATGCTTTTTCTTTAGCTTCTTTTGATAAATTACGCTTATTTATCTTCTCTTCAATTTCATCAAAGTCATTTTTTCCATCTTCAAATGAACCTAATTCTTTTTGAATAGCTTTTAATTGTTCGTTCAAATAATATTCACGTTGTGTTTTTTCCATCTGAGTTTTGACACGGCTTCTTATTTTTTTTTCAGAACTTAAAATATCAATCTCATTCTTAATTTTTAGTAATAATTTTTCTGCTCTCTCGACAGGTTTGATTATTTCAAGAAAGGATTGTTTTTCATCAATGCTAAATACTAAGTGATTAATAATTGTGTCTGTTAATGTGTTTTGGTCTTTTATATCAGATATTGTCGCTAATATATCAGAGCTTATCTTACCATTTAATTTAGCATATTCATTAAACAAATCTAACAAATTAGAGGTTGTTTCATTACCACCATCTATTAATGATTCTTCCTTTTTAATTAAAATTGAATCCGTACTCAAGTAAGCATCAGATACTTTAATATTTTTTACAACACATCTAGAATTACCTTCAACTAAAACTTTCACTGTTCCGTCAGGGAGTTTTAGCATTTGAAGTATATTACCTGTAGTACCGACTTTATATAAATCTTTTTCTTTTGGATTTTCAATAGAAGGCTTTTTTTGAGTTAACAAAATTATTTCTTTATTTTCTTCCATAACTGCTTCAATAGCATTAATTGACTTTGTTCTTCCGACAAAAAGGGGCGCAATCATGTGAGGGAATATTACTATATCTCTTAGGGGTAATATGGGGTAGGCAGTTTTAGTCAAGACGATATCCTCTATTTTATATTGGTTAGATGATATTTTTTTTAAAAATTACAAGTCAAAATAATATTTTATAATGAATTATTAATTTCTTTTGACTTTTTTTCGTGAACTAAAAGAGGTTTACTACCCTTTAATACTACATCTTCATTTATAACAACTTCATCAATGCCTGGTTCTGAAGGAAGTTCAAACATTGTATCCATTAAAATATTTTCAATAATTGATCGTAATCCTCTTGCTCCAGTCTTAAGACTTATAGCTTTTTGCGCTACAGCTTTGAGGGCATTCTCTCTAAATTCAAGTTTAGTATTTTCCATTTCAAAGAGTTTTTGATATTGTTTAACAAGAGCATTTTTTGGTTTTGTTAGAATTGTTACTAAAGCATCTTCATCAAGATCTTCAAGAGTTGCTAAAACAGGTAAACGTCCAATAAATTCTGGAATAAGTCCATATTTAACCAAATCTCCAGGTTCTACATCTTTTAGAACATCGGAACCAGTAATATCTTGTGAATTAACAATTTCTGCTCCAAAACCAATTGAAGATCCTTTGTTTCTATTAGCAATTAACTTGTCTAAACCTGCAAAAGCTCCACCACATATAAAAAGTATATTAGTTGTATCTACTTGAAGAAACTCTTGTTGAGGATGTTTTCTCCCACCTTGTGGAGGTACAGCTGCTATCGTGCCTTCCATGATTTTAAGTAAAGCCTGCTGTACGCCTTCCCCACTTACATCACGTGTTATAGAGGGATTTTCTGATTTTCTTGAAATTTTGTCAACTTCATCAATGTATACAATACCTTTTTGAGCTCTCTCAACATTATAGTCTGATGCCTGAAGTAATTTTAAAATTATATTTTCAACATCCTCACCAACGTAGCCAGCTTCAGTAAGTGTTGTTGCATCAGCCATAGTGAATGGCACATCAAGAATTTTAGCTAAAGTTTGAGCAAGCAGAGTTTTTCCACAACCTGTTGGTCCAACTAGAAGAATATTTGATTTAGAAATTTCAATATCATTCATGTCTAAAGTATTTGTTAATCTTTTATAGTGATTATGAACAGCAACGGACAAAACTTTTTTAGCTTTTCTTTGTCCAATTACATAATCATCTAATATTTTACAAATTTCAGTTGGCGAGGGTATTCCGTCTTTATTTTTAGTTATTGAGGTTTGATGTTCTTCTTTAATTATGTCCATACATAATTCAACACATTCGTCACATATGAAGACTGTAGGTCCAGCAATTAATTTTTTAACTTCGTGCTGACTTTTTCCACAAAATGAACAATATAAAGTTGTTTTATTTTTACTTTCATTTTTTTGTTCATCCATCTCATTACCTCACTTATTGATTTATCAGTCTATTATTCTATCCGTTTTGTTTAAAATGCAATATATAAAAACTTTTATTAGTTTTATTTAGCATTTGGTCTTTTATCAACAACTTCATCTATCAAACCAAGTTTAAGAGCATTGTCAGGGGATAAAAATGTATCTCTATCCATTAAAGTCTCAATTTCTGCAATTTTCTTGCCAGAATGCTTGACATAAATACCATTTAATCTAGTCCTTAAGTTAATTATTTCTTTCGCGTGTATTTCTATATCGCTAGCTTGACCTTGAAACCCTCCTGATGGCTGATGCGTCATTATCCTTGCATTAGGCAAAGAGTATCTTTTGTTTTTAGCACCTGCTGTAAGTAATAAAGAACCCATACTTGCTGCTTGCCCAATACATACAGTTGAGACGTCTGGTCTAATATATTCCATTGTGTCATATATAGATAATCCAGAAGTTACCACTCCACCTGGAGAATTAATATACATAGAAATATCTTTTTTTGGATTTTCAGCTTCTAGAAATAATAATTGGGCACATACTAATGAGGCAATATTATCATCAACTGGTCCAACAAGAAAAATTATTCTTTCTTTTAAGAGTCTAGAGTAAATATCATATGATCTTTCGCCTCTGCTTGTTTGCTCAACAACCATAGGAACAAGTGCGCTTTTTTCATTTATTGAAGAAAGTGAATTAGAAAAATTTTCAAGCATAATTAATAAGGTCTCCTTTAAAAATTTTTAGTAGGGTCATGTTTGTAAGCTTTTTTTACTTACCTTTTTAGTTGGTTTCTTAAATTTATTTTTTTCAACCACTTTGTTTGATTTTTTTGCTTTCTGTGCTTCTTTATTTAAATCAAGTTCTTCATCTTTGTAAAGTTCTTCAATAGAAACAATCTTTTCTTTTGTATTTGCTAACTCTAAAATAAAGTCAATAATTTTATCCTCAAAAATTGGCCCTGATAACTGTTGTTGAGAGTCAGGATTGTTTTTAAAAAAATCCATAACTTGTTTTTCTTGTCCGGGGTATTTTTGTATTTCTTTCATCATTGCATTTCTAGTGTCTTCTTCTTCCACTTTTATATTATTTTTTCTACCAATTTCGGATAAAAGAAGACCTAATCTGACTCTTCTTTTAGCAATTTCTTTAGCATCTTGCTTTTCTTCTTTTTTCATACCCTTATCAGGTTCAACATCTAGGTTTTCTTCATTGTCTTTAGAATGATTATCTGGTTTAGCGTTAGGGTTCATGGCTTTACATATATTGATGTATTCTTGTTTTTCCAAAGTTTCTGGAAGATCAAATGAAACGCTATCAGCTAATTTGTCTAGAATTTGTCTTTTAGACTTTTCTCTACTTGCTTGATCGTGTTGTTTATTCATTTGATCAGAAACAGCTGATTTTAAAGATTTTAAATCTTCCATACCTAAAGTCTTGGCAAATTCGTCGTTAATGACCAAATCAGTATCTTCTTTAATTTCGTTTATAGTTGTCTCAAAAATAGCTTTTTTCCCCGCTAAATTTTTTGCTTGGTAATCATCTGGAAAAGTAACATTCACATCCACTTTTTTTCCAACTTTGTATCCTATTAAGCCTTCTTCAAAACCTGGAATAAAAGAATTAGATCCAAGTTTTAGGTTATGACCTTTAGCTTCTCCTCCTTCAAAAGGAATTCCATTAACTTTTCCCAAAAAATCAATTACAACTGTATCACCTTTTTTTGAAGGTCTATCTTTTTCAATCGTTTTAGTTCCAATATTTTCTTTTGCTATTTTTTCAACAGCATCATTAATCTCTTTGTCGGTAATTTTGACTGTTAGTTTAGTAATCTCTAGATTTGATAGGTCTGGAATTTCAAATTCAGGCATTATTTCAACCAAAAGTTTTGCCTTTAGATCCTCTCCTTCTTCAAATGACGTTATTTCTATTTTAGGTTGTGATGAAGGTGTAAGATTGTTTTTCTCCATTGTATCTTTGGTCGCATTATCTACAGATTCTCTAATAACCTCACCTAAGACTTGTTTACCAAATCTATTTTTTACAACTGATACTGGGACTTTGCCTGGTCTAAATCCAGGTAGATTTGCCTCTTTAGCAATGTTAGCAAGTTTTTTGTTGACTAAATTGTTTATCTCAGAATTACTAATGACAACTTCAAATTCGCGTTTAAGACCTTCAGATAAAGTTTGTGTAATAGCCATATCAGTATCAAACTCCTTATATAATAAAATTTTAATTTTGGTGCGGGCGAAGGGACTTGAACCCCCACACCTTTCGATACAAGAACCTAAATCTTGCGCGTCTACCAGTTCCGCCACGCCCGCAAAAAACGTTATTGTTTTATTTAAAACAATTGCTAACTTAGGAATGAACAAAGGTCAAGTTAGAATAATTAGAAATTAAGTTGGGGCGAGTGACCGGCTTCGAACCGGCGACCTCAGGTACCACAAACCCGCGCTCTAACCAACTGAGCTACACCCGCCATATAAATTAAATAATTATTTAAAAAGATAAAAATAGTTTATTTAATTTAATGAATGTATAAGTATTTAATATTATTTAAATAATCAAGGTTTTATTAAATGAAGAATTTTTATAATATGGCCACTAGAAATAATAATCTTGGCACAGAAACAGCTTTCACAGTTTTGGCAAAAGCCAATAAATTAGCTTCGGAAGGTAAAAATATTATAAATCTAGGTATTGGTCAGCCAGACTTTCAAACACCAGAGCACATAGTAGAAGCAGGAATAAAAGCCCTTAAAGATGGGCATCACGGATATACACAATCAATTGGAATGCCTATATTAAGAGAGGCTGTGTCGGATGATATTAATAGGAGGCATAATGTAAAAATTTCTCCTGACAATATTATAATTGTACCCGGTGGGAAAGTCATAATATTTTTCTCTGCTATGTTAATGGGAGAAAAAAATAAGGAAATTTTGTACCCTAATCCAGGGTTTCCAATTTATGAATCAGCAATTAATTATTCTGGTGCTAAGGCAATTCCCTATGAATTAAGTGAAAATAAAGGATTTTCTTTTTCAGCTGATGATATTCTTAAAAAAATCACTCAAAATACAACTCTTATTATAATCAATAGTCCAGCAAATCCAACAGGGGGCGTTGTTCCAAAGTTTGAACTTGAAAAACTTGCTAAGGGATTAGAAAAATTTCCTAATATAGTGTTAATGAGTGATGAGATTTATGATCAATTCTGTTTTGGAGATAACAAATTTACATCAATGCTAGAATTTTCTGAAATAAGAGATAGACTTATAATTCTGAATGGATGGTCTAAAACTTACGCAATGACTGGATGGCGCCTTGGTTATGGAATATTTCCAAAAAAGCTTTATGAAGTTGCTGAAAAATTAGCTGTAAATATACATTCATGTGTAAATGCTTGTGCTCAATATGCTGCAATAGAAGCCCTAAATGGACCCCAAGATTGCGTTGAAGAAATGAATCAAACTTTCAAAAAAAGAGCGATTTTAATGTTCTCAAAATTAAATGAAGTTAAAGGATTTAATTGTCAAAAACCAAATGGAGCCTTTTATTGTTTCCCTAACATTAGAGGAACTAATAAAAGTTCAATTGAAATTCAAAATTTACTACTTGATAAAATTGGAGTAGCAACTGTAGCTGGTACTTCATTTGGCAAATTTGGTGAAGGTTTTATTAGATTGTCTTGCGCCAATTCTGACGACGCAATTGAAGAAGCAATATCAAGAATAAAGAGTATTTTTTAAAAATTAATGCCTAATTTTTAATCATAATTTTTAATATTTTTAAACAATTTAAATACAATTTTGATAAAAGTTATTTTAAATATAATTAATAGTAAAAATAGGTGTTATTTATGAAAAAAATAGAAGCCATTATTAAACCATTTAAACTTGATGAAGTTAAAAATTCACTTTCTCTAATTGGTATACAAGGTTTAACAGTTTATGAAGCCAAAGGTTTTGGTAGGCAAAAAGGTCACACTGAGCTTTACAGAGGTGCAGAATATGTTGTTGACTTTTTGCCTAAAGTTAAAATTGAAATAATTCTAGATGATGAACTTGTCGAAGCAGCAATAGAGTGTATCGAAGAATCTGCTAAAACTGGCAGAATTGGTGACGGCAAGATTTTTGTATCATCTATAGATCAAGCCATCCGCATAAGAACGGGTGAAAAAGATAATGAAGCAATATAAACATATATGGAGTTAACTATGTCAGATGCAAAATCTATTATGAACATTATAAAGGAAAAAGAAATACAGTTTGTAGATCTTCGATTTACTGACCCTAGAGGTAAAATGCAACATTTATCTCAACACGTTAGTACAATTGATGAGAAATCTCTAGCCGAAGGTTTCATGTTTGATGGTTCGTCTATTGCTGGTTGGAAAGCTATAAATGAATCTGATATGAAATTAATGCCCGATTGTACAAGAGGAATTGTCGATCCTTTTTTCTCACAACCTACTTTATCAATTTTCTGCGATGTTTTAGATCCTATATCTGGCAAACCATACGAAAGAGATCCTAGGTCTACTGCTAAACAAGCTTTGGAGTATATGGATTCTATAGGGGTTGGGGATACCGCTTATTTCGGTCCTGAACCAGAGTTTTTTGTTTTTGATGACGTGAAATTTGAAGCCGAAATGAATTCTTCATTTTACAAAATCGATTCATCAGAAGGTCCATATAATTCTGGTAAAAATTTTGAAGAAGGTAACATGGGACATAGACCAGGTATTAAAGGTGGATACTTTCCTGTTCCTCCAGTCGATTCTGCTCAAGACTTAAGAAGTGAGATGGTTCTATCATTAGTTGATATGGGAGTGCCAATGGAAAAACATCACCATGAGGTAGCTCCATCACAACATGAACTAGGTATGATGTTTGGAACTTTAATTGAAACAGCAGATAATGTTCAGCTTTATAAGTATGCGGTGCATAACGTTGCTCATTCTTTTGGGCAAACAGCGACTTTTATGCCTAAACCCGTTGCGGGCGACAATGGCACAGGTATGCATACACACCAATCAATATGGAAGGATGGGAAACCAATGTTTGCAGGTGATAAATATGCTCAATTATCACAAACTTGCTTACATTACATAGGTGGTATCATAAAACACGCAAAAGCCATTAACGCTTTTACAAATCCTTCTACAAATTCCTACAAAAGATTAATACCTGGGTTTGAGGCTCCCGTAATTTTAGCATATTCAGCTAGAAATCGTTCTGCTTCATGTCGTATTCCTTTTACAGATAGTCCAAATGGAAAAAGAGTTGAAGTTAGATTTCCTGACGCAACTGCTAACCCTTACCTTGCTTTTTCTGCCATGCTCATGGCTGGATTAGACGGAATACAAAATAAAATAAATCCTGGGGAAGCTATGGATCAAGATTTATATGAACTTCCAGCCAGTGAACTCACAAATATTCCTACAGTTTGCGGTTCATTAAGGGAAGCTCTTGATTCTCTAGCTAATGATATGTCTTTTTTAACTAAAGGCAATGTTTTTACAAAAGATCAAATTGAAGCATATATTGAATTAAAAATGGAAGAAGTTGTTCAATTTGAACATGCTCCTCATCCAGTCGAATTCAAAATGTATTATTCAAGTTAATAAAAAAAACCTTATCTTCATAAGGTTTTTTTATTTCAAAACAAGTAAGAAATTGGTAGATATTATAACACTACTTTTAAACTTTCCTGTGTGTTGTAACTACATATGAATAAAACACTACTTAATAATGATTATAATGCTGCAGAAATTGAGGTTTTAGAAGGTCTCGAACCTGTAAGACATAGACCTGCAATGTATATAGGTGGTGTAGATAACAATGCTTTGCATCACTTAGCAATTGAAATAATTGATAACAGCATGGATGAAGTTGTCGCAAAACATGCAACAATTATAAATGTTCAACTTTCTGTTGATAATACTATTTCTATTTCAGACAATGGCAGAGGTATACCAATTGATAGTCATCCAAAGTTTAAAAACAAATCAGCATTAGAAATTATAATGACAACACTGCATGCAGGAGGAAAGTTTTCAAATAAAAATTATATAACATCCGGAGGTCTTCATGGAGTTGGAGCATCAGTTGTTAATGCTCTTTCTTCTTTTTTAAAAGTTCAGGTAACTCGCAAAGGTATTATTTATGAACAACAATTTTCAAAGGGTTTTCCTACAACAAAACTCAATAAAATAGGATCAACAAAAAAATCTAATGGTACTTCCATTTCATTTAAACCAGACACAAGTATATTTGGTGAAAATAATTTATTTAACCCTGACAAGCTCTTTAAAATCTTGGAATATAAAGCTTATCTTTTTGGTGGTGTTAAAATAAATTGGGAATGTGAATCAATTTTGATTAAAGAAAATAGCAAAACACCAAATTTTAAAAGTATATGTTATAAGAATGGTATAATTGATTATATTCAATATAAAACTTTAACAATTCCGATGTTTTCTTCATCTACTTTTAACGGAAACGTAAAAATCGAAGATGAAAATGTAGAATGGGTAATTGTTTGGCTTACAAAAAGTGAAACCAGTTTTATAGAAACTTTCTGTAATACTGTTCCAACACCTCTTGGTGGCAGTCATGAATTGGGATTTAGACATGCTTTAACAAAAGGTATAAGAAATTTTGCGGATATTAAGGGATTTAAAAAAGCTAATGAGCTCATTTATGATGATCTAATACATTCAACTGGTTCTATTTTATCAATTTTTATAAAGGATCCTCAATTTCAAGGACAGACAAAAGAAAAACTCGTAAATTCTTCAAGTACTAAACTTGTTGAAATTGCCATAAAAGATAGATTTGAAACTTGGTTATCAAGTAATCTTGCAATAGGTGAGGCAATATTAAACCGTACTATTGATAATTATGAAGAAAGAAAACGAAAGAAAAAAGAAAAAGATATCTCTAGGAAAACAATATCCAAAAAAATCCGTTTGCCCGGAAAATTAGCTGATTGTACTAGTGATAAATTTGAAGAATCTGAACTTTTTATTGTAGAAGGTGATAGTGCCGGAGGGTCAGCCAAACAAGCACGTGAGAGAGTTACGCAAGCGGTACTGCCGCTTAAGGGTAAAATATTAAATGTCGCAAGTGCATCAAGTGAAAAAATGTCTCAAAATCAAGAAATTAGTGACTTAAAACAAGCTATTGGATTGGAACAAATAAAATCAAATAATATTGAAAATCTAAGATATAATAAAATTATAATTATGACAGACGCAGACGTTGATGGAGCACATATTGCTGCTCTATTATTAACTTTTTTTTATAATAACTTTCCTGAAATTATAGAAAAAGGCCACTTATATCTTGCCCAGCCTCCTCTGTATAGAATTACACATAATGGACAGTCTGAATATGCCCAAACAGAAGAAAGGAAAAATGAAATTGTGAATAAAAACTTTTCTGGTAAGGGAATTGTAAGTCGCTTTAAAGGTTTAGGAGAAATGCCTCCATCACAATTGAAAGAAACAACAATGTCTTCTAAAACAAGAAAACTTTTAAAAATCACCATACCTAAAAGAGATATTGATGAAGCTGATCAAAGAAGATCAGTTGATGAGTTAGTAAATATACTGATGGGGAAAAAACCAGAACTTAGATTCAAATACATTAAAGAAAATGCAAATTTAGTAAATAATTTTGACATCTAAATAATTAGCTTACAGATAATTTAGTTTCACAATTAGTAAATTTAAGTAAATTAATTATAATTAATATGCAAGGAAAAGACGTGAATTTTGATGAACTAGGCTTATGCAAAGAAATTATATCTGCTATCAATGAAAAAGGTTATAAAAATCCTACAGAAATTCAAAAGAAAGCTATACCGCATATCTTAATGGGTAGAGACATATTAGGTTGCGCACAAACTGGGACTGGTAAAACCGGTTCTTTTGTCATGCCTTTAGCTGAAATGTTAAATTGCGGAAAGTCAAAGTCAAGAATGCCTAGGTCACTCATATTAGCCCCTACAAGAGAGTTAGCTATGCAAGTAGCTGAAGAGTTTAATTTTATCAATCAATTTCTTAAGCTTCAAATGGCATTGTTAATTGGTGGTGTCTCATTCACTGAGCAAGATAATAAATTAGGTAAAGGTGTTGATTTACTTATAGCAACCCCTGGTAGACTTTTAGATCATATGGAAAGAGGTAAAGTTATAATAAAGGACATAAAAATACTTATAATAGATGAAGCTGATCGAATGTTGGACATGGGTTTTATTCCCGATATAATGAAAATTAACAAATTATTACCAAAAATCAGACAAACTTTATTTTTTTCCGCAACCCTATCTAATGAAATAATGAGTATTGGTAAAAATTTATTAATTAACCCAAAAGAAATAACAGTTCACCCTTATTCATCAACCTCTTCGAATATAGATAGTTATTTTTTTCAAACTCATAATAAAAATAAATTGGATAGTCTTAAAACTTTACTAAATATTGATTCATTTAAAAGCGCGGTAATTTTTTGTAATAAAAAAAATGATATTAATAAAGTAAATTCATTTTTAAAAAAAAATAATTATAGGACTGTTTGTCTTCATGGTGATATGGATCAAAGTTCAAGAACTAATTCTCTTCAAGAGTTTAAAAACAAGTCTGCTGATATTCTTGTTGCAACTGATGTTGCTGCAAGAGGAATTGACATAAAAGATTTAAGTCATGTTTTTAATTATGACGTTCCAAAAAATCCTGAAGATTATGTTCATCGTATTGGAAGAACTGGAAGAGCTGGAAAAAAAGGTAAGGCATATACTATATTTGATGAAAATGACGAAAAAAACATTTTGTTGATAGAAAAACTAATAAAAAAGCAAATAAAAAAAATAAATCTAACAGATATAGATTTTAAAAAACATAAACTTGATATAGAAAATCCTAAGTTAAAAATAAATTTAAATAAGAAAAACGTCAAACATAATCATAAATTTAAATTATTACCTGTTGAGAATTTTGTAAATTTCAAAGAAAGTGGTATAATTCCTGAATTTTTAACCAAAAAAAACTAAATTAAGGCTTTTTCAATAATCTCTGACAAATCATCTGAAGGCTGTTTGTCAGAAATCTTTTTAAGTACCTTCCTAATTTTATTTTTTCTATCTTCATTATAATGCTTAAATCTTGTAAGTGGTAAAATTAATCTGGCTGCTACTTGTGGATTTCTTTTATCAATAATACTTATTTGTTCAGATATAAAGTTATATCCAGATGAATCTTCAGCGTGAAAAAGTAAAATATTTTCTTTTTGAAAAGTGCCTAATACAGATCTTAATTTGTTAGGGTTTTTAATATCAAATGACTTATGTTCCATTAATTTCTTAATATAATTAATGCCTTCATCCTCAAAATTGAGAGAAGACATCATTTCAAACCATTTCTCTAATACTAAATCATTATTACTCCACTTCAGATAAAAATTATTTAAATATTTTAATGCTACTTTTTTATCACTTAAACATAAACACTTTAAGCCCGCAATGGAAAGCGTCATATTATTACTTGTTGCAATTTTTTTGCTGATCTTGGTTCCTATTTCACTATCTATCAACATTAAATATTTTAGTATTTTTTCTAGGAATGCTCTTTTCCCTACAGATTCATTGTTTTCGATTCCACTATCAAAAATCTTGAATGCTAATTTTTCTAGGATATCTTGCAAATTTTTTGCAATTGACTTTATGAGTTCTATTTTTCTTAAATACACATCAATTGGATCAGCAATTTCTAATAAGTTCTCATATGAATTTCTAGATGGTAATTCCAAAAAGAGTGCCATTAAAGAAAAATCAATAGTTTTATTTAATAATAAATCTTTTAATGATTTAGTAAGAGATTTAACTGTAGATTTGTTACGAAAACAGTCTAAATATAAATTTTGAATTGCATCCCATCTATTAAAAGAATCATTGTCAAATTTAAGTATGTGAATATATTCATTAACGTTTAAATCAGTTTCTAATATTACTGGAGCAGAAAACTCTCTTAAAAGCGAGGGTACAAGGTTTATTTCATTAGTAGTTACTTTAACACTATCTTCACATTTAGTTAATAAATAAACATGTTCATAACTTAATTTTGAATTATTTAATTTAAATTTAACAAAGTTACCTTCTTTATTTAAAAAAGATATTTTAATAGGTAGTGGTAAACTAGTTTTTTTATCATTTATTCGTTGAAAAAAATTAAGTTTGATTCCAGAACTTTTTATCTCTCTGCAAATATTTACAGTTGGTGTTCCTGGTTGAGAATACCATTTTTTGAATATTTTTAAATCCAATTTACTACCTTTGGTAAGAGCGTCTATAAAATTTTCACACGTTACTGCTTTACCGTCATAACTCTTAAAATAAACATCCATTCCTTTTCTAAAACGCTTTTCACCAAGGTAATTGGATATCATTCGAATAATCTCTGCTCCTTTTTCATATACAGTAGGTGTATAAAAATTGTTAATCTCAAAATAACTTTCCGGCCTTATTGGATGACAATTGGAGCCAGCATCTTCAGGAAATTGTATAGATCTCAGCAGTAAAACATCTTCTATTCTTTTAACTCCTTTTTGGTTCATATCTGCAGAAAACTCTTGATCTCTAAAAACTGTTAATCCTTCCTTTAAAGTTAGTTGAAACCAATCCCTACAAGTAATTCGATTGCCGGTCCAGTTATGAAAATATTCATGCGCAACTATAGCTTCTATATTTTTAAAATCACTATCTGTAGCTGTTTTATCATCAGCAAGAATAAACTTTGAATTAAAAATATTTAAGCCTTTATTTTCCATTGCTCCCATGTTGAAATGGCTGACTGCAACTATCATAAAAGTATCCAAATCGTATTCTAATCCATATTTTTTTTCATCCCAACTCATGGCATTTTTTAGGCTTTTCATTGCATATTTTGTAAGAGATTTATTTCCAAGTTCAGTAAATATTTTGATCATAATCTTTCTATTCGAAAAAGTTGTAAAATTAGATTCATAAAATTCTAAATTACCAACAACTAAAGCAAATAAATATGAAGGTTTTGGAAAAGGATCATGCCAAAGTTTAAAATGTCTCTCATTTTTTTTGGATCCCTCCTCAATCAAATTACCATTTGAAATTAACGTATTAAATTTATTTGAGGACTCAATTTTTACAGTAAATTTACTTAAACAATCTGGTCTGTCTGGAAACCATGTTATTTTTCTAAATCCTTCTGGTTCACATTGAGTACAAAACATATTATTAGTTTCGTATAATCCTTCCAAAGAAGTGTTATCTTTAGGAAAAATTTTTACTTCAGTGGAAATTTTTAGTGAATTCGCATTATCTGGAATGGGTATTGAAACAATTTCATTATTTTGTTTTAAATTATCAATTTTTATATTTAAAGTTTTTATTTCATCAATAATTAATAAAAACTTCTTTGTAATTAAATTTAATCCATTTAATTCGATTGTATTGTTCAAACAAAAGTTTTTAATTATATTTGATTTGTTTTTTTTAAATATAATTTGAGATTTTACAATTGTATAATCTTCAAAAATTAAAAATTCAAGATTAGTATCTTCAGGCAACCATTTTAAGGGCTTATAATCTAAACGCTTTTTAATAAGCCGCATCATAGTAAAGTAGTTAACTTTCTCTTGTAGTAGTATAAGCCAAATTAGAGTGCTCTTCACAATAGGGTCGACCTGGCATTATTGATGTGCCACAAAAAGAAAAACCAGGCAATTTAGGGTCACCAATCGGCCAACAACAACGATTTCTAGACCACTCGACTTCTCTGAGTGAAATTTTAAGGGGAAGTTCTTTATTAGTGTTAAGATTAGAAACAACTTTATTCTTCCTAGGATCCCCAGATTTTGAAATTGGTGAATTCCTTTTTGGTAGCCCTAGTCTATGGGCCTTGCCAGCAATTGCATTTCTTGAAACACCTAATTTGAGACCTATTTTAGTAATAGGTAAACCTTCATCCCATAATTTAATTAATTTTTCTAATTGTTTTTTGTCCCAAACAGAATTGTTTTCCATATATTTTCCTACAATTTACCAAATTTTAAAAAATCACCTACCAAATCGATTTGACTTTCTATCATATATTTTCCATGATGAATAGACCGTCCCAAAGATTTTGCATGTTTTAATAATTCAGTCTCTTCTGGTTGCATAATTATATCAGCAATCACAGCATTAGTTGAGCTTCTTGTTATATCAAAAGGAAGTTTATCTGTTGTTTTAAGACCTAAGCTTGTTGCATTTATTATAATATCACTATCAGCTAATGAATAATCATTTACTGGGTGAACCTCAACTTTTAAAAAATCATATTTAGCCTCTATTTTGTTTTTCAAATGAATAGCTTTGTTTATGTCTCTGTTAATTAATTTTAAAGATTTTATTTGTTCACTAGCCAGCGAACACCCAATTGAAACAGCGGCACCACCCGCTCCAAAAAGGCAAACACTTTTATTTTTTAAAGAATAATTTTGTCCAATAAAACCATTTATAAACCCTTGGCCATCAAAGTTATTTCCAATTAATTTTCTATCTTTGTCAAATTTAATCCAATTAACTGCACCTGTAAATTTTGCGTCTGGCTCAAGATAATCACATAATTTAGATATAATTTTTTTATGTGGAATTGTAATGGTCATACCTTTAAAATTTTCAATTAATTTTAGTGAAGTTATAACGTTTTCCAAATTATCTTCTTTTAAATGAATTGGTATCATAACCGCATCAATATTTTTCTTATTAAAAATTGAAGTAAATAATGTAGGTGCTTTTACATGATCAATTGGGTCAGCAATACAACCATATATTTTAGTTGTTCCTAACATTAATCATTCTTGTTCTATTTTTTTAAAATTTAAAGATGCCGAGTTTATGCAATAACGTAAACCTGTGGGCTTTGGCCCATCTTGAAAGACATGACCCAGGTGTGCATTACAATTTAAACAATGAACTTCAATTCTTTGCATAAAAAAAGAATTATCTTTTTTTTCGCCTATCACACTATCTGAAACAGGTTTGAAAAAAGCTGGCCATCCTGTACCAGAGTCATATTTTGTTTTACTTGAAAAAAGGATTGTATCACAACAAATACAGGAGTAACTCCCTGCTTCTTTTTTATCCCAATAAGCACCAGAAAAAGCTGGTTCTGTTCCATGTTGTTGTGTAACTCTGTATTGTTCATCACTTAATTTGTTATTAATATTAACCATCATCTAGGCCTAAAATAGTTTAATTTTTTTTTATCAAATAAAAGAGTTAATTGACAGTCTTTTTTGTGTTTAGAATGTTTTTAACAAAAATCACTCTCGTTAAAAAAGTGATCCAACATAATATACCAAAAAGATATGCAATGTAATTAAAGAATTCATGGAATAATAACATCATTGTAAAAAATATGATTGTCTCAAAACCTTCCGTAATTCCACTTGAATAAAAAAAAGATTTTTTTTGCCCGTCTGAAATTGAAATTTTATTTTTCTCTATAATCCAAGCAGTTGTCAAAAAAGTTGATTGAGTTCCGACAAAACTTAATACCAAAAAACATACAGAATAAGAATAATTTAAATCTACAAAAATAAAGGCAATAGGAAATGATGAATAGAATAAAAAATCTAAAATAATATCGTAAAAGGCGCCAATATCACTTTCTCCCTTAATACGTGCAATTGCACCGTCTAGTCCATCACAAAATCTGTTTAAGAAAAGGAAGATTATCGCATTAATAAATAGAGATTTGATTATAAGGTACAAACAGCAAATACCAAAAAAAAACCCTATAAAAGTAACATGGTTTGCTTTTACACCTAATTTAATAAACTTTTTTGCTATTGCAGTTAAAGTGGGTTTTAAAATTTTATTTAGTTGAGAATCAATCATCTATATTTACGTTATATCTAATTTATACTTTTGCTAGGAATAATAAAAAGTTGTTTTGGATAAATTAAATCAGGATTTACAATTTTATTTTTATTAAGATTAACAATATCAATATAACGATTCCCTACACCAAGTCTTTGATAAGCTATATTCCAAAGAGCATCCCCTTTTTGGACAACTACAAAAGTTTTACCATTAGCATTTTGAACGGTTTTTCCACTAATTATGATTGAATTTTCGGATAAGACCTTACCATTTTTTCCTAATAAAACTGCAAAAACCTTTTGTTTACCTGCAATAAGCTTACCAGGTATTGATAAGGTCCACTCGTCATTAATAATCTTAGTGGAAGAGGTGTCTTGTCCAGAAAAACCCGCATTTATTTGTACTCCATTGTGGGCCTCTCCTGATAAAACTAATTGCCCTACCTTTGTATCATGGGTAATAGCCAAAATTGCAATATATGGATCCCTTTTATCTTCGTTAATATTTATTTCTTTTTCTTTACTAATTTCTTTTCTGCTATTTAAACCTGGAGCTTGTATTACTTTGGCACCAAGTTTCCCTTCACTATCAACTATGGCAACAATAGGAACATCTTTTATTCCACCAGTTACATTTATAGCAACTGACTTATTAGCTATCACAACTTTATTATCTTGAGTGGTTTGTCTAAAAGATAAAAGATATTCTCCTGCATTGAGCAGTTTTTCAGGAACTGCTACAAAATCTCCAATTTTGTCACTGGTAGTTACTGCAATAACTTGCGCTCCAGAAATTATTTCCACCTTAGAGTTTGGTAAACCCTTGCCAGCAATAACAAGGCTTCCATCTGGCCTAACTCTTACCACTTCAAGTTTTATCGTTTCTGCAGTTTGATTTCTTGTTGTAGGTTTAATTTCTATTGGTTTTGCGTCAACACCCTCTTTTACTAAAGGAACAATTACCTCTTTTTTTTCTTCAATATCTTGTTGATAAAAAACAATTAGTAAAGCTACAATAGCTAGTAATGTCCCTACTAACAAAAAATAAACAACTTTGGAAAATTTCATAAAAAAACCTTAGGCTAATTAATTTTATTACATTAAAATAAATAAAACTAACATACAATTTTTAATTATTTGTGATTAAATTGGAGTAATCTTGAAAAAAAGTATTTGTGTTTTTGGTGGCTCAGTTTCTGGAAAAAACATAGAAAATGAAAAAGCAGCTAAAATTATTGGTAAAATAATTGCTGAAAATAATTTAAATATAATTTTTGGTGGTGGTGAGAATGGTATTATGGGAGCAGTTGCATTATCAGGAATACAAAATGGTGCAAAAACAACAGGTATTATCCCAAATTTTTTATTAAAAAAAGATCTTTTAAGCCCCACTCACTCTAAAATTTTTAATACTAAACTAATTAAGACCAAGACTATGCATCAAAGAAAAAAACTTATGTATAACAAATCTGATGGTTTTTTAGTTTTACCAGGTGGAATTGGCACATTAGATGAATGTTTTGAAGTTTTAACATGGTGCCAATTAAGTCAAATTAAAAACAAAAATGTAGGTATAATTAATTTTAATGGGTATTGGAATCCTCTTATTAATTTAATAAACCACATAATTGAAGAAGAATATATGGGGCCAAATAATTTAAAATATTTTGAAGAAATAAAAGATATAAAGACCCTCAAAATTTTTCTAAAAAATATTTAATTAATCAAATAATTTATGTATGTATAAATAATAATAATCATTTCAAAACAACGTTTCAAAAAGTAATAAGGGAAAAATATGTTAGATCTAATAAAGATAGCTAAGATAGAAGCTGAAGGCGGTGACTTAAAATCCTATCTAAGTAATCTATATCAAGAAACTGAAATAAGACCAAATGGCTATCCAAATGCTACAGTGTGGAAGGGTGGAAATCACGACGGAATTGTAAAACCAATATGTCATTCATTAACTGATGCCTATGCATTATTAGGAACTATTGCAGCCACAGATATTTTAAATCTTCCTTTTTATGCTGTGCCGATGTGGTCTCAAATCCGTCATGATACAGAACTAGAAGCTTTAAGTTGGTTTGGAAATATGAAAAACACTTCAATCAAATGGTCTACTGCTGGTGATGCTTATGTTAGTGACAAAACTGGAAAAAAAGTGGTTGTTATGGGTAAGTCTGGAAATGCTCCCTTAAGAACTCAGGCAGGTGTGTATTGCAACGTTCGTCCATACGGCCCAATAACAGTTGTAAGATGTATGCCCTGTCTACCTTATTCGCAAGATAAATCTAAGTTTAGTGTAAATGAGAAAACGGGCATCGTTCATACTGAAATGAATACGCCTGGAGTACAAATGGCTTATGCATGTCGCCTTTTTTTAAAAATGGTTAATGACACTGGAAAATTGGGAAGAGTAGCTTTCAAACCTACTCAGGCTATGGAGGATGGTATAAATGCAGGCCTTCTTATTTGGCTACTTGAGGAAACAAAATTTGAAATTGGTAGGAAATGGGCTGTAAATGCATATCAAGAACATAAAACAAATATTGATAAAATAATATCTCTGCTACCTAAAGACTTTAAAGAAGGCATGGAAAATTGGTCTGGTAAAATTGAACAACACATTGCAGACACAAATTATGGCTTATTAGTATGGGATATAATTAATAATCAAGAATGCATTGTCCTAGCAACAGACTTAGATGGAGATAGATTGACTGACTTGTTAGCAGATATTTCAGATCCTCTTAGAGAATTTGGGCAAAAAGTGCTTGATTATGTAAAAAGTGATCTAAAAATGGATATAGCTTGGCAGTCAATGGGTTATAAAACAGGAAATGGTAGAGATATGACATCAGTCATGTATAGAATGGAAGGTTCACCTATACACGAACAAACCTTAGGATCAGCTGATGCGATGTTATTAAGGCTTCTTGATGGAGATGAGACCTTGGGGGGAACAAAAAAACCATATGACCCTAGAATTCACTTTGTACTGATAAGAGACGCATATATAGACGCTAATCCAGAGAATACAAAACTTAAAAAGTGGCTAGACAATGCTCTTAACGCATTTGATGAAATATATGGACATAATAGACCTGGTTTTATAGACGGATATAGAAAATTAAAAAGTTCTATTACTCCTTGGTAAATAAATTATTTATTTAGTGCAGGTTCTAACCTATCCATAATTTCAATTATAAAAGTATCTTTTGCGGCAAAACAGATCCTAAGATGTCCTTCACCAGATGCTCCAAAAGCTATACCTGGTGCTACACCAACATTTGTTTCTAAAATTAATTTCTTAGCAAAATCTAGTGAATCATTAATACCTTTAACTTTAAAAAATGCATAAAATGCTGCTTCAGGAATACTACATTCAACTTTTTTCCAATTCACTAACCTATCAAACATAATATCTCTAGATTTTTTTAAATTTTTTCGTAGTTCAAGAGTAATAGTTTTATAATTCTCTAATGCTGAAACCAAACCATTTTGAAGAAACTCAGGAACACCTGTTGTCGTTATTTGAACCAACTTAGCAATATGACTTCCAAGCTCTTCTGGGTGGGTAATCCAACCTATTCTCCATCCTGTCATGTTAAAGCTTTTTGAAGCAGAATTAATTACTATCAATCTATCATTAGGTTTTGAAAGTTCAAGGAAGCTAGGCGATACAAAATCATTGAATGTTATCTGATGATAAACTTCATCAGATATTAGCCA
Organism: SAR116 cluster bacterium AG-325-F22; assembly: GCA_003282885.1. GTDB lineage: Bacteria > Pseudomonadota > Alphaproteobacteria > Puniceispirillales > Marisalimonadaceae > Marisalimonas. The sequence continues at coordinate 82,175 of QBYJ01000001.1, forward strand.
ACAACCTAAGTGACGTGTATAATTTAATAATAATTTTTGTTGTTCTTTAGGCATAACCCAACCTGTTGGATTTCCTGGGCTGTTCACAAATACCATTTTTGTTTTTGCGGTAATTGAGTTTAGTAATAAATCAAAATCAATTACCCAATCTCCATTTTTCAATTCTAGTGAAATTTCTTTTATATTACCTTTTTTTAGTAAAACAGAAGATCTGATATTAGGCCACACAGGACCAATCATAACAACTTCATCTCCATTACTGACTATTAAATCGCAAATTAGTCTAAGCCCCATCATACCACCAGTAACCACGCTATGATTTTCTGGCTTAGTATTTATATTGAAAACTTCATTCATATACTTTGTAATTTCAGATCGAAGTTTAGGTGTTCCATTTTGATAGGTATAAAAAGTTTTACCCTCATTCAAGGCATTTATGCTTTTATCATATATTAATTTACTAGTTGGAGTATCACCCTCTCCGAACCAGGCAGGATAGACGTGTTTACCAGTATCTTTTGTATATTTTCTTCCAAAGTTTGCTATTTCCATGATTGCTGTTTCTTTAAAAGAAATAATTTCTTCATTTAATTTTTCTAACAATGCAAACTCTATAAATGTTTATTAATATATTTTTTTAAACTTTCAATAGCCAACAGAGTGTTTTCTGGTGATGAACCTCCAGACTGGGCCATATCAACTCTTCCACCTCCACCTTTACCACCTAAAATAGTCGAAACTTCTTTTACCATTTCTACTGCACTTATCTTCTCAGCTAGTTTCTTTTCTACTGCAATAACTAAGGATGCTTTGCTATCAATTTTACTAATGAGGCAAACTATGTCAGATTTATTGTTTTTAATTAACTTTTCAGCATTTGATTTTAATTCTTTAATTGCTAAATCATCAAATATTATATACTCAAAAATAATTCCCTTTATTGTTTCTTTGACAGAGTTATTTTTTTCAGTTGTGGTTGGGTTCTTTTTTAGACGTTTTAACTCCTTGTTAATTCTTTGATTTTCTTTAATTAATTGTTCAACTTTTTTTTCTACTTGATTATTGTTAGTTTTCAATAGATTTGATATGCTTGTAACTTTATGAATCTTATCATTATAAAACTTTACTGCTGCAATATTTGTTACAGCTTCTATTCGACGTACTCCAGAAGAAACACCTGTTTCAGAAATAATTTTAAAAGATAAGATCTCTGAAGTTCTTTTAACATGAGTGCCACCACACAGTTCAACTGACCAAGCATCTCTCTTTGCATCATCACTTTTGCCAATTGAAACCACTCTAACTTTTTCCCCATACTTTTCTCCAAAAAGAGCAATCGCACCTCTTTTAATAGCATCGCTTGGATTCATAATTTTAGTTAAAACATCATCATTACAATATATTCTAAAATTAACTTCATCTTCAATATCCATTATTTCTTGTGTAGAAATTGGATTTGGATGACTAAAATCAAACCTTAATTTTTCTTGTGTAACCAGAGAACCTTTTTGAGCGACATGATCACCTAATTTTTGTCTTAGTGCTTCATGTAGCAAATGTGTTGCTGAATGATGAGAGCATAATTGTTTTCTGTGATCTAATTCGATTAATTGTTTAACAATATCACCGCTTTGTAAGTTTCCTGATAAGACTTCAATAGTTGAAATAAATATATTTTTATTATTTCCAATATTAATTTTTTTGGTTTTAAGAACATTTGCCTTAAATCCCACTCCTTCCAAGCTTCCTTTATCTGCAATTTGTCCACCGGATTCTGCATAAAAAATGGTTTTGTTAAAAACGACATCAACCTTGTCACCAAATGAAATATTTTTTACTATTTCATTATTTTTAATAATTAAATTAATTTGAGTTTCTAAGAAAGTATTATCATATCCTTGGAAATCTGTACTAGGAAGTTTTAATAAAAGCTTTAAAATTTCTTGATCATATTGCTTATCACCCGATCCTGACCATGCTTGTCTAGCTTTATTTTTTTGGTTATTCATTGAACTTTCAAATCCTGAATGATCTACTGTCCATCCATAGGACCTTAATACATCTTCAGTTAAATCTATTGGAAAACCATAAGTGTCATATAATTCAAACGCTTTTTCACCAGATAGAACACCTGAGGACACTTTATCGTCTATTTCGTTCAATAATAATCTCATGCCTCTATCCAAGGTATCTTTAAACTTGATCTCTTCGTCACGAATTGTTTTTTTTATGATTAATTTTTGAGTTATTAATTCAGGAAATGCTTCACCCATTTCTTTAATTAAATATTCTACTAATTTATATATAACCGGATCTAATGCACCAAGCATATGCGTGTGACGCATGGCTCTTCTCATTATTCTTCTTAAAACATAACCTCTTCCTTCATTACTAGGTAATACACCCTCAGCAATTAAAAATGACATTGACCTTAAGTGATCTGCAACAACTCTATGAGATATAATATTATCTGTATTTTGATCCGTGCTAGTTAGAAATGCTGAAGAGTTTACAAGATTTTTCATCATATCTGTTTCATAATTATTATGAGTATTTTGTAATAGTGCAGATATCCGTTCTAACCCCATGCCTGTGTCAATACTAGGTTTTGGTAAACTAATTCTTTCATTATTAGAAATTTGTTCATATTGCATAAATACCAAATTCCATATTTCAATAAACCTGTCCCCGTCCTCATTTTTAGAACCAGGAGGACCACCTTCAACTTTATCACCGTGATCATAAAATATTTCAGAGCATGGACCGCATGGACCTGTATCACCCATACTCCAAAAATTATCACTAGTTTTAATTTTAATTATCTTATCATCTTTAAAACCAGAAATTTTTTTCCACAGCAATTCAGCTTCTTTGTCATTATGGAAGATAGTTACCATTAATTTTTCTTTTGGGATTGCGTATTCTTTTGTTAATAATTCCCACGCTTGATAAATGGCTTTTTCTTTAAAATAATCTCCAAAAGAAAAATTACCTAACATTTCAAAAAACGTATGATGCCTAGCTGTCCTGCCAACATTCTCAAGGTCGTTATGCTTTCCGCCTGCTCTCAAGCATTTTTGAGATGATACAGCTTTATTATATTCTCTGTGTTCTAGACCAGTAAAAATATTTTTAAATTGTACCATACCAGCATTTGTGAAGAGCAGTGTAGGGTCATTCTCTGGGACTAAATTACTAGAAGATATAACTTGATGATTGTTTTTGTTAAAATAATTAATAAAAGTTTTTCTTATTTCATTAACTGAATTTTTTTGGTTAATCATTATGCTAGACTGTATTATTAAGTTTAACTCTTGATAACACCAATCTAGCAAAAATCAAATCTACAATACATTTATTTTTCTTCTTCAGAATTTTGTTGCTCTGGATTCATTAAAATCTCTTCAACTAAAACAGAATTACCTTTTATTTTATCTTCTATTTCTAAAGCAATTTCAGTATTTTCGTTCAAGAAATTTTTAGCGTTCTCTCTTCCTTGGCCAATTCTTTGATCATTATAAGAAAACCATGAACCAGACTTTTCTATTATATCCGCAGACACACCTAAATCAATTATTTCACCATTTTTAGATATACCTTCACCATACATAATATCAAATTCTACTGTTCTAAAAGGCGGAGCTACTTTATTTTTAACCACTTTAACTCGCGTTTGATTACCAATTATGTCATCTTTATCCTTGATTGCGCCTATTCTACGGATATCAAGTCTAACAGATGCATAAAACTTAAGCGCATTTCCTCCAGATGTTGTTTCTGGATTACCAAACATAATGCCAATTTTTTGTCTAATCTGATTAATAAATATAACTAAACAATTAGACTTAGATATAGATGATGTTAATTTTCTCAATGCTTGACTCATCAATCTAGCTTGAAGCCCCATATGACTGTCACCCATATCACCTTCTAATTCAGCTCTAGGCACTAAAGCAGCAACAGAATCAACAACTAAAACAGATATAGCTCCTGATCTTACTAATGTGTCAGCTATTTCTAGTGCTTGTTCACCTGCGTCAGGCTGTGAAATTAGCAAATCATCTATATTAACTCCTAATTTTTTAGCATATACTGGATCTAAAGCATGTTCAGCATCTACAAACGCGCATGTCCCACCTGCTTTCTGCGCTTCAGCTACAACATGTAAAGCCAGGGTTGTTTTACCAGAACTTTCAGGTCCATATATTTCTACAATTCTTCCCTTTGGTAAACCACCAATACCTAACGCAACATCAAGTCCAAGAGAACCAGTAGAAATTGCTTGAACATCCAAATTTTCTCCAGATGTACCTAATTTCATGACTGAACCTTTTCCAAATGCTTTTTCAATCTGTCCAATAGCAGATTCTAAAGCTACATTTCTTTCTTTATCTTGATTAGACATTTTAATTACCTCAGCATTCATTATTTACCTCCTTACTGACATATGGTTTAAATAGTTTCAACCATAAACACTTACATTGAAGTATAAATTATATTCACCTTTTGTTCTTATGTCAAATATGTTCTTGGTTTGTTCTAATTATCTAAAATTACGCATCTTTATGAATTTTTTCCATTTTCTCATGTCGCTCTTGCGCGTCAACACTCAAAGAAGCTATTGGTCTGGCTTTTAATCTCCCAAGACCTATGGGTTCACCAGTATCTTCACAATAACCATATGTTTTTAAATCAATTCTTCTTAAAGCCTCATCAATTTTGCTAATTAGTTTTCTTTCTCTATCACGTGTTCTTAATCGAATAGATGCGTCTGATTCTACTTGTGCTCTATCAGCTATATCAGGTCTTTGTAAACCTTCTGTAGAAAGATTATCTTTAGTATCTGTAGCCTCATTAAGTAAATCTAATTTCCAACTTGTAAGTTTTTGTCTAAAAAACTCTAATTGTTTATCATTCATAAATTCTTCATTATTATTAGGTGTATAATCTTCGGGAAGTAATATTCTATTGCCTAAAATACCACCTCTATCTGCACCTTTGCCAAAAGTTTCATTTTTTGATTTCTTAATTTTTGATGAACCCACTTTTAATATCCATTTAGTAAATAATTAATATTCACTTTTATATAAAATCTCTAAAAAAATTCAAGTGTAATGATAAAAATTTAAAAAATTTTTAAAAGTGCTTTGATATTAATCTTTTTGTTAATTACATAAAAAAGTTGAAAATAAATAGTTTGATATTACTTTATATCTAAAAGCAGTTAGAAGTAAAAATTGAACTATTCAGAAACATTTAAGGCATCAATCAATAAGTTGAAATCTGAAGGTAGATACCGGCATTTCAATGAAATTGAAAGGCATGCAGGCCTACATCCAAAAGCTTCTTTGCGAGTTAATTCTATAAATTCTGACATTATAGTATGGTGTTCAAATGATTATTTAGGAATGAGTCAAAATAATCTAATCATTAATTCTATGGTTAATGCTGTTAAAAGCATGGGAACAAGTTCTGGAGGAACAAGAAATATTTCTGGCAATAGCTCTGCAATTGTCGACTTAGAAAAAGAATTAGCAGTTTTACATGGTAAAGAAAAAGCAATAGTATTTTCTTCTGGATATGTGGCTAACGAATCAAGCATTAGTACCTTACTACGTATATTGAATGATGTTGTTGTTTTCTCTGATGAAAAAAATCATGCCTCTATAATTAATGGTATAAAAAAATCAAATGTAACAAAAGAAATTTTTAGACATAATGACCTAGATCATTTAGAAAAATTGATTAAAAATTATCCTATTGAAAAACATAAAATTATTATATTTGAATCTGTTTATTCAATGGATGGAGACTTTGGTGACATTGAAAATATAGTCAACATTGCAAAAAAACATAATGCACTAACTTATTTAGATGAAGTACATGCTGTTGGTATGTATGGAAACACTGGCGCTGGTATAGCTGAAATGATGAATTTACAAAATTCGATAGATATAATCCAAGGTACACTTGGCAAAGCTTACGGGACTATGGGTGGTTATATCTCATCTTCTCAAGAAGTTTGTGATGCGATCAGAAGTTACGCTAGCGGTTTTATTTTTACTACAGCAATGCCACCTGCACTTGCAAAAGCTGCAACTGTATCTATTAAATATTTAAAAAATTCAAATTATGAGAGAATTTTACAAAAACAAAAAACAACTACGCTTAAGAAATATTTATCAAAACAAAACATCAATTATTTAGATCACAACTCACATATTGTACCAGTAATGGTTAACAATCCAATTAGATGCAGTGAAATAAGTAATATATTGCTAAATGACTTTGGACATTATATTCAACCTATTAACTATCCCACAGTTCCAAAAGGTACAGAAAGACTTAGGATTACCCCAGGACCTCTTCATACAGATAAAATGATATCTGATTTAACTATCGCACTTAAACATGCATTTAACAAAACAGAAAATATTGTATATAAAAAATATGCATAAAAATTTATTAAGAGCTTTAAATTGGCTATAATTGATAAACCTAAAGATCACCCGTTATTTCCTGATAAATCTAACATTGGTATTCTATTAGTTAATTTAGGCACTCCTGAAGGAACTGATTACTGGTCAATGAGAAAATATTTAAAACAATTTTTAATGGATAAAAGAGTTGTAGATATTTTTAGACCGCTATGGTGGTTAATACTAAACGGGCCTATATTAACCTTTAGACCTTCAAAATCCGGCAAAGCCTACCAAAAAATCTGGGATAAAGATAATCACGGATCCCCCCTAAGAAAATTTACAATAAATCAAACAAGTAAATTAAAGAAAATTTTTGAAAGTTATAAGAATATTTCAATTGAATATGCAATGAGATATGGGACACCTGAGATTGAGAAAACACTCAACAAAATGACTAAAAATGGCTGTTCTAAAATTCTTCTAGTTCCTTTGTACCCTCAATATGCGGCTAGTACTTCTGCAACAGTTAAAGATGAAGTTTTTAAGTGGATGTTAAAACAAAGATGGCAACCTGATCTTAGAACCATAGCTCCTTGGTTTGATAATCATAACTATATTAAAGCTTTGGCCGAGACAGTTAAGAAAAATGTTATAAATAAAAATAAACTAGACAAATTAATCGTATCTTTTCATGGTATCCCTAAGAGATATTTTATGGCTGGAGACCCTTATCATTGTCATTGTATAAAGTCAGCTCGACTTCTAAAGGAAGAGCTTAAATGGCCAGATGACAAAATTTTAGTAACATTTCAATCTAGATTTGGACCTGAACCATGGCTTCAACCTTATACTGACGAAACAATTATAGACCTAGCTAAACAGGGTCAAAAAAATATTGCTGTTGTCGCTCCAGGATTTATATCAGATTGTTTGGAAACACTTGAAGAAATTAATGTTGAAGCAAGAGAGTTATTTATTGAAAATGGCGGGGAAAGTTTCGAATATATTCCATGTCTAAATGATAATGAATATTCAATAAAATTCTTGGAATATATTATTAAACAAAACCTTCTTGGGTGGAACTCTTAGACAATAAATTAGTTTTTTTTGATTATATATAATTATAAAGTTGCTATTTACATTTTATATATAAACACTTATAAATCAGTTATCTATGCGGGTATTGTGTAGTGGTAAGACCTTAGCCTTCCAAGCTAATGACGCGAGTTCGATTCTCGCTACCCGCTCCATCGAATATTAAAATAATACTAAAATTGATTTTTTGTTTTTATTAAAAAATAGGTGCAAAGTAAGCTTATTATAATAATCGTTCCGCCAAAAATTGTGTTTAATGAAGGATCTTTATCATACCATAAAAAATTTAATATTATTGAAATTGGTGGAATTAAATAGAGAAATAATGAAGCTTTATTAGCTCCAAAGTAACCAACTGCATAAGTCCAGGTTAAATAACCTATTGTTGTAGGAAATAAAGACAGCCACAAAAAAGCTATTTGTACTTCACTATTAGAATTAATTATAAAATAAAATGTTTCTGGAAACCAAAAAATCATAGGTAAAGTTCCAAATAAAATCGTATAAGCAGCTGAAGTTATAGCTCCATATATTAAAACCAACGGTTTTAATATATGGAAATAAATAGCAGTTAAAATTGCTGCAAATAAAATTAATGTTGAACCACTACCAAATTCTAATCCACCTTCTTGATCAATAGAAATTATACATACACCTAATAAACAAAAAAAGACACATGACCAATGAATGAATGAGACTTTTTGTTTTAAAATCAAAAAGCCTATTAACACCGTAAACAAAGGATTACAATTTACTATGAAACTACTAGCACCAGCTGATACATTTTGCTGACCATAATTTAAAAATAAATTATATAAAAAAATACCTACAAATCCTGCAATGAAATATCTAAAAAAATGATTTAACCTAATTTTCTTCTTATAATTGAAAACACACCACAATAATGAAATGAATGCCGCTAAAGAAAATCTACCTGCACCCAAAATTAATGGAGTGGAAGTTTCTAGTATAAATGACATTACAGGAAAAGAAGAGCCCCAAAAGAAAATAGTAGAAAAAATTGCCAAAATTGGAGCCGTGTTTTTCATATATGTGGCACTTTATTAGTTTTCTAATTTTTTGGAAGAGATAATTTACCAAAAACATTATATTTTATTAACAGACTTTTAATATAACCATTATCAATATTCTTTTTGATAAATTTATTAATAAAATTTGCAGCTTCTGTATTATTTAATTTACTACCAATACATTGATTAATATATGTAAAACTTTCATCTAAAATCAAACAATCTTTAGTTTTTTTAATATCGTCAGAAAGTTTGGGTCTTAGTCCAGCTAAAACTTCATATTGCTTTTCCTGAAAAATTGAAAAAGATTCATCAATTGACTTCGCTCTAATTAAATCTGCTTTTTTTATATTTTCGGTTAACCATAGGTCATAAGCACTTCTTTCTGCTACAGCTATTCTAATTCCTTCATTATCAATATCTTTTATAGTGTTAAAATTTAAATGTTTTCTTACTAAAAAGGTTGATTCTATTAATGTATAAGGACAACTAAAGTTAATAGATTTTGCTCTTTCTGGCTCATTAGCAATATTACCAATATCCCATTTATCTTCAAAAATAGCATCTGCTAATTCTCCAGGCCCAGAGAATGCAATCAATTCAATATCAACACCTAATTCATGAGCTAAAGCTTTTGCCATATCAGGAGAAACTCCATGAGGATCTCCATTAGCTTCTTTACCAGTAACTAATAAAAAATTACTCATATTTATAGCAGCTCTTAGATAACCTCTTGGAGCAAGTTGTTTTATTATAATTTCTGACACTACAAACCTTTTAAAATTATTGATAAGTATTACACTTTTACTCATTTGAAAAAAGAATAATTAAATAATATCTATTATAGTCAATCTCTTATTTGTTTTTTTTTGATTAATGATTAGGCAATTTAATAAAGAATATTATAATTTTAACGCATTTTTTTGTAAATATTTAAAAATACCATATGTTCTTTTTGTCGATTTAGGGGGTAATTATGGTTTGTTTTTCCAATTTTTTTAATTTTACTAAAAATTTTTTAATTATAGTTGTTTTTAGTATTTTTTCTTATCCAGCATTTGCAGAAATAAATAATGGTGATACAGCTTGGGTACTAACATCAACAGCATTAGTTTTATTTATGACTTTACCCGGTTTGGCTTTATTTTATGCAGGACTAGTTAATTCTAAAAACGTTGTTTCAGTATTAATGCAACATTTTGCCCTTGCCTGTATGGTGTCAGTTATATGGGTGATTTTAGGATATAGTTTAGCTTTTTCTGAAGGAAATGAATGGATTGGAGGATTTAGTAACATTTTTTTGAATGCCATGGATGTTAACAGTCCATCTGGAAGTATTCCCGAAAGCCTGTTTGCCACTTTTCAGATGACTTTTGCAATTATAACACCCGCTTTAATGATAGGTGCTTTTGTTGAAAGAATAAAATTTTCAGCAATGCTTATCTTCTTAAGTATGTGGTTATTAGTAGTTTATGTTCCGGTTACTCATTGGGTATGGGGTGGAGGTAAATTATCTTCTTGGGGTACAATGGATTTTGCAGGAGGAATTGTTGTGCATGCAACTGCTGGAACAGCCGCTTTAGTAACAGCTTTAACGCTTGGAAAAAGAAGAGGTTTTCCAAAATCTATAACACCTCCGCATAGCCCTATTTTAACAATGATAGGAGCTTCAATGTTGTGGATTGGATGGTTCGGGTTTAATGCTGGGTCTGCTTTAGGTGCAAACGGAGGCGCAGGAATGGCGATGCTAGTTACTCATATATCAGCAGCTACTGCATCATTAGTTTGGATGTTTATAGAATGGAGAAGATTTGGCAAGCCCTCTTTAATAGGTATCGTTACTGGAATGGTAGCTGGTTTGGCTACTGTAACTCCTGCCTCCGGTTATATAGGTGTTCCTGGTGGTTTAATTTTAGGTTTCTTTGGCGGTTTGTTTTGTTATCTAGCTGTAGATTATATTAGAGGCAAACTTCAAATTGATGATAGTCTTGATGTATTTGCTGTTCACGGTGTGGGAGGAATATTAGGTACACTGCTAGTAGCATTTTTAGCGACATCAACTTTTTCAGGCTTAGGACTAGCTGAAGGTCAAACTGCACTTTCTCAATTTTTTGTTCAACTTAAAGCTGTTGTTTTAACTGTTGTTTGGACTTCAGTTTTTACATATTTAATATTAAAAATAACTTCATTCATAGTGCCACTTAGAGTAGATGAGCAAGAAGAAATCGAAGGTTTAGACTTGCGCTCTCATGGTGAAAAAGGATATCATTCGGATTAAGGATTAACATTATGAAATATTTTGTTGCTATAATTAAGCCTTTCAAATTAGACGATGTCAGAAATGCTTTAACAGAGATTGGAGTTGAAGGTTTGACAGCCTCTGAAGTTCGTGGGTTTGGCAGGCAAAGAGGTCAAACAGAAATTTATAGAGGAGCGGAGTATAGCGTTTCGTTTGTTCCAAAACTCAAAATTGAAATAGCTGTCCCAGATGAAATGCGAGATGCAGTTCATGAAGCCTTACTCCAAAGTGCTTCTACTGGACAAATAGGAGATGGAAAGATATTTGTTTTAGATCTCCACAGCGCGACCAGGATAAGGACAGGAGAAACTGAAAATAATGCATTATAGGTGTTAATTATACCACTCATCTATGACACTTCTTTCTTTCTCAAAGTTTAGATGTTGTATTTTTGTTTTCAATAATATTTGTTTATTTCCTATTCGTTGAACGGCCCATACTGCAGCACCTCTTACTAAAGACGATTTATCGTTCATCAATAAATTAATTAGACTAGGCACAAGCTTTTCATTTTTACTATTGCCAGTGGCTATACAACAATTTCTTATAAACCGATCTCTTCCTATTCTTTTGATTGGAGACCCTGAAAATTCATTCCTGAAATCTTGATCAGAAAGTTTTAGCAATTTTTTTAAATCAAAATTATATTTATTATCATTAAATTTTATCTCTTTAGTCTTCTTTGCATATTTATTCCAAGGGCAAATTGCTAAACAATCATCACATCCAAATATTTTATTTCCAATCGCCACTCTATATTTTTTTGGAATTATACCTTTATTTTCGATCGTTAAGTAAGAAATGCACTTTGTTGCGTCTAACTTATTTGGTGCATCAAATGCTTTAGTTGGGCAGATATCAATACATTTACTGCAGGAACCACAATTATTATTCTCAGGAGCATCATACTCAAGTGATTTATTTATAAGAATCACACCTAAAAAAAGCCATGAACCAAAGTCTCTAGAAACTAAATTAGTATGTTTTCCTTGCCATCCTAATCCAGCTTTTTCAGCTAATGGTTTCTCCATAATTGGAGCAGTATCAACAAATACCTTAATTTTAGTTTTATTTTTTGTATTTAATTTAGAAATTAATTTGCTAGAAAGTACTTTAAGTCTTCCTTTTATAAGATTATGATAATCCTTTCCTTGGGCGTATATTGATATATTTCCAATATTCTTATAATTATTTTTTTCTAAGGGGTTAGTTTTAGGACCATAATTTAAACCAAGGATTATTGCAGATTTTGCTTCTTCCCATAAATTAATAGGAGATTTTCTTCTTTCAAAAGTTTTTTCCATCCATTTCATTTCACCATGAAAGCCTGAATCAATGAATTCTTTTAATCTCAGAGCAGCCGACTTCGGTAGTTTAGCATCTGTAATTTTACATACGTCGAATTCAAATTCTTTTGCTAAATCTTTAATTAATTTATTTTCTATATTTTTTTTCATTCTAAAAAAATTTCAGCTAGATTATATCAATATCACCTGAATAATAATTTTCTAGAAAAGTTTTTTCAAACTTATCAAAATCACTATTCTTTATGGACTCTCTAATATTTTTCATCAAATTCAAATAAAAATGAATATTGTGTAAACTTAAGAGCATAAGCCCTAAAATTTCTTGAGCTTTGAAAAGATGATGAAGATATGCTCTTGAATAATTTCTACAAGTTTCACAATTACAACCTATGTCTAAGGGTCTTGTATCTAAACTATGCCTTGAATTTTTTATATTTACTTGACCTTTAGAAGTGAACGCTTGTCCAGTTCTTCCGGAGCGAGTGGGCAAAACACAATCAAACATGTCAACACCTCTTTTTATAGCACCTACAAGATCATCCGGCTTGCCTACACCCATTAAATATCTTGGTTTATTTTCCAACATAAATTTTGTTGTATTGTCTAAAGTTTCGAACATAAATTCTTGACCCTCTCCAACAGCCAAGCCTCCTATTGCATAGCCTTCAAAATTTAACTCAGTTAGTTTTTTTGAAGACTCTTCCCTTAAATCTGGGAAAATAGATCCTTGTATGATGCCAAATTGCCCATAACCAGTTCTATTTTGAAAAGCTTCTCTACTTTTGATAGCCCACTCAAGAGATAATTTCATAGCTCTTTCTGATTCTTCATATGAAGCAGGAAAAGGAATACACTCATCTAACTGCATTGTAATAGTTGCATCTAATGAATTTTGAATGTCAGTACTTATCTCTGGTGATAAAAAGTATTTTGTTCCATCTAAGTGAGATTTGAAAGTGACTCCATCATTTTGAATTTTTCTTAATTTACCTAAACTCATAATTTGAAAACCACCTGAGTCTGTCAAAAGAGGTTTATTCCATCCCATAAATTTTCTTACCCCGCCCATTTTTTTTATATTTTCTTGACCAGGCCTTAGCATTAAATGATAGGTATTGGCTAAAATAATTTGAGCGCCAGAAGCTTTTACATCTCTTAAATGCATAGCTTTCACACTAGCAGCTGTACCTACTGGCATAAAAATTGGAGTATCTATATCTCCATGAGCTGTTTCTAACTTGCCTAAACGAGCATTTTTATCTTTAGATAATAATTTAAAATTAAATTTATTTATCATATCAGTTATTATTATTTTTTGAAAAAATACAACAATCTCCATAAGAAAAAAATCTATATTTTTGTTCGATTGCGTATTGATATTTTTTAAAAATATTTTCCTGCCCATGAAAAGCTGAAACAAGCATTAGCAATGTTGATTTTGGTAAGTGAAAGTTTGTTATGAGCAAGTTTACAATTTCAAACTTGAAACCTGGTATTATGAAAAGATCTGTAAAACCAGACCATGGTTTAATTTTCCCATTATTGATTTTTGCTATCGTTTCTAATATTCTTAAACTCGTAGTACCTACTGATATTATACGCTTATTATTTACTATTGCTTTGTTAATAATGTTTGAAGTTATCTCACTTACACTACCCCATTCTTTGTGCATTTTATGATCAAGTATATTATTAACCTTGACGGGTAAGAATGTGCCAGCGCCCACGTGAAGAGTTATTGGCGCAAACAAGACACCTTTAGTTTTTAATTTATTTATTAAATTGTCAGTAAAATGTAATCCAGCTGTTGGTGCAGCCACAGCTCCATCTTGATCTGCAAATATTGTCTGATAATTTTTTTTATCATTATCAGACTTTATCTCACTTTTTATATAAGGAGGAAGTGGCATTTCTCCTTGATGATGCACTTCGTTTAATAAACTCTGATCACCTTTGTTAAATTCTAGCAGGACATCTCCTTCAACAAACTTTTCAATTAATTTTGCCTTTAAATTATTTTTAAAGATTATATATTCACCAATTTTGCATTTACGACCAGGTTTTATAAAAGCTCTCCAAAAATTACGCTTAACTTTTAAGTGTAACGTTACTTGAATATTAACCATATCTTTTTTACCAGACAATCTTGATGGTATTACTTTAGTATTATTAATTACTAAAACATCACCTGGATTAAGTATTTTAGTAAGATTTTTAAATTTTAGGTCTTCAGGAGTTTCATTAATACAATTTAACAAACGTGAATTATCTCTGGGATAACACGGTTTTTGGGCAATTAAATCATCACTTAATTCATAGTCAAATTGAGATATATCCATTACTTAACAATCTAGTTATTCAAAAATTTGAATAACACCCACAACATCATTAATTTTATTTTTAACTATTAAACATTGAACTTTTGCTTCTCTCATTCGATTTTCAGCCAATTGTAAATTATCAGTTTCAAGTGCAGTCAAAGGATTTTTATTCATTAAATCTGCTGCTTTTAATTCAGAAAAATTACTTTTGTCAATTAAAGCCCTTCTTATATCACCGTCAGTGATCACACCCTTTAAGTTTTCTTTAGTACCAACTAATGCCAGACCAAGACGTCCTTCAGTCATTTTAACTAATACATCTTGAACACTAGAATCTTGGCAAGTAAAAGGTAAGTTGCTTTGCTTCATTTCATCTTTTACTGACGAAAGCAGTCTCTTTCCTAATGAACCACCTGGATGAGTTAATGCAAAATCCTCTTGCTTAAAATTTTTTAATTCCATTAATGAAACTGCTAAAGCATCCCCTAACACCATAGTTATCATTGTAGAGGTAGTAGGAGCTAAATTTAATGGACAAGCCTCTCTATCTACTGAAGTATCTAAAATAATATCTGCTTTAGATGCCAAAGTTGAATCTTTTACACCTGTAAGGGCAACTATAGTAACATTAAGTCTTTTAAAGGCTGGTATGAGTGCAATAATTTCTCCTGTTTCACCAGAATACGAAATCAACAACACTATAGATTTTTTTTGAACTTTTCCTAAGTCACCGTGAATAGCTTCAGCAGGATGAAGAAAAATGCTTGGTGTTCCCGTAGATGCGAGAGTGGATGATATTTTTCTTCCAACAAGTCCTGACTTGCCCATGCCACAAATTATTATATGCTCATTAGTTTTATTCATCAATTCAATTGCTTTAGAAAATTCATCTCCAAGCATCTTTTCAAATCTTTCTATACCTAACTTGTAAGCTTGGGTTAAGCTAAGTGCTGTTTCTATTGCTTTCATTTTAATCACCCTTTAATATAAAGATGTTTTAACTTGAAATGATTAAAAATGCCATAAAAAGGGTGAAATCTTTGAAAATTCACTTTCACATAGCAAAAAATAAAAAAGCTAAAATAGTAGCGGACGAACTTCTTAATTTGTACGGACAGGTAGAACTTTCTAAAGCAGAAGTAATTGTTGCAGTTGGAGGTGACGGGGCGATGCTTGCTGCTATGAGAGAAAGTATTACATACAATATACCTGTTTTTGGACTCAACAGAGGTAATATTGGTTTTTTAATGAATGAATTTCAAAAATTAAATTTAATTGATAGATTAAAAGATGCAAATGAAATAATTGTTCACCCTCTAGAAATGATAGTGATTGACTCTAAAAATAAAAAGCATGTTGAACTTGCTATTAATGAAGTCGCTATTTTTAGAAGAACTCATCAAAGCGCAATAATCTCCATAAAGATTGATAATACAGAAAGATTGAATGAGTTAACTTGTGATGGCGTTATGGTAGCAACACCAGTGGGATCTACTGCTTATAATCTTTCTGCTCATGGTCCAATCTTACCAATTGGATCAGAACTTCTGGCATTAACTCCTATAAGTCCTTTTAGGCCTAGAAGATGGAAAGGCGCATTAATTAAAAATAAATCTGTGGTTGAATTTAATATAATCAACTCAAAACTTCGCCCAGTTAGCGCTAGTGCTGATGCTAAAGAAGTAAAGAATATTGAAAAAGTGTTTGTTTCTCAAAAACATAATATTAACTTGCGCATTCTTTACGATAAGACCAACAGTATGGAAGATAAATATTTAAAAGAACAATTTTCGATTGGATAAAATTAGTTCAACTGTTCTTGTTGTCTCAACCACATTTCTGCATAAAGGCCATTTTTCTTTATAAGTTCTTTGTGACTTCCTTGTTCTGCTATAATACCGTTCTCTAAAACAATAATTTTATCTGCATCTATAATTGTTGATAATCTATGAGCTATAACCAGAGTAGTATTTTTATTAGATAATTTTTTGAGAGATTTCTCTATTGATTTTTCTGTTTTTGAATCTAAAGCAGATGTTGCTTCATCAAAAATAAAAATTTTGGGATTTTTAAGAAGAGCTCTTGCTATGGCAACTCTTTGCTTTTCTCCTCCTGAAAGTTTCAGACCTCTTTCACCAACAATCGTGTCATACCCTATATCTAAGTTAGCAATAAATCTGTCAATAGATGATAATTTTGCTGCTTTATTAATTTCTTCTATAGATGCTCCAGGCTTAGAATAAGCAATATTATACTTTATAGTATCATTGAATAAGACTGTATCCTGAGGAACAACTCCAATTTTAGATCTTAATGAACTTTGAGTAACGTCTTTTATATTTTGGTTATCTATCGAAATAATGCCAGAAGAAGGATCATAGAATCTAAATAGAAGTTTAGAAATTGTAGATTTGCCAGCTCCAGTAGGACCAACTATAGCCACTTTATGACCTGGGTTTACAACAAAACTTAGGTTTTTTAAAATTACCCTATTTCCAAATGAAAATTTTATATTTTTAAACTCTATTTTGCCGCTATGTATATCAAGATCATAAGCATTTTCTTTGTCGACAATATCTGGCATCTCATCAACTAAAGCAAACATCCTACCAATGTCTAATAAAGATTGTCTAATCTCTCTGTAAACAAAACCTAAAAAATTCAAGGGTAAATATAACTGTAACAAAAAAGTATTTACAACTACAAAATCTCCAATTGACATTTTTTCACTTGCAATATCTTCTCCAGCCATTCCCATAATTAGGAAGAGACCAATCGCAATTATTGCTCCTTGACCAATGTTAACAACTGATAAGGAAGCCCTAGCTTTAACAGCAGAATCTTCATATGATTTCATTGCATTATCAAATCTATCAGCCTCTATTTTTTCAGAATTAAAATATTTTACAGTTTCAAAATTTAACAAACTATCTATGGCTTTTGTAGATGCATTTTCGTCAGCAAGATTCATTTTTCGTCTAATTCCAATTCTCCACTCAGTTACCTTTATTGTATAAACAATATAAATTATGACTGTTGTTACAGTAACTGCTGCATACGCCAAGCCGAATGTTGCCCATAAAACTATGGCTACTGCTATTAATTCAACTAAAACAGGAACAATTTCAAAAGCTGCGAACCTTAATAAAAATTCTATCCCTTTAGATCCCCTATCAATAGCCCTTGTTAAACCGCCAGTCTGCCTATTAAGATGAAAAGAAAGAGACAAACTATGCAAATGCTGAAAAGCTTTTAATGCAGCGCCTCTTACTGCTTTTTGAGCAACTCGTGCAAAAACGAACTCTTTTGCTTCATCAAAAAAAACTTGTCCAAGCCTAGCTAATGCGTAAGAGCCTATAACAAACCAAAGTAGATTTAAATTTACTTGTTTTCCATCGGATACAAGATCTACAGCTTTCCCATATAAAAATGGTGTATAAACTGTTACTATTGTTGCTAAAAATAAAAAAATAAATGCTAAGAATATCCTCAAAGGCATTTCTTTATTGCCTTTAGGTATAACAAATCTTAGCAGTTCTTTTAGTGTTTTTAGTGGAGTTAAAATTTTAGTATTTGAAAAAAATGCATTAGCATTTTTCATGAAAGTTACCTTTTAATATTTATTTCTATTGAACTACGGTAAAGCTTTCACCACAACCGCAACGGGCGATTTCATTTGGATTCGAAAACTCAAAACCCGAGCTAAACTTTTGTTCTTTATAATCCATCTCAGATCCAATTAAAAACATAATTGCCGCTGGATCAATACATATAACAATGTCTTTAGAAATAATTTTTTCTTCGAAGGGTTTTATTTCTGTGGCATACTCAACGTTGTATTTCATTCCTGAACAACCGGCAGTTTTAATACCAATTCGAAGCCCTATTACTTCTGATTTAGTATCTTTCATTAGTGTTTTAACCCTATTAGCAGCAGCTTCGGTTAAGGTTAATAATGGCTTATTTTTATTAGTCATTATAAACTCCCTCAAAAATTAATGTATATCAAGAGCCATTTTTGCATCTTCACTCATTCTATCCTTTGTCCAAGCAGGTTCCCATACGAGTTCGACTTCAATTAAACCTACATCATCTATCTTCGCAATTGTATCAGCAACTTGTCCAGGCATTTCTCCAGCGACGGGACAACCTGGAGCTGTGAGAGACATTTTAATTTTAATATCATTATTTTCTAATAAATTAATATCATAAATAAGACCTAAATCATAGATGTTAACTGGTATTTCTGGATCATAAATAGTTTCAATACATTTTATGACTTCTGAAAGTTCTATTTTTCTAGTATATATATTATTTTTTTTACCAGCTTTTGCCGTAAATGGTGCATGCAGATCAGAAGATGTATGATGTGGCATAAATGCTGATAAAGGAAGATTTTCAGAATCACTCATTTCAAACACCGAAGATTTTTTTTACTTTATTTAAAGACTTAGCTAATTTATCAAAGTCTTCTATTGTTGAATATGCACCAACAGAAGCCCTAGTTGTAGATACTAAATTAAATGCATCCATTAATGGTTGTGCACAATGATGACCAGCTCTTACAGCTATACCCTCCCTGTCAATAATTGTTGCTATATCGTGTGAATGGGCACAATCCATAGTGAAGGAAACCACCCCTGTTTTACTAGGGGCTTTTCCAAAAACTTTTACGCCGTCAATAGAATCTAATAAGGCGGTCCCATAATCTATTACATTTTTTTCATGAGCCCCAATTTTATCAATACCAACTTCTAAAACCCAATCAATTGCTTCCCCCAAAGCAATTGCTTCTACAATAGGTGGTGTACCTGCTTCAAATCTCAGAGGAGGATCTGCAAAAGTTGATTTTTCGATTCTAACTACATCTATCATATCTCCACCACCTAAAAAAGGCGGCATTTCTTCTAATATTTTATATTTACCAAACAGTATGCCAATACCAGTAGGTCCATACAACTTATGACCAGAAAAACAATAAAAATCGCATCCTAAGTCAACCATATCTACCTTTTCATGAATAACACCTTGGCACCCATCAACAATACTAATTGCACCACAATCTTTAGCAATTTTACAAATTTCCTTAACTGGGAAAGTAGTTCCTAAAACGTTAGACACGTGCGGGAAAGCAATAACCTTAGTTTTATCAGTAACTAATTTTTTTATAACACCTGCATCAAAATCCATATTAGGATCAACATTAGCTGCAATAATACTTGCACCTTTCTGTTCTGCAATAAGTTGCCAGGGTACAATATTTGCATGATGTTCTGCAATTGTGATTATTATTTCATCTCCAGGTAATATATTTTTTATTCCCCAGCTATATGCAACTAAATTTATTGCCGCTGTAGCACCTGAGGTAAAAACAACTTCATTTTCATTACAATTTATAAAGTTTGCTACTTTTTTTCTGGCACTCTCATAACTAGAAGTAGCCTCTTCAGATAATTTATGAAGACCTCTATGAACATTTGAATAATTAAATGAATAATTTTTATTTATAGCTTCTAAAACTTTTCTAGGTTTTTGCATTGATGCAGCAGAGTCAAGGTATACAAGTGGTTTATTCCAAACTTGTCTATTTAAAGCTGGAAATTGGCTTCTAATGTGCTGTAAGTCATAAGGTTTCATTTTATCATTTTTCTTTGGTTATAATTGAGGATAAGGCTAATTCAGCCTCTTTAAACACAAAATCATGTAATGAATTATCTACAGATTGATTGATCATATCTTCTAAAAAGGCTTTAATAAGTATTTCCCTAGCCTTATCCATAGGCACACCTCTACTGTTAAGATAAAATAGTTGATCATCATCTAATTCGCCAACTGTGGCACCATGCGCACAGATCACATCATCAGCATAAATTTCTAGTTCGGGTTTAGCATTAGCACATGCAGTATCAGATAGTAAAATAGCTCTACTCATTTGTTGGCCATCAGTTCTTTGAGCATCTTGTTCTACTCTAACCTTACCTTGGAAAACACCTGTTGATTTTCCACCAAGGACACCTCTTACAATTTGTTTAGAAGTACAATCTGGTACATCGTGATAAATTGCTGTAGTTAGATCGTGATGCTGTTTGTTACAAGATATATAGATACCGTTAAGGTTTAATTTTGCATTACGACCATTTAAATAAGCATGTGTTTCTGAACGAGTAAAAATCCCGCCTTTTATCAAGGAAAACGAATTTAAATAAGATTCTTTAGACAAATAAACACAATTAGCAGATAAATTATATGTTTTTTCATTATCATTAAATATTTTTATAGAATTTAAAGAAGCTTTATTTCTTAATTCTATAAGCTGCAATGGCATTGCCAATGAAGTTAAATGATTAAATCGTTCAATTAAATATAAACTACTATTTTTTTCCAATTCTAAATATAAGACTGGATGAACTGATTGGCTGTCTTCACCACCTTCATATATAATTTCAAAAAAATCTTTAACTTTTGTATCTTTTGATACTGTTAATTTCATTATTGATGGAGTGCAAGATAATGAAACATTTGTAGAGGGATGATCACTTAAATTACTTTTTTTTATTTTTTGCAAATACTTTAGACTTTCACTATCACTTAGAACTGACAAATTAACCCCTGAAGGCAATTTAGAAGACAAATCTTCACGATAAGCCCCGTCAATAAATTGAATAATTTTTGATCCAACAAGGTTTGATGTATTATTGTTATTCTTTTTTAAATTAGGATTTATAGGTTTGATTTTTTTTCTAGATAAAGATCCTAATCTACTTAATCTCCATGTTTCTTCTCGAGGACTAGGCCAACTTTTAAAATCATTACATGCTATTTTTCTAAAGTTCGTGTCTTCATACTGATTAGTATAATTTTTGATAGAATTGATATAATCGTCTTTAATACTATGCCGCATTAATTAAACCTGAGTAACCATTTTTTTCAACTTCAAGAGCTAATTCTGGGCCACCTGACTTGATAATGACACCGTCAGACAAAATATGAACAAAATCGGGAACAATATGATCTAATAACCTTTGATAGTGTGTAATAACAACAATAGCATTATCATTATTCCTCTGTGCATTAACACCATCGGAAACTATTTTGAGGGCATCAACGTCTAGACCTGAGTCGGTTTCATCTAAAATAGAGACTTTTGGTTTAAGCATTGCCATTTGTAAAATCTCAAACCGTTTTTTTTCTCCACCAGAAAACCCAACATTTACAGCTCTTTTTAACATTTCGTCTTTGACATACATTTTTGAAGCTTCTTTCCTTGCTTCCTTAACAAAGGCTAAATGATCGAGTTCCTCTTCGCCTAAAAATTTCCTTCGTGAGTTAACCGCCTCTCTTAAAAAACTCATTCCTCCAACACCGGGCAGTTCAACAGGATATTGAAAAGCCAGAAACAAACCAGATCTTGCTCTTTCATCTGCTTCCATTTCAGATAAAGAAATTCCATCTAATAAAATTTCTCCTTCTTCTAACTCATATCCATCTCGTCCTGCTAACATATAAGATAAAGTACTTTTACCAGAACCGTTAGGTCCCATGATTGCGTGAACTTCTCCTTTGTTAACAGATAGAGAAACCCCATTGAGAATATTTTTATCATCAAGTTTTAGATGAGCATTTTTGATTTCGAGTAATGACATATCAATTCCATTTAAAAATAATTTATTAGTTCGGTTAACCCACCGAACCCTCTAAACTTATTCCGATTAGTTTTTGGGCTTCTACTGCAAACTCCATTGGCAACTCTTTCATTACTTCTTTACAAAATCCATTTACAATTAATGATGTAGCTTGTTCAGTATTAAGGCCTCTTTGAAGACAATAAAAAAGTTGATCTTCAGAAATCTTTGAGGTGGTAGCTTCATGTTCAACTCTTGCTGATGGTGTGTGTTGGTTTATATAAGGAACAGTGTGAGCTCCACACTGATCTCCAATTAACAAAGAGTCACATTGTGTAAAATTCCTTGAACCCTTAGCGTTTTTTTGAATTTGAACTTGACCTCTATAAGTATTCTGAGCTTTACCTGCTGAAATTCCTTTTGAAATAATCGTGGATTTAGTATTCTTGCCAATATGTATCATTTTAGTTCCCGTGTCAGCCTGTTGCGCGTTATTTGCCACAGCTACAGAATAAAATTCTCCAACTGATTCGTCCCCTCTTAGAACACAGGATGGATATTTCCATGTGATTGCTGACCCAGTTTCGACTTGTGTCCATGATACTTTTGATCTTTTGCCAAGACAATTACCTCTTTTTGTAACAAAATTATAGATTCCACCTTTTCCATCTTTATCGCCTGGATACCAATTTTGAACTGTTGAATATTTTATCTCTGAGTCATCCATAGCCACTAATTCAACGACAGCAGCATGCAACTGATTTTCATCTCTTTGTGGAGCAGTACAACCTTCTAAGTATGAAACATACGCATTATCTTCAACTATAATCAAAGTTCTTTCAAATTGACCTGAATTTTGTTCATTTATTCTAAAGTAAGTTGATAACTCCATTGGACATTTCACACCTTTAGGGACATATACGAATGATCCATCGGTAAAAACTGCAGAATTAAGAGCGGCATAATAATTATCACTTATAGGTATAACAGACCCAATATATTTTTTTACAAGGTCTGGATGATTTTGAACTGCTTCAGATATTGGACAAAAAATAATACCTTTGTCAGCAAGTTTTTCTCTAAAAGTTGTAGCTACTGAGACTGAGTCAAAAACGTAATCAACCGCAACACCTGCCAAAACTTCCTGTTCTTTTATTGGAATGCCTAGTTTTTCGTAGGTTTTCAGCAACTCAGGATCTACCTCATCAAGACTATTTAGTTTAGGTTTAGCTTTAGGTGCTGAGTAATAATATATATCTTGAAAATCTATTTTTGGAAAATTAACCATTGCCCAATTAGGTTCATCCATAGCTAACCACTTCTTGTAAGCCTTTAATCTCCAATCTAACAACCATTGTGGCTCTTTTTTCTTCTTCGATATAAATTTTACTATATCTTCACTTAAACCTAGTGGAGCTTTTTCAGCTTCAAGTTCAGTTACAAAACCATACTTATACGAGCTGGCAACTTCTTTTACTTTGTCAATTGTTTCTTGAGTGGCTACCATTTAAATTCCTTTTAATTAATTGTATTAACTACAATTTCTTTTTTACCCTCAGTTATAAAAGGGTTTCCAAAGTTAAGTAGATCATTTAATGAAATATCGTTAAGTGTTTTTCTAATAACATCATTAACTTTATTCCACTTTCCTCCTAAGAAGCAAATATTACTCGCTTCACAATTATTTTCTGAATTGTCGACACATGCAGTCAAAGTAATAGGCCCTTCTAATGCTTCTATAATTTCAACCACAGATATTTCCGAAGATTTTCTATTTAAAGCGTATCCACCTAAAGCCCCACGATGAGCACTAATTAAGTCACTTTTGGATACAATAATTTTTAAAATTTTTTGGACTGTATACAATGTTAAACCAGTTTCTTTTGATAATTCTGAAGCTGACATTGGGAAACCTGATTTAAGTGATAACATTCCAAGACATACAACAGCGTAATCAGTCATTTTATTAAGTTTTATCATTTTAGACATATAGTACATTAATAGTACTAATTAAAGATTAAATTAGAAAAAATTAATTTCTGACTTCATTTCTCAAATGATATTTTCCGTGATCCATTCCACTAAAAATTTCTTCCAAATCAGGATGTTCCAAAGGGCCATTCTCACCATCACCCACTAAATTTTGTTGAGACACATATGCAGTATAAAACGTTTCAGTATTTTCTGCCATGAGGTGGTAGTATGGTTGTTCTCGAGATGGTCGTATTTCTGCAGGTATAGATTGATACCATTCTTCTGTGTTAGAGAACTCAGGATCAACATCGACAATTACCCCTCTAAATGGATAAATACGATGTTTAACGATATCACCTATGTTAAATAAAGGGTCTTTATATACTTTTATTTTTTTTGATGAGTTTGAATTAGAAGTTAAACTTACTTTTTTCTCATCGTTATTTTTTTTTATCGACATCTTATACCTTTTGAATTCCGATATAATAAATGGGAACTAAACTTTTGATTTAACTTTTAAAACCTGCTTACCATTATACATGCCAGTTTTAAGATCGATATGATGCGGTCTGTGCAACTCACCTGTATCTTTGCTTTCTACGAAAGCATCGGGACTTAGAGCATCATGAGAACGTCTCATACCTCTTCTTGATCTAGTTATTTTACTTTTTGGTACTGCCATAATGAACTCTCTGATAAAAATTCTTATTAAAATCATTAGTGTATGGTGGAGCTGGACGGGATCGAACCGACGACCTCCTGCTTGCAAAGCAGGCGCTCTCCCAATTGAGCTACAGCCCCTTACACTTCACTTTTGTTAAATATCCTTTGATCTTCATATCGTCAAGAAATATTATGTTTTAGAACCAAAATTATTAACAATTTTTAGAAATTAATATATGTATATTAGCCTAATAATTTTATTTTAAGGCGAATAATGATTTATGGAAAAATTAAAACAGAATCATCACTAAATGGCATCTTGTCATCTTCATTAGTGTTATATGAAAACAATGACATAATTAAAATTAAAAAAGGGACAATAATAAATGAAAATTTAATTAATTTGTTATTAAAAAATAACATTAAATCAGTAACTTGTGCCAAACTAAATGAAGACGACGTTGAAGAAAATAAAGCTGTTTACAAAATTTCAAAAAATATTTTAAATAATGAGCAACCTAATTTAACTATTCAAGATCCAAGACAAGGTAGATGTAACATAATATCAAATATCAATGGATTGTTGGTATTCGACCCTGAACAATTATTTTTAATAAATTCTGTAACAGATGAAATTGGTGTTGCGAGTTTAAAATCTTATTCATATGTAAAAAAAAATCAAGTAATCGCGTCAATAAAAGCTATTCCTTTCGCAATAAATAAAGAAATTTTAAAAAAAGTAATAAAAACATCAAATAATTGTTTTAAGGTTTTTCCTTTCCTGAAAAAAAATGTTCACTTGATTCAAAGTCGGAATCAAAACACCCTTGAAAAAGTTCTAGAAAAAACTGTAATTACTACAAAAAAAAGATTACTTAATTGTGGTATTACTAAAATCATAGAAAAGGTATGTGATCATGAAATAAAATCATTATCATCGGAAATACAAGAGAGTATTAATGAAAATGCAGATTTAATTTTAGTTTTTGGAGCATCCGCCATATGTGATAAAAATGACGTTGTCCCAAAATCTTTGAAAAAAAATAACGGAAAGATTTTACGTTTAGGAATGCCTGTAGAACCTGGAAATTTAATACTCCTAGGAGAGATTAAAAATGTAAATAAAAAAGTTTCTTTTATAGGTATGCCTGGTTGCGCTCGATCCCCGAAAGAAAATGGAGTGGATTGGATATTATGGCGATTTTTTTGTGGATTAGGAATCTCTAATAATAGTATCAATTATTTGGGAAATGGTGGATTATTATGAAACAAAACTTCTATAAAATATACCACAATTCAAGATGTTCAAAATCAAGAAAAGCTTTGGAATTACTAAAGTTGAAAACTGAAAATTACAAAATTATAAAATATTTAGAAGTTGGAATTGATGTAAACGAACTATCATCAATAATAAATTCAAAAGACATTCCAAAAGATAATTTGATAAGAAAAAATGAAATTACTTTTAAAAATTTAAATGTAAGCGAGATTGAACTAAATAAAAATAAAATTAAAAAACTTATTATTGAAAACCCTATCTTATTACAAAGACCGTTAATTACTAAATATATAGGTGGCATGTTAGTTAAATCATTAATTGGACGACCACCTGAAAAGGTAAACTCCTTATTTAATTAAGGTTTAGTTTTTTTTATTCCTAATATTTGGAATTCCAATATGTGATTCATTTTTTAATTTTGACAATTCAATTTGTTTTTGACGTTCTTTAAACTTTTGTTTTTGTTTTTTATTTGAGACATTATAACAATAATGACAACTTTCACCTTGTACAAAAAATTTATGCTTTTTATCCTCTTCACTAATAGGCATTCTGCAAGCAAAACACATATCATAATTACCTAATTTTAAATTGTGTTGAACAGAGACTCTATAATCAAAAACGAAACAGCTACCATTCCATTTACTATGTTTCTCAGGAATTTTTTCAAGATATTTTAATATACCTCCTTCTAAATGAAAAACATCTTTAAAGCCCATTGATTTTAAATAGGAGGTAGACTTTTCGCATCTAATACCTCCTGTGCAAAACATTGCAATTTTTTTATTTTTAATTTCAGGATCTTTTTTAATTAGGTTTTCAGATACCCACTTTGGAAATTCTCTAAAGTTTTTGATATTTGGGTTTAAAGCGTTCTCAAAAGTCCCAATAGATACTTCATAATCATTTCTTGTATCTATTAACAATAGATTTTTATCTGAAATTAATTCATTCCATTTTTCAGGTTCAATATATTTCCCTACTGTATAATTTGGCGAAATATTTTTTATTCCTAAAGTTACAATTTCTTTTTTTAATTTAATTTTCATCCTAAAAAATGGATTTTTAGGGGCCAAGGAAAATTTAGGCTTGAGATCGGTAAAATTTTCAATCTTACAAATATTTTCTAAAGCTTCCGATATTTCATTTTTTTTACCAGCAATAGTTCCATTTACACCTTCATTAGCTAACAGAATAGTCCCTTTAATCTCTGTTCTAGATAGAATTGAATTCAATAGAGTTTGTAAATAAATAAGATTGACTACATCAAAAAATTTATAAAAAGCAACTACAATATAAATATCATTATTTATAATTTTTTTTTCATTAGACTTTAAGAAATCTTGATAATCTAATTTTGGACACATTATATTTCATTTATTCTGATAATTTAAAAAAAAATAATACAAATCAATTAAATTAGAATATACGTTAAAACATCATATTATTGAATACTAAAGTTTTTAGAATGGAGTTTTACAATGTCTGATATTGTTTTGGAGCAAATAACATTAGAAAAAGCAAATCTAATCATCAAAAATGCAATCAGTAAAGCAAGAGAAATAAAAATTAATCCTATTATGGTTGTTCTTTTAGATCACCGAGGTGCAATAAAGGCATGTTCTGGTGAAGATGGAATAAGTAGTTTACGTTTTCAAATAGCCCATGGAAAGGCTAATGGTGCATATCAGATGGGTATGGGTTCAAGAGCATTGTTTAATAGAGCAGAACAACAAGCTTATTTTATAAATTCTGTGAACGCTCTTACAAATGGGGCTTTAGTTCCTGTTCCAGGGGGTGTGTTAATAAGAGACAAAAATAATAACGTTGTAGGATCTCTAGGAATTTCTGGTGATACATCGGATAATGACGAAATTGCAGCAGTTTCAGGAATTGAGTCAGTGGGATATAAAGCGGATATAGGATAAAGTTTTTAAAAATAACTCAAAATTAAAATTGGAGTTATAATAAAAATATATATTAGCAGTATACCTTTTAATGATTTCTCATTTATGGGTCTCACACTTTTTTGATTTATTCTTGTATATCCGTCAGTCATTCTTTGTATAATTT
Organism: SAR116 cluster bacterium AG-325-F22; assembly: GCA_003282885.1. Taxonomy (GTDB): domain Bacteria; phylum Pseudomonadota; class Alphaproteobacteria; order Puniceispirillales; family Marisalimonadaceae; genus Marisalimonas. Next base: position 110,261 of record QBYJ01000001.1, read on the forward strand.
TATGTTTTTTTATAATTTGATAGTATAAAATAGCCAAAATATGAGTTCCTACCAAAAAATATAAAAAAAAGTGAAATACATTATGAATATCTGTCCAGAAATATACATAGTTAGGCACCAAATGAGCAAGTGGTGCATCATATAAAACGTCATCACTTGAAAACAATCCTGAAATGGATAATGCCATTAGGACAATTATAAAAGTTAAAGTTGAGAAACTACCAAGAGGAGTTCTTATTGATTTATTTTGATTATTTTTTGAAAACTGCGTTAATGATCCTTTTATAGACATATTAAAGCTTTCAAATTTTGAATAGTAACTTCCAATAAATCCCCATAAAATTCTAAAAAAGATTAAACCTAAAAGAGAAACACCAAAATATTGATGTATATTTAACATATCTAATTTAGCTGAGATATAAGAGCCTATGACAAGAATTATTAGAATAAAGTGGAATACTCTTAGAGAAAGATCCCAGACTTTAACTTGATTATCTTTTTTTTGATCTGTTTGATACATTTATATGATGAACGCTTAAAATTAAATTGAAAGGATAAGAATGAATTTAAGATGGAATAACAATATGAAAAATTCATTTTACAGTATTATTAAAATTGATGAAAGCTTTAAAAAAGTATTTGAACAATTTGGTTTACCCCTTAATCGTACAATCAAGGAAGGTTTTGAGAGCCTTGCTAAGATTATAATTGGACAACAAATTTCAACTAGAGTGGCAAAATCTCTTAGCGATAAATTAAAAAAAGATGGTATGTTAAATGAAAAGAAGATGTCTGAGGCCAGCATAGAACAATTAAAGCTTTATGGGTTATCTTCTCAAAAATCATTTTATCTAAAAAATTTAGCAACACTAGTAATTAAAAATGAAATTAATTTTGATTATCTCAACAAACAAAAAAGTGATGAAGTTACAAATTTATTAATAAAAATTAAAGGAATTGGACATTGGACAATTAATAATTATAAAATATTTGCTCTACAAGATACAAACGCTTGGCCATCTGCTGATTTAGCCCTGCAAGAAGCTGTTAAACTATTAAAAAGTTTGAAAACCAGACCAAGTGAAATAGAGATGGAAAAAATTGGAGGAATGTGGAAACCTTATAGGGGGGCAGCAGCTTTATTTTTATGGCACTTTTATAATAAAGTAAAAATAGAAAAAGCAGACTTTAAATTATGATAAATTCAAAAAAACTTTTTTACTTAATTGATTTAGCAAGAAAATGTAATAAATGTGCAATGTTGCATTTTCAAAATCTTAGTATTAATCAGGTAAAGTATAAAAATGATAACTCTCCATTTACTCAAGCAGATCTTGAAGTTAATAAAATAGCCGTTAATGGAATAAAAAAACTTTTTCCAAAAGTAAAAATTGTTAGTGAAGAATTTAAGAGATCTCAGAAATTCTTCCAAAACAATAATATTTTTTGGTTGATTGATCCAATCGATGGTACCAAAGAGTTTATAAATAAGAAGCCAAATTTCACTGTAAATTTTGCTCTTATAAAAAATAATTCACCCATATTTGGAATAATATCACAGCCTTACACTGGTAATATTTGGTATAACTTTAAAGGTAAGGCATGGAAATTAGAAAAAGAGCAAGATTTTGAATGTTCTCAGCTCATACAATGTAATAAAATTGATTATAATAATGTAAAAATTTTAAGTAGCTCTAATCACAGATCAATAGAGTTAGAAAAATGGATTTCTGTTGTTAATCCTATTTCAGATCAAGATATTGGCTCTAGTATAAAGTTTTGTTATTTGGCTGAAGGCAAAGTAGATTTTTATCCTCGTACTTCCTCAACTATGGAGTGGGATATTGCAGCTGGACATAGTATTCTGAAAGCAGCCGGTGGAAATGTTATTTCCCATTCAGGTATTGAAATGAGATACGGTAAAGAACATTTTAAAAATAAAAATTTCTTAGCATGTGGCCTTACTAATAATTTACCATGTAAGTTTATATTGAATCTTAATAATACTTATAACGAGAAATATGAAATAGATTTAAATTTGGGGGTAAAGGCTTTAAATCAAAAAGAACTTATAGCTTTTCCTACCGAGACTGTTTACGGAATTGGGGCAATAGGAAATAGTAAAAAAGCTATTAAAAGTGTTTATTCTGCTAAAGATCGTCCATTAAACAATCCTCTAATCGCACACACTTTTAACAAAAGCGAAGCTGAAAAATTTGTTGAATTCACAAATATTGCACATAAATTAACCAATAAATTCTGGCCAGGTCCACTTACTATAATACTACAAACAAAAAAAAATAATATATCAAAAATATTATCACAAGGTAAAAGTAGTCTTGGAATAAGGGTTCCATCTCACCCCGTAGCGCTAGACTTACTTGAAAGAGTGAAAATTCCAATTTTAGCTCCAAGCGCAAACAAGTCTGGTGGTGTTAGTCCAACAACTGCTAGACATGTTTATGATGATTTTGGCCCAAAATTGCATGGTGACGGTTGGAAACTTTCTAGGATAATTGATTATGGCTCTTGTGAAATTGGAATTGAATCTACTGTTGTTGATTGTCGTGGTGAAAACCCTATTCTTTTGAGACACGGTTATATAACTACTGAGATGATTTTTGATGTTCTTAAAACTAAAGTTTTAGATCTTAAAAGCAATGTAGAGATGATTTCTCCTGGATTATTAAAAAGCCACTACTCCCCAAATGCGAACGTATATTTAAATCAGACTTCGAATATGAAAAATAGTGGCTGGTTAATATTTGGGAACATTCCAAAGTCATTGCAGAAAAAACAAAATCTGTTTAATTTAAGCCCTAATAAAAATTTAATACAAGCAAGTTATTTACTATTTTCAGGATTACGTTACCTAGATACATGTGGTGTCGAAAATATTCAAGTAATGCCAATACCCAACAAAGGAGTTGGAATTGCTATAAATGACCGATTGAAAAGAGCGTCTTATAAAAAAGAACTTATTAATTAGGAAAAAAATGCAACAAACACTTTTAGATATTGATCTCAGAACACTCAATCTAAAAAACCCGCCTATCTTTAATAAAGATGATCATCACAAATACGTGAATGACTGGCGAGGACAATATAAAGGGCAAGCTGCAGCTGTATTAAAACCTATAAATACAGAAGAAGTTTCTTCCATTTTAAGATTTGCCCATGAAAATAATGTTGATGTTGTTCCTCAAGGCGGAAATACAAGCCTTTGTGGGGCAGCAACTCCAGACGAGAGCGGAAGATCTATAATTATTTCGTTAGAGAAAATGAATATTGTTCGACAATTTAATAAAGCTGCTCAAACTATTACTGTTGAATCAGGCATGATATTATCTCAAATTCATGAAATAGTAGAAAAAGAAAATTTGTTTTTTCCACTAAGTTTAGGTGCTCAAGGTTCATGCATGATTGGTGGCAATTTATCAACAAATGCTGGTGGTGTAAATGTTTTGAAATATGGTAATACAAGAGAGCTTTGTCTTGGCTTAGAGGTGGTTTTACCAGATGGCAAAGTAATGAATTTACTTTCGGAACTCAAGAAAGATAATACTGGATACGATTTAAAAAATATTTTTATTGGAGCTGAAGGTACCCTCGGGGTAATAACTGCAGCAACTTTAAAACTTTTTCAATTACCAAAAATGATCTCTACATTATTTGTAGAAGCAGATAGAATATCAAATGCTATAGAATTACTTAATGTTTTCAAGTCTTATTTTCCAGATAGAATTGAGTCATTTGAACTTATGCCAAAAGTTTTTTGGCAAGTTGCAAAAAATAATATTGAAAAAATTAAAATGCCCCTAGAAAAAATACCTCAGATGGGCGTCCTGATAGATATTTCTAGTTATTCTAAGGATGACACTTTTCCAAACGATAAAGGTGAAATTCCAACAATTAAAACAATTGAGAACGTCCTTGAAGAATGTTTTGAAAAAAACATAATATCTGATGCAACTATTTGTAAAAATGAAAATCAAAGTAAATCGTTATGGTCAATAAGAGAAGCTGCTGCTGAAAGTGAAAAAAAAGAACTTGAAAAATCAAACTTAATTAAATGTTTAAAACATGATATTTCTCTACCTGTTGAATCTATAGACGATTTCCACAAAGATGCGCAAAATATGATTTCAAATTTTTTACCTAAATTAAAGACTATCTTTTTCGGACATTTAGGTGACGGTAATCTACATTACAATATTTTTGGAAATGGATCATTACCTGACGGATTTAAAGGTAAAAGTGTTGATTTAACTAACAAGCTTTATGAAATTGTACATAAATACAATGGATCATTTTCTGCCGAGCACGGAATTGGTCAATTAAAAAAGAACAACCTAAAAAACCATAAGAATGACGTTGCCTACTCACTTATGAAAATTATCAAAAGTCAACTAGATCCAAAAGGAATAATGAACCCCGGTAAAGTTTTGTTTTAAAGTATAATAATTTGATTTAAGATTTAACAAATATTCTTTAAGTATAAAAAGGTAAAAAATGAAATTTTTAAAAATATTTTTTGTTTTAATTTTGTTTCTCCCTGGAGAGATATTTGGAGATGATAATAAAAATATATCATCAGGTAGTGATGATGTTAAATTCTCAAGTGACAATGTAGAAGTAGATGAAAAAAATAAAATAGTGACTGCATTAGGTAATGTTTTAATAATTAATGCCTCTAGGAAAATTGAAGCTGACAAAGTTACTTATGATCAAATTTCCGATACCGCTATTGCTGTTGGTAATGTTATGTTAACAGAAAAAGATGGTTCTATATTTGAAACAGATAAAGCGGTTTTAAAGAATGAATTTAAATCGGTTTTAGCTATACCACTTTTTGGAAAGCTAGCGGACAAATCAAGTATTAGTGCTGAAAAATTGGATAAAAATGATTTTGGAGAAAGTTTTTTTTATGAAGGAATGTATACTGCTTGTGAATGTGACTTTAAAAAAAATGAAACACCAATTTGGAGACTAGAATCTAAAGAAATTAAACATGATCCAAAAACGCAAACTATTTACATTAAAAATGCTGTAATGAAAATATTTTCTTTGCCTATTTATTATGTTCCATATTTAAGTTTTGCAGATTGGACTGTAAAACGACGTTCGGGTTTTTTAACACCTGTTTATGGATATTCAAAAAAAAATAGATTTAATCTTAAAATTCCATATTACTATGCCCCTGAAAATGATCCTACTTGGGACATGACATTTACTTCTCATCAAAATGGAAAAACAGGACACGCTGACCAATTAAATATTAGAAAACAATATGAAAATTCTTTTTTGGAAACAAATATTTATAAAGGAAATCTAGATACAAATAAATCTAATGGGGACAATGTATTTGGCATTAATTTAAAGGCATCATCTGACTTGAAATATAATTGGAATATGAAGCTTGAGGCTAAATATGCAGATCAGGAAACTTTCATGAGAAGATATGGATTTGATGGAGATTCAAGATATAAAAGTTATGTGGAATTAGAAAAAAATAATGAAAACTCAATTTCGTTTATTGAAATATATAATATTCAAAATCTCGATGAGAAAAGTAGCAATAACGAACCAATATTAGCTCCATCAATATCACACCATATTTTTAATAGTAGCAAAAAATATAATTACGATATTAAATTCAAGGCTCATTCAATCTATAATGACGAAGGCTATGATATTAAAAGATGGTCTGGGATTGGGAAAATTAATAAAAAATTAGATCTTACGAATATCTCTTTAGAAGCAGAGACAAATATAGGCGTGGACTTATATTCAATTCAAGGTAGACCTTCATCTGATACTAATGATAACAGATACGTTGACAGGATATCTTCAGGATTTTCTGTTGCTGCGAGTAATCAATATGGATTTATTAACGATCTATCTCACTTTATTATAGAACCTAAAATTCAGTTTAGCTCTGTTTTTTCATCTGATAGAACTGAGGAAATTCCAAATAGAGATTCTGCAGAATTCAAATTAGATCAATCGAATTTATTTTTAAATAATCAATACCAAGGAAGAGATAATATACAAAGAAATGACAGAATAAATGTCGGCATTACCTCATTCATTACGACTGAAAACTTAGGTGATCTAAATTTCTTTATAGGACAAAGTCAAAAAGTTAGTGGTACTCAAAAAAATCTAACCATGCCCAATGAAGACAGACAATCCCATATTGTCAACTCAATAGACTGGATGCTAAGTGAGACATATAAATTTTCATGGTTTTCTCTAAATGATCACCATAATTTAAAATCAGACACGTCAGAATTTAGTTTTAGCGGTTTCTTTGAGGGATGGAACTATTTAGCTAACCATAGATCAGTTGATGGAGGATTTATTTCTAACAATGTCGATCGAGAAGAATTAAAATTAGAATTATCTAAAAATTTTTCAAACTGGAAAACTAGTTATTCAAGAACATATGACTTAAATGATAACAAAGAAGAGCTAGTTTCAGAAAATTTAGGGTTAGAGTACAAAGATTTTGGCTATGCTTTTGGAAACTGTCTAACTATTTTATTAAAATATAAAAGTACAAGTAAAATTGTAGATAGAGACTTAATTCCAGAAGATTCTATTTATTTAACTTTTAATTTTAGAAATTTAGGTGCTTACGATTGGCCACTATAAGAGATTAATAAAGCACTCAATAAAATTTAAAATATTAATCAAAAACATATATAAATTTTTTAAGCATGTTGTTTGCCAGATTAAAATTTATATTCTTTGGCACCTTGAAAAGAGCTTGTCTTCCACAAATCTCGTAAATAGGAATAATTTCTTCAATAATATGATAATGAGGCCTATTGTTATAATCATCAAATATTATTATGCTATTAGTTTTTGCGTTGATTAAGCTATATAGAAAACAAGCGACCCTAAAACGACCATCAATCAAAACCACATCAGCTTTTTGTTTAAAATTCCAAACATTGCTAATATAATCAATAAAACGGTCCCTATAATAATATGATTTTGGTCGTCCCCAATTTTCTAAATCGCCTAAGTTTATCCAGTTTATTTTTATTCTTGAACTTTTATTTGCAACCTTAATGGTATCTATCCATTTCTTGTCTGTATCTACACAAATTATATTTGATTGTGTGTTCTCTAAAACCCAATTGGTTGATGCCCCAACACCATACTCAAAATAAAAATTACATTTTAATAAATATTTTTTAAAAAGATTGTCATCTCCGTCAAAAATAATATTTTTTTCCTGTGTCCCTTTTGACATTATTTATTTAAATCTCTGATTATTGCAAAAAAATTAAACCAATAAAAACGTAATTTGCCTAATAAAGTTTTATTCGTTTTAAGTCGGTTATACTTGTCAA
>QBYJ01000002.1 GCA_003282885.1 SAR116 cluster bacterium AG-325-F22
AGATGACAAAGTTCTCAAAGTAAAGTCTGTTGATGATTTTAATTTTGAAAATGTGGATATAGCTCTTTTTTCAGCAGGTTCCAATATTGCTAAAAAATTTGGTCCAGTTGCAGGAAACAAAGGTTGCATAGTTATTGATAATTCTTCTTGCTTCAGAATGGATGATGAGGTTCCCTTAATAGTTCCTGAGGTTAATCCCGAGGCTATTAATAATTATAATAAAAAAAATATCATAGCTAACCCTAACTGTTCTACCATTCAGCTAGTTGTAGCGTTAAAGCCAATTCATAAGAAATTTGAAATATCAAGAGTAGTTGTTTCGACCTATCAGGCTGTTTCTGGTGCTGGAAAACCAGCTATGGATGAATTATTTAATCAGACAAAAGGTGTATTTGTGCATGATCAGGCAACACCTGAACAATTCACAAAAAAAATAGCTTTCAACGTCATACCACATATTGATATTTTTATGGATGATGGATTTACAAAAGAAGAATGGAAAATGAATGTTGAAACTAAAAAAATACTAGACCCCAGTATAAATTTAGTTGCGCATTGTGTTAGAGTTCCTGTCTTTATAGGTCATAGCGAAGCTGTTTTCGTTGAATGTAAAAAAGATGTTGATGAAAGACAAGTTAGAAACTTATTACGGGATGCTAATGGAATTACAGTTGTTGACCATAGGGCTGATGAGGGTTATGTGACACCTGTAGAGGTTGCTGGTGAGGACGATGTTTTTATAAGTCGTATAAGAAAAGATCCATCAGTTAAAAATGGAATAGCTTTTTGGTGCGTAGGAGATAATTTAAGAAAAGGTGCAGCGTTAAACACAGTTCAGATTGCTGAGTTATTGGCCAGTAAAAAACTTAAGGGAGCTTCACTCTAATGTTTTTTTTGATTAATTTTTTGTCGGAATAAATGGAATACGTATGGATTGTAGCAGCAATTTTTGCTGCAGGTTGTCAAACCGCCCGATCAGCCTTTCAGAAAAATATGATATCTAAACTTGGTGATTACGGTGCTGCTTACATAAGATTTTGTTATGCGCTTCCGTTTACTTCCCTTGTATGGTTTGTCTGGATTAATATTCCTGGTAATTCAATCCCTATTTTATCAAACTATTCTATCATGCTTTGTTTTTTAGGATCTATTTTTCAGGTTCTTTTTACTTACGTTCTCATGAAAGTTTTCTCTCATAAAAGTTTTGCTGCAGGAATTGCTTTCTCTAAAACAGAAGTAATATTGATAGCATTTTTGGAGATGTTGATATTAAGTGAAATTTTTTCTTTGCCGATAACTCTTGGAATACTATTAGGTGTAATATCTGTTTTGTTATTGTCATATGCAAAAAAAGCAGAAAGTTTCCTGGATACAATAATACTTTTATTTAAGTCTGTAACATCAATTGGAACGTTGATTGGTCTTTTGTCAGGCCTACTTTTAGCAGCATCAGTTGTAACTTTTAGAATGTCTATAATTTCGGTAGATGGTCCCCTTTTAGATAGATCAATATTCATTTCTTTTATCGCGATAATCTTTCAAACAATTATTGTTGGTATATATATGTTTGTATTTAAAAGAGACCAACTAAAAGCTGTTTTTAAATTTTGGAAACCTAGTTTGCCTGCTGGGCTTTGTGGAACTGGTGCAACTTTTGGATGGTTTGTAGCTTTTGGGTTGGCTACAGCTGCAGAAGTCAGGGCGGTAGGACAAATTGAATTAATTTTTTCAATTTTAATATCAATGATTTTTTTCAAAGAAAAAATTAAACAAACTGAATTTATTGGTATTATGCTACTTGGAACGTCAATTTTAATAATTATTAACCAATAAGTTAGAATTTTCCTTATTTGTAATTGAAATTTTTATGTTTTTAGTTCATTTATTAAATATTAAAAATCATGGGAAAAATAATGAGTAGACAAAGACCACTATCACCTCATCTCCAAATTTATAAGCCACAACTTACCTCAATTCTGTCAATTCTGCATAGAGGTACAGGTATTGTTTTATCAATGGGGAGTATAATTTTAGTAGTATGGATAATATCACTTACACTTGGCAAAGAAACATATCTTTTATACTCTAAAGTTGTAAATCATTGGTTTAGTCACGTAGTTCTTCTTGGCTTCACTTTTGGTCTTTTTTATCATTTATCAAATGGCATAAGACATTTATTTTGGGATGCCGGCTATGGCTATGATTTGAAGCATGCTTATATTTCGGGCGGGGCAGTAGTTTTTTGCTCTTTGCTTTTAACTATTTTAACTTGGTCAATAATTTACCTTAATGTGATTTAAGTGTATGAATAGTAATATTGATGAAAAGTTTATTAAGGTCGAAGATATGAAAACTCTAAAAACACATGGAGTTGGTCACTGGAAATTGCAGAGAATTTCTGCTATTGCTATGATACCTTTAGTGATATGGTTCACAACTTCACTTATGTTAACATTAATGGATGGTTACGAGCAGTCAATTGATTGGTTGCAGAGCCCTTTTAATGCCACAGGATTAATACTTCTTTTTGGTACTCTTTACTTTCATGCGGCTTCAGGATTACAAGTGGTGATAGAGGATTATGTTCATCATGAGGGGTTGAAAATTGTATCATTAATACTTATAAAATTAATAGCGATAGTTCTAGGTGTCCTATCAATTCTATGTGTATTAAAAATCTTTTTATAACTATGAAAGTTTACTAATGTCTGAATACGAAATTATAGATCATGAACACGATGTTGTTGTTGTAGGTGCTGGTGGTGCAGGTTTAAGGGCAACTTTAGGTATGGTATCTGGTGGCTTAAAGACAGCTTGTATAACAAAAGTTTTCCCAACTAGAAGTCACACCGTTGCAGCACAAGGTGGAATTGGTGCTGCACTGAATAACATGGGTGAAAATGATAGTTGGCAATTTCATATGTATGACACTGTAAAAGGATCTGACTGGCTAGGTGATCAAGATGCGATTGAATATATGTGTAAAGAAGCTATACCTTCTGTCACAGAATTAGAAAACTTCGGAGTCCCGTTTTCTCGTACAGAAGAAGGTGAAGTTTATCAGCGTCCTTTTGGTGGACACACCCTAGATTATGGAAAAAAAATGGCTAGAAGAGCATGTGCGGCAGCTGACAGAACTGGTCACGCAATTTTGCATACTCTTTATCAACAATGTTTAAAACATAAAGCTGAATTTTTTGTCGAGTATATAGCTCTTGATTTGTTGATGGATGATAATGGTAAATGCGTTGGTGTTTTAGCTTTGTGTATGGATGATGGGAAAATTCATAGGTTTCGCGGTCATCAAACTGTATTAGCTACTGGTGGTTATGGACGTGTTTACTTTTCTTGCACCTCAGCACATACATGTACTGGAGACGGTAATGCTATGGTTTTGAGAGCTGGTTTACCACTCCAAGATATGGAATTTGTGCAATTTCATCCAACAGGTGTTTATGGTGCCGGAGTTCTAATTACGGAAGGCTCACGAGGAGAAGGTGGTTATCTAACAAATTCTGAAGGCGAAAGGTTTATGGAAAGATATGCCCCTACAGCTAAAGATTTAGCAAGTAGAGATGTTGTATCTAGGTCAATGACAATTGAAATTAATGAAGGTAGAGGTGTAGGACCTAATAAAGATCATATTTTCATGCATCTTGAACATATTGATCCTGCAACTTTACATATGCGATTGCCAGGAATAAGTGAAACTGCAAAAATATTTTGTGGTGTAGATGTAACTAAGGAGCCTATTCCTGTTTTACCAACTGTGCATTATAATATGGGTGGTATACCAACTAATTATAATGGTGAAGTTGTTACCAGAAAGGGTAATGATCAAAATGCAGTAGTATCAGGATTAATGGCTATCGGCGAGGCTGCATGTGTCTCTGTTCATGGAGCAAATAGGTTGGGCACAAACTCATTGCTGGATATAGTTGTGTTTGGAAGAGCTGCAGCCCAAAGAGCATTAAAAATAGTTGAAAAAGGTGCTTCACACGCTCCCTTATCCAAGCATGTGACAGATAAGATTTTGGCAAGACTAGATAAAATGAGATATGCTAAAGGTGACGTATCTGTCGGTGAGATAAGAAATTCAATGCAAAATGCAATGCAAAAACATGCAGCTGTGTTTAGGTCTAACTCATCAATGAATGAAGGTGTAAAAAAAGTTGATAAAATTGCAAATAGTTTGGATGGGGTTGGTATTAAAGATAGGTCATTGATATTTAATACTGACTTAGTTGAGGCATTAGAACTTGAAAATTTAATGCAACAAGCAATAGTTACAATTAAATCTGCTGATCAAAGAAAAGAATCTCGAGGTGCTCATTCTCATGAAGATTATCCAGATAGGGATGATAAAGATTGGATGAAGCATACAATCATGTGGTTAAATGAGAAAAATAAGACTAAACTTGATTATAGAGATGTTCATTTAAATACCTTAACTAACGAGGTTGCTTCAATTCCTCCAGCAGCAAGAGTATACTAATTTAAAAGGAGTTATTTGTGGCTGAATTTGCCCTTCCAAAACATTCAAAAATTGTTAAAGGTATTGATTATCCTTTACAGAGTGAATCTGAAAACCCAAAAAAAGTTAACGTTTATAGATGGTCTCCAGACGATGACGAAAATCCTAGGATTGATAGTTATACTATTGACTTAAATAACTGTGGACCTATGGTTTTGGATGCATTGATAAAAATCAAACAAGAAGTTGACTCAAGCCTTACTTTTAGACGTTCATGTAGAGAAGGTATATGTGGTTCGTGTTCAATGAATATTGACGGCACTAATACATTAGCATGTTTAAAGTCAATTGAAGATATTAAAGGTGATATTAATATTTATCCTTTGCCACATATGGATGTTGTAAAAGATCTTGTGCCCGATTTATCAAAAGCCTATGCTCAGTTAACATCTGTTAAACCCTGGCTGCAATCTGATAGCAGGCCAGAAGAAGGGAAGTCTCGTAAACAATCTCCAGAACAAAGAGAAAAAATTGATGGTTTGTGGGAATGTGTTTTATGTTTTTCTTGCACTACCTCTTGCCCTTCATATTGGTGGAATGGTGATAAATATTTAGGCCCAGCTGTCTTACTGCAAGCATATAGATGGATAGCAGATAGTAGAGACGAAAACACAGAAGAAAGATTAAATGACTTAGAGGACACCTTTAAACTATATAGGTGTCATACAATTATGAATTGTACAAAAACCTGCCCAAAAGGGCTAAATCCGGCAAAGGCTATCGGAGAAATTAAAAAGCTTCAGCTTGAAAGAAAATAATTTTAAATAGTTTACTTATATATGGCTAAATGGTTTGAAAAAAGTAATAGAACAAGACCTGCAAAATATAGCATTAAGTAATTCCATTAATTTAGATAAAGGTCAGCTGATTGTTGCTTCCTACTTTGATAAACTTAATGAAAAATTAGTTCAATTAAACACCAAAAAAAATTTTATAAATAGAATATTTTCAAAAAAAAACTCCGATTATATAAAAGGGATCTACTTGTATGGGGGTGTTGGAAGGGGTAAATCCATGATCATGGATTTATTTTTCCAGCATGTTCCTATTAAAGAAAAAAGAAGATTACACTTTCACGATTTCATGAAAGAAGTTCATCAACGTATTTTACAGAAAAGTAAAGTTGAAAAAAACAAAGATTGTGTTCTTTTAGTTGGTAAAGATTTAGCAAGCTCAGCAAAATTACTTTGCTTTGATGAAATGGAAGTTAAAGATATTGCTGACGCTATGATCTTATCACGTTTGTTTAATGTAATGTTTACTGAAGGAACAACCTTAGTAACAACGTCAAATCAACCCCCTACTGGTTTATACAAAAATGGATTACATAGAGATCGAATTTTACCTTTTATAGAGAGTTTAAAGTTAAAAACAGAAATTATTGAAATTCAAAATGGTGATGACTGGCGTGAGAGATCTCTAAGTGGTAATAAGGTATGGTTGAGTCCTATAAACACAGAAAATAAAAAGAAAATAAATAATATATTCTTAAAACTTAGTTTGGGTTTTGTAAAACAGCCAGAATCAATTGAGATCTCAGGTAGAACAATTCTAATTCCTCAAGTGGCTGCAGGTATTGCAAGAATTAATTTTGACAATTTATGTAACAAACCTTTAGCAGCTTCTGATTATGTAGAAATAGGTGAAAGATATAAGGGAATTATAATAGAAAACATCCCAATTCTTGATGATAAATCTCGTAATGAAACTAGAAGGTTCATTTGGTTAATAGATGCATTATATGATAAAAATTGCTTTTTAATAGCTAATGCAGAGGCTGATTTTAGAAAAATATATCAAGGAGAAGAATGGGAATTTGAATTTCAAAGAACCATTTCTAGGATAGTAGAAATGTCTCAAGTTTGATAAACACCTAATAATTAATCTTACCTTGATAGCAAAGAAAAAAAAGTTTAAAAGATAACCAGAAATCATAAAAGTATAGTCAATTTTAAATAATGATTAAACTAACTTTCTTTAATACTTTGAATTAAACAGGATTATAAAAATGAGAAATAAAATAGCTTTAATAGGATCTGGTAATATTGGTGGTACCCTGGCTCATTTAGCAGCTATTAAAGAGTTAGGAGATGTTGCTTTATTTGATATTGCAGAAGGAATTCCACAAGGGAAGGCTCTCGACCTAGCTCAATCAGGACCTGTTGAGGGATTTGATTGTAATATTTCAGGTTCTAATGATTATTCGGCACTTTCAGAAAGTGATGTGGTGATAGTTACTGCAGGCGTTGCAAGAAAACCTGGTATGAGCAGAGATGACTTAGTAGAAATTAATACAAAAGTTATGAAGCAGGTAGGTGAAGGCCTTAAAGAAAATTGCCCTAACGCTTTTGTAATATGTATAACAAATCCACTCGATGCCATGGTTGGGGTTCTACAGAGAGCTTCGGGATTGCCAACAAATATGGTTGTAGGGATGGCTGGTGTTTTAGATTCAGCTAGGTTTAGACGTTTTTTAGCTGATGAATTTGATGTTTCAGTTAGTGATGTCACAGCTTTTGTTCTTGGAGGGCATGGTGATACGATGGTTCCTTTATCAAGGTATTCAGCTGTTGCAGGAATTCCAGTTCCAGACCTAATTAAAATGGGTTGGAGCAACCAAGAAAAGATTGACCAAATAGTTCAAAGAACTCGAGATGGAGGTGCAGAAATTGTTGGTCTATTAAAAACTGGTTCAGCGTTTTATGCTCCAGCTTCCTCGGCCATTGAAATGGCAGAATCCTTCTTAAAAGATAAGAAAAAATTACTTCCTTGTGCCGCTTATGTTGATGGATATTACAATCTTAATGGTTTGTACGTAGGAGTTCCTGTTATCATTGGTAAAAAAGGGGTAGAGCGCATTGTAGAAATAAATCTTACTTCTAACGAAAAAGAAATGTTTGACCATTCAGTCTCAGCTGTAAAACAATTGAATGATCTTGCTTCAAAATTTGAAGCCCAATAAATATCATAGAGAGGTATAAGTTTTGGATATTCATGAACATCAAGCTAAAGAGCTATTAAAAGAATATAACATTCCAACTCCAAAGGGAAAAGCTGTTTTTTCAGTTGAGGAGGCTTTAACTGCAGCAAAAGAATTACCTGGTCCAGTTTATGTCGTGAAAGCACAAATTCATGCAGGTGGAAGAGGCAAAGCTGGTGGTGTAAAAGTTGTAAAGGATTTAGATACATTAACAAATGCAGCTGAAACAATCCTTGGTCAAAAGTTAATAACACATCAAACTAGTAGTGAAGGAAAACTTGTTCAGAGATTATATATAGAAGACGGATGTAATATAGATTCAGAATATTATTTTTCTATGGTCATTGATAGGGTTAGCAGTAGAATTTCACTAATAGCTTCAACAGAAGGTGGAATGGATATTGAAAAAGTTGCCGAAGAAAATCCAGAAAAAATATTATCTTTTAATATTGATCCTACAATAGGCTTTCAACCTTTTCATTCTAGATTGATAGCAAATAGTCTTAACTTAACTGGAACAAGTTTTAAACAAGCTGGAGATTTTTTTAGTCAGTTGTATAAGCTTTTTACTGAAAATGATGCAAGTCTATTAGAGATAAACCCCTTAGTTTTAACTTCTGAAAATAACTTGATAGCCCTAGATGCAAAAATGTCATTTGATAATAATGCACTTTATAGACATCCAAAAATAATGGCTTTAAGAGATGAAACTGAAGAAGATCCCGCGGAAATTTTAGCCAGTAAATATGACCTAGCTTATATCAAACTAGATGGGACTATTGGGTGTTTGGTAAATGGAGCTGGTCTTGCAATGGCAACTATGGACATTATTAAATTAAAAGGTTCGTCCCCTGCCAATTTCTTAGACGTTGGTGGCAGTGCTACAAAAGAAAAAGTTACAGAAGCATTCAAAATCATACTATCAGATGAAGCTGTTGAAGGTATTTTAGTAAATATTTTTGGAGGAATAATGCGATGTGACATCATCGCAGAAGGAGTAGTAGCAGCAGCAAAAGCCTTGTCATTAACAAAACCATTAGTAGTCAGGTTGGCAGGTACAAACGTTGATGAGGGAAAAAAAATATTATCAGATTCTGGTCTAAAAATAACACCAGCTGATGACTTAGACGACGCAGCTGTTAAGATTGTAAATGCAGTTAAGGAGATAAATTAAATGTCTGTTTTGATCAACAAAGATACAAGAGTGATTTGCCAGGGATTTACAGGCGGCCAGGGCACTTTTCATTCAGAGCAGGCTATTGCGTATGGGACTAAAATGGTTGGAGGTGTAACACCAGGTAAAGGTGGAACAAAACATTTAAACCTTCCAGTTTTCAATACAGTTAAAGAATGTGTTGAAGAAGTTAATCCGGATGCATCAGTAATTTATGTACCACCTCCATTTGCAGCGGATTCAATTTTAGAAGCTATTTCTTCAAACATACCATTAATTATCTGTATCACTGAAGGTATTCCGGTCCAAGATATGATTAAAGTTAAGCAGTACCTAAATAAGTCGAATTCTAGGTTGATTGGACCAAATTGCCCTGGCGTAATTACACCAGGGCAATGTAAAATTGGTATAATGCCTGGACATATTCATACTCCTGGAAAAGTTGGAATAGTCTCTAGGTCAGGTACATTAACCTATGAGGCTGTTGCTCAAACAACTGCCGCAGGGCTGGGTCAGTCAACTTGTATTGGAATTGGGGGTGATCCTATCAATGGCACTAATTTTATTGACTGTCTTGAAATGTTTTTGAATGATGAACAAACAGAAGCAATATTAATGATTGGAGAAATTGGAGGTAACGCGGAAGAAGATGCAGCCGCTTTTATAAAAAATCATAAAATAAAAAAACCTATAGCTGGCTTTATAGCAGGTAAGACTGCTCCCCCTGGTAGAACCATGGGGCATGCGGGAGCAATTGTTAGTGGAGGCAGTGGAGATGCAGATTCAAAAGTCAAAGTTATGAAAGACTACGGCTTTATAATGTCTGAATCTCCTTCAGGTTTAGGTGAAGCTGTTGTAAAAGCAATACAAATATGGAAATAACTTGATTTAATTGTCAACTTTTTGTGTAGTATACTTTTATTAATCACTCGTTAAAAGGACTTGTAGCTATGGACGATGAAAACTCTGATCAAAGTTTTCTTTCTGGTACAAATGTTACTTTCATTAATGACTTGTACAAAGAATGGAAGATTAATCCAAATGCAGTACCAAAGGAATGGGATCTTTGGTTCAAGAGTAATGAAGATGAACCTATAATTGATGACGGCCCAAGTTGGGCTAAGAAGAATAGTCAAGTTATTGGAGCAATAGATACTGTTGAGAGTGTTCGAGCAGTAGCAAGAGGTATTGTGGGCAAAGGCGATTTATCAGCCACAGATTTAAGAGCAGCAACAACTGACTCAATTCGTGCTATAATGCTTATTAGAGCTTTTAGAATTAATGGGCATCTTCTAGCTAAGTTAGATCCTCTTAATTTACAACAGGGTGATATACACCCAGAACTAAATCCAAAAACTTATGGTTTTAGTGATGATGATTGGGACAGACCAATATTTATAGATAATGTTCTTGGAAGGGAGTCAGCAACTTTAAGACAAATAATGGAAATAGTAAAAGAAACTTATTGTGGATCCATAGGAATAGAGTTTATGCATGTGCAAGATCCAGCTCAAAAAGCCTGGATACAAGAAAGAATAGAATCGATTAGAAACGCTACAGAATTTACCAAACGAGGTAAAAAAGCTATTTATGAAAGATTGGTTGGAGCTGAGACATTTGAGCAATTTCTTCATAAAAAATATGCTGGAACTAAACGATTTGGTTTAGACGGCTCTGAGTCTGTTGTTCCAGCTATCGAGCAAATACTAAAACGTGGTAGTCAGTTAGGCATGAAAGAAGTTGTAATTGCAATGGCTCACCGAGGAAGATTAAATCTTTTATACAATATATTAAATAAACCCTTTAGAGCAATTATTTCCGAGTTTTTGGGTAATCAAGCAAATCCAGAAGAAGCAGGTGGGTCAGGAGACGTAAAGTATCACATGGGTGCTTCCGCTGATAGAGAGTTTGATGGTAATAATGTACATTTATCGCTACAAGCAAATCCGTCTCATCTAGAAGTAGTAGCTCCTGTTGTTATTGGTAGAGTTCGTGCAAAACAAAATCAACATAATGATACTAATGACAGATTATCAGTGTTAGGTATTGTTTTACACGGAGATGCTGCTTTTGCAGGTCAAGGAATAGTGGCTGAGACTTTTGATTTTTCTGGACTAAGGGGGTACAGAACAGGTGGTACTATTCACATAGTTGTAAATAATCAGATTGGATTTACAACTAGTCCAAATTACTCTCGTTCTAGCCCATATTGCACAGATGTAGCAAAAATGGTTATGGCTCCCATTATGCATATTAATGGTGATGACCCAGAAGCTGTTGTTCACGCATCCAGGATAGCTACAGAGTTTAGACAAAAATTTGCGTGTGATGTTGTTTTAGATATTATAAGTTACCGTCGTTATGGTCATAATGAAGGAGATGAACCAGCTTTTACTCAACCAATTATGTATAAAACCATTGGATCTCACGACAGTATTAGCAAAATTTATGCTTCAAAACTTATCAATGAAGGTATATTGACTGATCAAGAAGCAAAAGACGAAGTTAACAATCACAATAAATTTCTTGAAAAAGAATTTGAAGCAGGAACTAATTATAAACCTAATAAAGCGGATTGGTTAGAAGGTCAGTGGTCAAGTTTAAGAGCTGCCCATGGAGATGACCGAAGAGGTGAGACATCAGTATCCAAAGATGATTTAAAATTAATTGGAAAAGCAATAACTACTATACCTGCAAATATAAAAGTAAACAAAAAACTTCAACGTATAGTTGAATCTAGAAAAAAAGCTATTGAGACTGGTGAAGGTATAGATTGGTCTACAGCTGAGCACCTTGCATTTGGCTCATTATTATTAGAAGGACATCCTGTAAGATTGTCTGGACAAGATAGTTGTAGAGGAACTTTTTCCCAAAGGCATTCTGTATTTATTGACCAAATGTCAGAAGAAAGATACACTCCCCTTAATAATATAACTTCCGACCAACAAAATTTTGAAGTTATCGACTCTCCTTTATCAGAGGCTTCTGTATTAGGTTTTGAGTATGGTTATTCTCTTACAGAACCAACTGCTTTAGTAATGTGGGAAGCTCAGTTTGGAGATTTTGCTAATGGAGCCCAGGTAATAGTCGATCAATTTATTTCAAGCGGTGAAGCTAAATGGTTAAGAATGTCAGGGCTTGTTATGTTACTACCTCATGGTTACGAAGGTCAGGGACCAGAACATTCTTCAGCAAGATTGGAGAGATATCTTCAATTATGTGGTGAAGATAATATGCAAGTTTTAAATTGCAGTACACCTGCAAATTATTTTCATGCCTTAAGAAGACAACTTAAGAGAGATTTCAGAAAACCATTGATTATAATGACACCAAAAAGT
Source organism: SAR116 cluster bacterium AG-325-F22 (assembly GCA_003282885.1). Taxonomy (GTDB): domain Bacteria; phylum Pseudomonadota; class Alphaproteobacteria; order Puniceispirillales; family Marisalimonadaceae; genus Marisalimonas. The sequence continues at coordinate 12,027 of QBYJ01000002.1, forward strand.
CTTCTTAGAAATAAGGCTTGTGTTTCTAAATTATCCGATATTTCTGAGAATACTGCTTTTAGAAGAGTAATAAGAGACCCTAATACAAGCCTTAAGGATAATGATATTAAAAAGGTGGTTATTTGTTCTGGTAAAGTTTTCTACAATTTATTAGAAGAAAGAGAAAATAGGAAATTAGACAGTGTAAAAATTTTGAGATTAGAACAAATTTATCCTTTTCCTTATTCAACTTTAAAAGAAATATTATCCGATACGCCAAACGCAGAATTTGTTTGGTGCCAAGAAGAACCAAAAAATATGGGCGCATGGTTTTTTGTAGATAGAAAAATTGAAGATGTTCTTAGATCATTTAAAGCAAAATTTTCACGACCCTCTTATGCTGGTCGAGCAGAGGCTGCTTCTCCTGCAACAGGATCTTTATCTAGGCATAATAAAGAACAAGCAGACTTAGTAAATGAAGCTTTAGAAACGACCACAAAAAAAACAACCAAGCACGCGGCAGAATAGTTAGATATATGGAAAATGTAAATAAAATTACCAGCAAAATAGCCATGCCCTCTGCGGCAAAAATTATAAAAGAAAAAAAATTAGATATCTCCGATATAGCTAGTACAGGTGTGAATAATAGAGTAACAAAAGGTGATGTTCTTTTATATTTAAATCAAATCAAAACTGAAGATGGATTGAAGGTAAAAAACATAAACAAAGAAAAACAAATAAATGTACGAAAGGGTAGTGGAATGGATGTTTTGGTTCCAGTTTTAGGAGAGTCTGTTGTAGAAGCAACAGTTTCTAAGTGGATAAAAAAACAAGGAGAGTTTGTTGAAGTAGATGACCCAATTGTAGAGTTAGAAACAGATAAAGTCACATTAGAAGTTCCCGCCGCTACTTCCGGTATTCTGGATAACCTTACCGTTTCAGAAGGTGATACTGTTGAGGTAGGTGCACTGTTGGGAATTATAATTGCTGGAGAAAAATCAGATGAAACTTCTACACCTGCACTAAAACAAGAAGACAATAAGATTGATGAGCAAGTAACTGCACCTGAAAAAGTTGAAAGCAAGATAAGTAGCAATAAATTTGATGTAATTGAAGATGCCGTTAATAAAAACCTTGAAGAACGTGTCCCAATGTCCCGCTTACGTCAAGCTATCGCTCGTAGATTAAAGGAAGCGCAAAATACTGCTGCTATGTTAACAACATACAACGAGGTTGATATGACAGCTTTAATGGAAATGAGAAATAATTACCAAGATAGTTTTGTAAAGAAAAATGGAGTTAGACTTGGATATATGAGTTTTTTTGTTAAAGCCTCAATAGACGCACTAAGCCAATTTCCTGCAGTTAACGCAGAAATAGATAGCAATGACATTATTTACAAAAATTATTATAACATAGGTGTTGCAGTTGGTACTTCTCAAGGTTTAGTCGTACCAGTCCTAAAAAATGCAGATAAAATGTCTTTTGGTGAAACTGAAATTGCTATTGCAAATTTTGGTAAAAAAGCAAAAGATGGAAGTCTAGGTATATCTGATATGGCCGGTGGAACTTTTACAATTTCTAATGGTGGAGTTTATGGTTCTCTAATGTCGTCACCAATTTTAAATCCACCTCAGTCAGGTATTCTAGGAATGCATAAAATTCAAAAAAGACCAGTTGCAATGGGGGATAATATCGAAATACGTCCAATGATGTACTTAGCTTTATCTTATGATCATCGTATTATTGATGGGCGAGAGGCTGTTTCTTTTCTAGTAAGAATTAAAGAAATTATAGAAGATCCAAGACGTCTAGTTGTTGGAGCATAATTGTAAGTAAAGGTTTATTATGTCTGAAGAAAAATATGATCTTGTTGTTATAGGTACTGGTCCAGGAGGTTATGTTGCATCTATAGTTGCGGCACAAAAGGGTATGAAAGTTGCCAGTATCGAAAAAAGAACAACCTTAGGTGGGACTTGTTTAAATGTTGGTTGTATTCCATCTAAAGCAATGCTTCATGCATCTGAGCAATATGAAAATGCAGTTAAATTAAATGGTAACAAAGAATGGGGTATAACTTGTAAAGATGTTAAATTAGATTTAACAAAATTATTGAAAAAAAAATCTGGAATAGTTGACGAACTTACTAAGGGAATTGATTTTCTATATAAAAAAAATAAAGTAAAAAAGTATATTGGAACAGCAAAGTTAATTACAGCAAACTCGATTGAAATTACTGGTGAAAATACTAGAGATCTTATACATGCTAAAAACATAATAATTGCAACAGGATCAGAAGCTACTCATCTTCCAAATATTAATATTGATGAGAAGAAAATAGTCACTTCGACGGGTGCATTAGAATTAAAAGAAGTCCCAAAAAAAATGATCGTTATTGGAGCTGGTATTATAGGCCTTGAAATGGGAACTGTATGGAGAAGGCTTGGTTCTGATGTTGAAGTCATAGAGTATTTGCCAAGAATTTTACCTGGAATGGATAATGAAGTTGCTGAAAAATTCATGAAAATTCTTGAGAAACAGGGATTAAATTTTAAGTTAGGTCAAGCAGTAGAATCTTCAAAAATCGTTGATAAAAAGGTTATATTATCAATAAGGAATGTCACTAAAGAAAATACATATGAAATAGATGCAGATGTTGTTTTAGTAGCAGTTGGTAGAAAGCCTAATACCCATGGATTAGGTCTTAAAGATTTGAACATTGATATTGATAAACAAGGTTTTATAAAAACAAATAATTACTTTCAAACTTCTATTAATAATATTTATGCTATTGGAGACGTCATAAAAGGTCCAATGTTGGCTCATAAAGCTGAAGAAGACGGAGTAGCAGCAGTTGAGATAATTAATGGAGAAGCTGGTCACGTTGATTATAATCTTGTTCCAGGTATAATTTATACTGCACCAGAAGTTGCCGTTATTGGCAAAACTGAAGAGGAGCTAAAAGAAGAAGGAATTCCATTTAATAAGGGTGTTTTCCCACTTTTAGCAAATAGTAGAGCTAAAGCTATAAGTCATACTGATGGAATGGTAAAAATCCTTTCTGACAAATCTACTGATAAAATATTAGGTGCTCATATGATAGGTCATGAGGCGGGGACCGTAATACATGAGTTATCAATTGCGATGGGTTTTGGGGCATCATCAGAGGATGTGGCAAGAATTTGTCATGGTCATCCTACCGTTAACGAAGCTGTTAAAGAAGCTGCTTTGGCAACATACTCTAAAGCTATACATTTTTAATTCACACTCATTTTACTATAAAAAACTAAGATTATTACTCCAACTATAATCAAACCTAAACCTAAAAGTGCGATCAGATCTGGAATTTCCTTATATTTTAATACTCCTAGAATTGTAACGGCTGAAATACCTACACCTGACCATATTGAGTATGTTATGGCAATAGGAATTGTTTTCATTGCCAGCATCATAAAGTAAAAAGCTGTTGCATAGCCGACGACTACATAGGTGCTAGGTATTAACTCTGAAAAATTATTAGTACTTTTAAGGTAAGTGGTTCCAACAACCTCTCCAATAATAGCAATTAAAAGATAAAAATATCCCATATTAATCCTTACAAAATATGTTATTTATTATATTATTTGTATCTACTAAAGACAATATTAAATATTATAATTTAGGATAATATAAAATGAACAAGATCAAATCAGCTTCGACTTATATATCAAACAACTCATTTCAAGAAGAAAGAAAAGATTTAGCTGCTGCCTTTAGATGGGCAGAAAGAAGTAATTTACATGAGGCCGTTGCCAATCATTTCAGTTTAGCTGTTAATTCTGAAGGAACAGAATTCTTAATGAACCCTAATATGTGGCATTTTTCTAGAATCAAAGCTTCTGATTTGCTGTTATTAGATGTTAATGACAAATCTGTGCTCACAAAAGATAATCCTCCTGACGCAACAGCTTGGGGGTTACACGGAGCTATACATAAATTGTGTCCTCACGCAAGATGCATAATGCATGTTCATTCTGTGTATGCAACTACTCTGGCTTCTCTTGAAGACTGTATTTTGCCACCAATAAATCAGGTAGCAGCAATGTTTTTTGGAAGACAAGTTATTGATAAAAATTATGGTGGTTTAGCTTTTGAAGATGAAGGTACGAGGTGTGCAAACCTTTTGTCAAATTCTAAAAAACACACATTTATAATGGGTAATCATGGTGTACTTATTTTTGGTAAAAATGTAGCAGAAACTTTCAATAGACTATATTACTTTGAAAGAGCCACTCAAACATATATCAATGCCCTTCAAACTGGGAAAAAAATAAGTATTTTAAATGATATTATAGCAGAAAAAACTGCAGAAGAATTAGACAATGAAGAACATCCAAACCCAGCAGGAACAGCTTTCTTAAGAGAAATAAAGTCAATATTAGATCAAGAAAGTTCTGATTATGCAGATTAGAAGTTAATTATTTAATTTTTTATTAATATAAAGACTTAATAATGAAGCGTCATGATCTGACCAACCCTCATTCATGGCCCCTTGAACATAAGATTTAGTACTTTTAATAACATGTAATTCATTATTAAAATTTGCTCCTTCTTCAATCATTAAATTAATATCTTTTAAAGATGATGAAACATTAAATGTTGAATTTAAGTTAGTCTCATTGTTTTTAGCTTGTAATATAGAATTAGACTTTAGGTGAGCTACTTTGGCTGCCCCAGAGCTATCAATCATTATGTCCAAAGCTTTATCAAATTTAATTCCTGAATTTGTTGCTAAAGACATCGCTTCACCTAAAGCGTGCCAATAAACCATCAATGGTAGATTAATAGCTAACTTCATAGCACTTCCCTTACCAACTTCACCAAGGTATTCATATCTTCTACAAATAAGCTTTAATAAATGCTCAACCTTTTCAAAAGTTTCCTTGTTTCCTCCAACCAAACCTAATAAATTTCCATCTCTTGCAGGTTTTGTTGACCCTCCTACTGGGCATTCTATAAATTCGCCATTTAAGGAATATATTATTCTTTCTAACGATTGCATTTTCTTAATGCTAGTCGTACTTAGTTCCATTATAATTTTGTTAGTTAAATCTTGATTTTTTATGCCTTGAGAACTTGTATACACATAATCAAGTGCTTCATCATTTCCCATAATAATTAAAATTATGTCGTTGTTATCAAACAATTCTTTGACACTATTAGCTCTTTTTGCTCCTAATTCAATTAAAGGGGTTACTTTATTTTGTGTTCTGTTCCATGCTGTTACAATCTGATCACAATCCAAAAGCCTTTTACCAATTTCCTTACCCATTTTACCTGTACCGCAAATGCCTATTTTATTCATAAATAAACTCCTTTTAAATTTACAAAAGTAATATTATATCTTGAAAATACAAATTTAAGTAACCAATTAACAAACCATATAATTAATTAATGGGGATTGTCGATGACCAACATGAATAATAAATTTGAAGCAGATACCGGTAAAATTTTAGATATAGTGATTAATTCTCTTTATTCGGAAAGAGAAATTTTTTTGCGTGAGTTGGTGTCAAATGCCTCAGATGCTCTTGATAAAAGAAAATATCTTGGCTTAACAGATAAAAAAATTGCTATCTCCTCAGAAGTTTCTGAAATAAAAATTGAAGTTAATAATAAAGACAAAACTTTATCAATTCTAGATAATGGTATTGGAATGAATGAAGAAGACCTTAAATCTTCATTGGGTACTATTGCGAGGTCAGGAACAAAAGCATTCTTAGAACAAATTGCAACAAACGCTAAAGATAAAAAACCAGATGTTTCAATGATTGGACAATTTGGTGTAGGTTTTTATGCTTCTTTTATGGTAGCAGATAGTGTTGAAGTATTATCTAAAAAAGCAGGAGAAAACCAAGCATGGAAATGGTCTTCAGATGGAAAGTCAGGTTTTAATTTAGAAAAAGCAGATAAAGAAGATGTTGGGACATCTATTACACTTAAACTAAAAAAAGATGCAAAAGAGTTTTTAGAAGAAACTAGACTTCAATTTATTGTCAGAAAATATTCAGATCATATTTCCTATCCAGTAAAATTACACGAAATTGACAAAAAAGATGCAGAAATAAAAACCTTAAATGAAGCTTCAGCTTTATGGACCAGACCAGCAAAAGAAATTAAAGAAGAGCAATACCAAGAATTTTTCTCACATATTGGCGCAGGTTTTGGAAAACCACTTTTAACCATGCATAACAATACAGAAGGGACTATTAGTTATACTAATCTTATATGTATTCCGTCTACAAGACCGTTTGACTTATTCAATCCAGATAGAAAATCATCATTAAAATTATACATAAACAGAGTATTTATTACAGACAAGTGCGATGCATTAATTCCTAGTTATTTAAGGTTCATAAAGGGTCTAGTTGACACTCAAGATATAGATCTGAATGTCAGTAGAGAAATGTTACAAAACAACCCTGCCGTAGCAAAGATAAGTAAATCACTAGTTGGAAAAATCTTAAGAGAACTTAAGAAAGTGAGTGAGAAGAACACAGATGGTTATAAAAGTTTTTGGAAGGAGTATGGCGCTGTTTTGAAAGAAGGCTTGTATGAAGATGCAGAAAGAAAGGAGGCATTATTAGATTTATCTAGGTTTTCAACTAATGAAAATGATGATCCAATATCTTTATCTGAATATGTAGAAAAAATGCCTGAAAAACAAAAAGACATCTATTATATTTCAGCTGAAACAAAAGACCAAGCTTTAGCAAGTCCTCACTTAGAAGGTTTTAAATCCAAAAAAATACCTGTTTTAATTATGACGGACGCAATTGATCAGTTTTGGTTACCTATGGTTGGATCTTTTAAGGAAAAGAAGTTTACTTCCATTACACAAGGACAGATTAATTTAGATGATCTTGATGAAAAAAATAAAGACAAGAAAAAAGACGATAAAAATGAAAAAGAAAAAAAAGATAAAGAATATGTTGACTTAGTCGCCCAATTAAAAGTTGTATTAGGAGATCAAGTTAAAGATATTAGATTATCCTCTAAACTGACTGATAGTCCAGTATGCCTAGTTGCTGACGAAGGCGATATGGATATTGCTATGGAGCAATTGATGGCACAGAGAGATACAAACTACAAGGGGGCTCCAAGAATATTAGAAATTAATGGAGACCATTCCCTTATTAAAAACATGAAATCATTATTAAGTAAAAAAGAAAACAATGATTTAGTTAGTGACGCTGGAACTCTTTTATTTGAACAAGCTAGATTAATGGAAGGTAAGATGCCGGCTGATCCCGCTCAGTTTAGTAAAATAATGAACCAGTTTTTATTAAAAGCAATTCCCAATTAACAATTAATCCGATCTTTTAAAGAAAAAATAAAAAATAGTTATCAGCAGACAGAACAATCCTAAAAACACATTTATTTGGATTGTTCTGCCCACAGAAATGTGTGTCATAATCCAAGATAAATTCATTAGACCAATTGGTGCTGTTCCGATACATGTCACTAATATTCCAAAATTAATTCCTTTAGATTTAGTAGATGCTTGATAAACAAGTGCCCCTTGCATTGTACTAAAACCTGATAAAAAAATGCCTCCAAATGTTAAACTAATAAAAGCTAATATCAGACTAGGTGAGTAAGAAAACAAAAACATTCCTAAAAAAAATCCACTTACACCTGTAATAAAAATAACTGACAGATATTTTTGTGGTGAAAGATTACCAATAATTAGAGCCCCTATAAGAGCTCCTAAACCTTCAGAGGAAGCTAAGATTCCAATATTAAATTCAGATAATAATAATTTTTCTCTACCTAATACGGGGATTAAAGATACTAATGGAAAACCAAAAATATTAAAGATTAGGGTTGTTATCAACACCATTCTTAAACTAACAAGACTGTATACACTTTTACCTGTTTTTAATATTTCATTTAAAAGACCATGTGCCCAATGCTCTTTTATGGCTAATGGATTTTTTTGGGCAGAATTTAAAGTGGTATCCTTATTAGTATTTTTTTTAAATACAATGATTAATCCTAAAGCTAATAGATACATTATAAATTGAAGACTGAAAATTCCAGTAAGACCTAGTAAAGTATATAGTGTTCCAGCAAATATTGGTCCTATCAGTCTTGTTGCATTGTTGGATAATGTTTCCATAGCAAGTGAGGAACTTAAAAGTTTATTTTTAATATTATCCGCTAACACCCTGCGCCTTACTGCAAGGTCAACCACCCATGTAATTCCATTTACAAAGGCAAGAATAAGTGCAAAAAGCGTATTAAAATTATCAGTGAAAACTAAAATAACAGCCATACCAGTAAAAATATTTGAAAGTAAGTAAATGTTTCTAATAACTAAAATTGGAGACACCCTCTCTGAAATTGTACCTATAACTATTCCCAAAAGGCTCATTGGTAACATTCTTGCTGCGAATATTACTGTAACTAAATATGGAATTCCTAATTCTTGCAGGGCATAAAGACTCAAAGCTAAAAACTCCATAGCACGTGCAATCCCAGTCATACAACCTGCACCCCAGAGTATTCTAAAGTCTTTATTTTTAAAACATTCCTTAATCATTATGTGTTAGCAAATTTTTTGATGTACTTCGACTACATTGCCTTCTGGATCTTGAAAGAAAATTTGGTGCCATTCTTTAGCGAAAGTGGTTCCATAATCCGAAAACGGAATTTTTTCTTTCTTAAGCCTTTTAATGAATGTGTTAATATCATCAGTCCTAAAAGCTATGTGCCCTTTGTCAACAGGATTGATTGCCTGATTATTTTTAAAAGCTACATTTAAATCTCGTTCTGCAAGATGCATTTCTATTTTACCTTCTGTCACGAAATTGATTTTACCACTATACCCTCTATTAGATGTCTCTTCTGTTCGTGGAAAATTTTCTATTGGAATACTATTCATACTAAGAATATTTTTATAAAAATTACTCATATTATCTATATTTTTTGATACAAAATTTATATGGTGAAATTCTAATTTCATTTATAATCTCCAAATTATTTAATAATCATTACATTTATGCTATATAAAATAATTAATACTAAATAAGATAAATAAGCTAGTATTATAAAATTGAACTATTATATCTAATTATTCAAACGCAAAATATTTATGAGGATCAAAATGCCTGATAGCACCATTCAATTAGAAAATTCAGAAACTCAAGACAGCATAATTAGTGAAGTAAGAGAGTCTGTCGCTAAACTTTGTGGTGATTTTCAGGGTGAATATTGGAGGAAACTTGACAGAGAGCAGGGTTACCCTTCAGAATTTGTTAAAGCTTTGACTGATGCGGGTTTTTTGGGAGCCCTTATACCAGAAGAATATGGTGGTGTTGGCTTAGGAATGGTTGCGGCATCTGTTATTCTAGAAGAGATACATCATCAAGGTTGTAATGCTGCAGCGTGTCACGCACAAATGTACACAATGGGTACTGTTCTAAGACATGGATCTGATGAACAAAAAAAGGAATATTTACCTAAGATTGCTGACGGAACTCTAAGGTTACAAGCATTCGGCGTAACTGAACCAACTAGTGGTACAGACACTACAAGTTTGAGAACTGTAGCTGTGCGTGATGGAGATGATTACATAATTAATGGACAAAAAATTTGGACTAGTAGGGCCGAACATTCAGATTTAATGTTGTTGTTAGCTAGAACAACACCTTTAAATCAAGTTAATAAAAAGACTGAAGGTCTCTCTGTTTTTCTTTTAGATATGAGAAAGGCAAAAGGAAACGGTCTTACTATCAGGCCTATAAGAACAATGATGAACCATTCTACGACTGAAGTTTTTTTCGATAACCTTAGAATTCCTGATTCTAATCTTATAGGTGAGGTGGACAAGGGTTTTAGATACATTTTGTCAGGTATGAATGCAGAAAGAATTTTAATTGCTGCAGAGTGTATAGGTGATGCAAAGTGGTTTACTAAAAAATCAACTGATTATGCTAATGATAGAAATATTTTTGGAAGAGCAATTGGTAAAAACCAAGGTATTCAGTTTCCAATTGCGAAGGCTTATGCTCAAATGAGGGCTGCAGAGCTTATGGTTTATCATGCAGCTAGACTATATGAAGCTGGCAAGCCAATTGGTGAAGAAGCAAATACTGCAAAATTGCTAGCAGCAGATGCCTCATGGGCCGCTGCTGAAGCTTGTGTGCAAACCCATGGTGGCTTTGGCTTTGCAGAGGAATATGATGTTGAAAGAAAGTTTAGGGAAGCTAGATTGTATCAAGTAGCCCCAATTTCTACTAATTTAATATTATCTTACATAGCTGAACACGTTTTAGGAATGCCTAGATCATATTAAAGATCATTTATCTTTAACCGCAAGGTCCTCAGGCTTCAATCTTAGAATGTTGCTTGTAATAATATTTGCTAAGAACTCGAAACCTTCAGTTTTGTTCCTTATGTCTTGAGCTAGTTTTTCTGATTTTTTGTCATTAGATTTTACTTTAATAGTTACCCAACTTTCACCATCTTTATCTGGTTCAACAGAGGTTATTGATATTACTAAACCATCTTTAATTTCATAAGATATAGTTGGAAGATTGTCAGAATATTTTTTCAATGATTTTTTTACATCATAAAAATAAAAACTACTAATAACATCTCTAATATCGCTCAACTGAGTTTCGTCAATTTCAAAATTTAAAGATTTAGGAGCTATTAAACTTAACTTATTATTTTTATTCTCAACTTCAAATGTTCCATTTTTGTTGTTTAAAGTAGCTTTTATGAATTGATCGTTTTTTATTGTAAAAATTAAACTCTCAAACCAATCAGATTTAGTTGTAGGCATTCTTATAGCACCTTTTAGAAGATAACTTTGATTTTTTTCTGGGAATCTTGCAAATTGACCCCCGCTTAATCCACCAACAGTCCGATCCACTTTACCAAATAAAATAGACGAATAAATTGTTCCGTCTAGTTTTTTCAAAGTAATCTTTGTTCCATAACCTTCATCCTCCTCCTTGCTTTTATTTCTTTCTGGAAGAAGTAAATTTAAATCAGCATGTCTTTGTGAATCTTCTGTTTTTAATTCCTCAATTCTTAACAATGACAAACTTGTAATTAAGTTTTCCCACATACCCTTCTTAAGTGGATAACCAGATTCTGAGATATAAATATTATCTTTTTTTACCAAATTAATGTTATTTTCAAATGAGTTTATGGAAATATTATCAATTTTATTAATATTTTTGGTAAAGTCTTTTAGAAATAAACTTCCTCTGTCTTCAAAAACGTGATTATTTGAATTTAAATTTATGGATATGATTGCTAAAATAACAAAAGTTAAAGTTACTATCGAAGTATTCACAAATTTTATTTTTGTCATATTATAATCCAACACTTATAATTAATAAGAATTTTTCTTCCTTCTAAACGATATAATCAAGGCTAAGCCAGCAAATATGACAGGGAGTATTGCAACATTAAAAGCAATAACCCATTTTTTCAAATTTTCTACATCTCTTCTTAAGTCAAATTTAACACTTCTTAGTTGAGATCTAGTTGACATCATTTCAGCTTTAAATCCATCAATCGCCTCGATAGTTTCAGGAGATAATATGTCTACATCATCTTCATTATTCTGAGTTAGACTTCTTATTTTGTCTTCCATGCCCTTCAGCTTTTCAGCCAGATGCTGTTCTTCTAAAAGAAACTTTTCTTCAGCAATTTTTTCTAGGGCTATTATTTTATCAAAAGGCCTATAAGAAGTACTCTTTCCTCTTAGATCAGATAAAGCACTTCCTCCAATCATTTTCTCGATGACATTTAAAACAAAGTCACCATTATTCGCAAATGCACCTCTTTGTGTTAACCAATTACGATCCATTAACATATCGGCGTCCGAAACTAATAAGATATTAGACTTATTTTTAGATTTTAATATTTGCGTTTCGTCTTTATCTTTAAAGGACGAGCTTAGTGGAGATTTTATCCAACCGGCCAGAATTAAATTTTGATTTTCTTTTTTGATATTTGGCAATAGATCTCTTGGGTCACCTTCAGGATTGCCTGCCTTTTGCGCATCACCAAGACCAGAATTTTGGCTTGAAACAATAATAGGTTCTAAGCTAGTCTTCTTGTCAATAGACTCAAAAGAACCAGCAGTTGTCATTACTATGGTACTCAGATTTGAAAGTACGCTCTCATTTTTGTTAAGTCCATTTCCTCTTATATTTAACCAAGGATAATTAGTGACCTGTATATCTCTGCCATTTAAATTTCTAGAGATACGAAATCCAAATTCTGAATCTAATACAGCTTTTTTGTTGTCAAATTTTATACCCCAAGTATCCAATAATTTTTTGAGACTAGACCTAGGATTCATTGGAGGCATCCCTTGTTGTCGGCTAATTTCAGTTTCAGCATAAGGATCTAAAAATACTAATGTTGCTCCACCATTTAGGATCCATTGATCTATCATGTAAAGTGTATCATCGGATAGAAATTTTGGATGAACTATCATTAGTACTTTAGTGTTTTTATTTAATTCATTGGTGGTTTCGTTAACTGTTTCAACCACAAACATTTCTCTCATTTGTTTTAATATTTGTTGTTCTGGTTTACCAATCCTGCTGTCAGCTTGAAGTCCAAGGTTGTCTATAATACTTATTACTGGTTTTTTAATTTGACTAAGCTCTGAAATAAGACTTGAAAGATCATACTCTAAGAAAGTTTCTCTTTCAGGTGAAAAAATAGGAATATTTTTTTGACCAGTGGTAGAGTTAGTAGCTGCTAATCCAAAATATAAAGCATCTGACATTTCAGTGGCAGTAAAAGAATTAATCCCCATGCCAACTGCCCTATCTTCGTAATCTGAGAATGGTTTAGGGTCAATGATTTCAAGTGAAATCTTTCCATTAGAAATATTACTGTATGTTTTTAACACAGTTTCTACTCTATTTGCATAAGTGGAAAGTTGGGGTACTTCTTTAACTAAATTACCTGAAACAAATAACCTGATGTGTATTGGTTCTTGAAGATTTTTTAGTAAATTAATAGTACTATTAGATAATGAATAAAGTTTTTTTTCAGTAAAATCAATTCTGGAGGAATTAAAGACATTATTTATAATAATATTTATACTAAAAAAGACTAAAACAGATAAAAGTATAGATAATCTCACAAATGTTCTTGTTTTTATATTATTTAAAAATTCCATTATTCTCTCAATCTGCTTTTTTAATTTGGACAAGCTGTACGTTTATCCAAATACACAAAATAATCATTGAAACGAAGAAAACTAGGGTTCTTAAATCAAAAACACCCATTTGAATTCTACTAAAATGGGATAGAAATGACATTGAACCAATCGTTTCTGTCACCCAAGTTGGTGTCCATGACCTCACAGAAGATAAGACTAAATTAAAACCTGCCATAATTAAAACAAATCCACTTATTGAGGAGATTATGAATGCAATCACCTGGTTCTTAGTAAGTGCAGATAAACAAGAGGTGAGGGCCAAAAAAGCACCAGCCATTAACCAACTTCCTATATATGATATTAGAATAACATTATTATCTGGGTCCCCTAGATAATTAACTGTTACCCAAATAGGCATAGTTAAAATAAGTGCAATCAGAGTAAAGATCCAACTTGCTAAAAATTTACCTACTACTAATTGCATGTTAGTTACCGGTAAAGTTATTAGTAGTTCAATGGTACCGGATCTTCTTTCCTCAGCCCATAATCTCATACCAATAGCGGGCATTAAAATCAAAAATAGCCATGGGTGCCATGCAAAAAAAGCCGTCAAATCAGCTTGATCACGCTCAAAGAATCTTCCTAAAAAAAATGTCATACCTGATGAGAGAGCTAAAAAAACGAGTAAAAAAATTGAAGCTAATGGTGTTCTAAAATAACCCCTTAGTTCTCTATCAAAAATTATATAAGTCTTTTCTAAATAAATTTTCATAATCAGTTACCGACTAACTTGAAGCATTTGTTGTTGTAATTTTTCTAAATATTTCTTCCAAACTTGACTTTACGAAACCAGCCTCAATTATATTAAGTTTAAATTTGTTAACTTGTTTTAATACAGCATTTAAGTCTGGAGCTTTTTTGGCATCACTTACCAATATTCTATTAGTATCTTTATCTAATTTCTCAATTTTTATATTACTGTAATTAAGTGATGATTTTAAATTTTTTGCTAAAACATCGTTGATTTTATTAAAAACTTTAATTGTTATTATATCTTTATTCGCGAATTGTTTCTCAAGATTTGCTGGCGTTTCATTTGCAAGTAATTTGCCATTAGCAATTATCATTGCGCGTGAGCACACTGCTTCAACTTCCTCTAAAATATGGGTTGAAATCACTATTGCTTTGTTTTTTGATATAGTTTTAATTAAGTTTCTCATTTCATGTTTTTGATTCGGATCTAATCCGTCAGTAGGTTCATCCAAAATCAATATGTCTGGATCATGTATCAATGCTTGGGCAATACCTACCCTTCTTTTAAAACCTTTAGAAAGTGTTTCAATAGGCTTGTTCCAAACTTCTTTAAGACTGATTTGATTTGCCATTTCACCTAGTCTAGTTCTTAACAAATTACTTTTCAAACCTCTCATTTTGCCAACGAATGTAAGAAACTCTAAAACGTTCATATCTGAATATGATGGAGCACCTTCAGGCAAGTACCCAATAAATTCCTTAGCTTTTAATGGATCAGATTTTAAATCAATATTGTTTATTAAAATGTCACCGCTATCGGGTTCTAGAAATCCAGTTAGTATTTTCATTGTTGTTGATTTTCCCGCACCATTAGGACCAAGAAAACCAATAACTTCGCCCCGAGAAACTTCTAAATCAACATTATCTACGGCAATAAAGTCTCCAAATGACTTGCAAAGGCCTTTAGCTTTTATTAATTGCAAGATAATGTCTCCAAATATTAATTTTTAACATTTTTTAAATACAACCTAACCTTTAAATAGACAATTATGTATTACAAATATAATGTGGGATTTACAAATATAATTTCAAGAAATAAATAATTTTATTAAATTTTTATTAAATATAAATGTTAGACAATTATGAAGTACGTATACAAAGATATTACTATTTTAACTGTCACGCATAATTCTGAAAATGTAATTGACTGTTTTTTGAATAATATAAACAAAAAATTTAAATTGGTAGTAGTTGATAATAACTCAAGAGACAGCACTAAATTAATTTTAAAAAAAGATAATAGACCTTATAAAACTCTATTTTTTAATAAAATAGGTTTAGGTTTTGGTTCAGGGGCAAATGTTGGTTTAAGGCACATTGAAACTAAATATGTCTTATTAGTGAATCCTGATACAATTTTAAACGACAATCAAATCCAAAAATTATATAAAGCAGCAAAAAAATATTCAAATGCAACGATCTTATCTCCAATGCATGTTAATGAAAAAGGAGTTAAACATATCCCTTCTCGAAGCTTTTTTTTTACAAAAGACAAAAACACTAGCCTTAATACTGATAATTTCTGTGGAGATTGTAGTGTAGAGCATTTATCAGGAGCAATAATGTTAATAAATAAGGCTAACTTAGACGAAATAGGATTTTTCGATGAAAGTTTTTTTCTTTATTATGAGGATGATGATTTATGTATTCGATCTAAAAATGCTGGTTTTGAAAACGTTCTGGTTCATGACGTTGTTGTCAGTCATGTAGGAGGTGGTTCTGTAGGACCAGATAACTTTAAAAATCAATGGGAAAAAAATTTTCATTTTAATTACTCTAGGTGCTATATTGAAAAAAAATATTTTGGGGTTTTGAATTCTAAATTAATGGCTATAAAAATATTTTTTAAATTTTTATTTAAAATGCTTGGACATTTAATGATATTAAGATTGAATAAAATTACTAAGGATATTGCCTCATTAAGTGGTGCCATCTCCTTTCTAATAGGAATTCATTAAAATGAAAGCTGTTATATTAGCAGGTGGTCGCGGTACAAGACTTGGACAGTTAAGCTCAATAAAACCAAAACCTATGGTTGAAATAGGTAATAGACCAATAATTTGGCATATAATGAAACTATATAGTCACTATGGTATAAAAGAATTTATAATTTGTGCTGGATACTTAGGTTATCAAATTAAAGACTATTTCATAAATTATTCAAATAATGTTTCAGATGTAAAAGTTAACTTAAACAAACACTCAATTGAATATATTAATAAAAAAGAACAGCTAAATTGGGAAATCTCAATTATTGATACTGGTCAAGAAACTATGACTGGAGGACGTTTATTGAAAATTAAACAATTTTTAGATGACAATACTCCATTTTTTATGACGTATGGAGATGGGTTGGCTGATGTAAATTTATCTAAACTTCTTGATTTTCATAAAAAATCAAAAAAACTTGTTACCATGACAGCTGTTTATCCTCCTCCAAGGTTTGGATCATTGGTTATTGAGAATAATTTAGTAACAAAATTCAGCGAAAAAAATATTGGAGACGTAGGAAGAATTAATGGAGGTTTTTTTGTGTGTGAAAAACAAGCATTAAAATACATAAAAAATAAAAACCAACCATGGGAAAGCTTACCACTTGTAAATTTGTCCTCTTCTAGAGAATTGTCTGCGTTTCTACATAATGGTTTCTGGCAACCCATGGATACACTTAGAGAAAGAGATGAATTAGAAAAGTTGTGGGAAACCAATTCAGCTCCTTGGAAAGTTTGGGCCTAAATTGACAAAACTAAAAGAAGAAGTAATTAATTTTTATTTTAATAAAAAAGTTTTAATTACAGGGCATACTGGCTTTAAAGGGGGATGGTTAACCCTCTTTTTGAATATGATGGGAGCAGAAATTTTAGGAATTTCTGACATTAGAAAAAATATATCAATAAAGTCAGGTTTTGATTCATCATTGGTTAATAATGAAATTATCACAGACATTAACAACGTTGTATCATATAAAAAAGAGGTTTCTGATTTCAAACCTGATTTAGTTTTTTATTTAGCTGCAGAACCTTTAGTACGTGAAGCTTATAAAAACCCAGTAAAAACAATAAATACGAATGTAATGGGACTAACGAATTTTTTACATTTAATCAAAGATCTCAAATCTACAAAACTTATTTTTACTGTTACTAGTGACAAAGTCTATGAACATCGTGGAGGTTACAATAAATTTGTTGAGACGGATAGGTTAGGCGGGGTTGAACCTTATGGAACATCAAAAGCAATGCAAGAGATGATTGTGAAAACATTTTACGAAAGTTACTTTAAACAGATTGGAACTAAGATGATTACTGCTAGAGCTGGTAATGTGCTAGGCGGAGGAGATTGGGGAAAAGACAGACTAATAGTTGACATAGTAAATTCAATAACTTTTCGAAATAAAATGGAAGTAAGATTTCCTAATAACACTAGGCCGTGGCAACATGTAATTGAATTAATTTTTGGTTATTTAATGTTAACAGCTGCTTTTTATAGAGATAATATTGGCTTTGACACTTTTAATTTTGCTCCAGAAAAATCTTATCCCACTCAAAAAATACTAGATTTCTCAAAAAAATATTGGAAAGATAAATTTAGTTATTACGTCTCCACCGATAAAAATCTTATTTTTGAAGAAAAAAGACTAGAAATTAGCAATAAGAAAATCGAAAATTATATTAATTGGACAAGCAATAGAGATTTGGTCAAAGCTCTGAATAATACTTTTAACTGGTATAAAGCTCATCTTAACAATGATAACCTTTTTGAATTAAACAAGAGCATAGTTAGAAAATTTTTGGGAATTTAAAATGAGTAGTTGTCAAGTTTGTAGAAAGAAAATCAATTTAAGCTTAATTGACATGGGTCTTATGCCAATAGCAAATGATTTAAAAAAAAATAAAGATAATAAACGCAATTTATTTCCCTTAGAAGTTTTGTTATGTCAGGATTGTAAATTATTTCAGTTAAGTGTTCGTATAAACCCTCAAAGCATTTTTAAAGACTATGTTTATCACTCGAGTTATTCTTCTTCATGGCTTGCGCATGCAAAAAATTTTGCTAATCAGGTTAAAAACGACATAGATTTCTCTCAAAACAATTTTATTATGGAAATTGCTTCAAATGATGGATATTTATTAAAAAATTTTGATAAAAGTAAGTTTAAAATACTAGGTTTGGAGCCTGCAGAAAACGTTGCAGATATAGCTAGAAAAAACAATATTCCAACCGAAACAATTTTTTTTAATGAGGATAATGCTAGTTACTTAAAAAAAAAATATGGAAAGCCAAAATTGGTAATAGCTAATAATGTTTTGGCTCATGTCCCTGATATCAAAGGTTTTCTTAAAGCATTAGATATAGTAAGTGCTGACGAAACATTTATAAGTATTGAGTTTCCATCAGTTTTAAACCTCATCCAAGATTTTCAATTTGACACAATTTATCATGAACATTTTACTTACTTGAGCTTGAATACCATTGAAAACTTGATAAATAAACTTAATCTAAAAGTTTTTAGGGTAGAAAAATTAGATACTCATGGGGGAAGCATAAGATTATGGATTGCAAAAAAATCAAACGATATAAAAATTCAAAATAATGTACATTTAGAAAGATCAAAAGAACTAAAATCCAAAATTTTTGACTCTGAAACTTTAAAATTGTTCTCAAGAGAGTGTTGCAAAAGGAAAGATAGATTTAACAACTTCCTTAACGATGAAAAAAATAATAATTTAAAAATTTATGCGTATGGAGCCGCCGCTAAAGGAATATCATTTTTAAATTTTTGTGGTTATAATTGTAAAAAGATTTTAGGAGTTTTTGATAAAAATAAAATGAAACAGGGATGCTTCATTCCAGGATTAGACATTGAAATTTTGGATCCAAAACGTATTAAAGAGATTAAACCAGACTATATCATTATCTTGCCTTGGAATCTAAAAAAAGAAATTAAAAAAGATTTATCATTCATTTCAAACTGGGGTGGAAAGTTAATATCCTTTGAATAGAGGTAATTATCAATGAAAATTAATAAGACTCTTTTTAGAGAATTATTTCACTTTGAACTAGATCCAAAGCTGGATGATAGAGGCTCATTTACTAGATTTTTTTGTAAAAAAACACTACATAGCTTAGGAATGAAATTTAGCCCAAAGCAAATTAGTTTTGCTACCAACAAAAATAAATTTACGTTAAGGGGAATGCACTTCCAACGTCATCCAAACCAAGAACAAAAGATTGTTTCTTGTTTGAAAGGCTCTATTTGGGATGTTGTTGTAGACATTAGAGAAAATTCAAAAAATTATGGTAGGTGGTTTGCTGTTGAACTAAGTGAAAAAAGACAAAATTTCTTATATATTCCAAAAGGCTTTGCACATGGATATTTAACTTTAACTACAAATACTCATATAATTTATATTATGGATGAATATTATAACGAAAAAAATAATCTAGGAATTTTTTGGCAAGACCCCAATTTGAATATAAAATGGCCTCACTTACCTCTTAAAATATCTATTAAAGACCAAAATCTACCTCGGTTAAATGACTTATGAAAAAAATTCTAATAACTGGTTCAAACGGATTTATTGGGAGCTTTTTACTATCAGAATTAAAAACTTTAAATTTTAAAATTTATACTATATCAAGGTCAAATATATCTTCTAAATTAAACCTAAGAGGAGATTTTTTTGATTGTCAATTTATTAGTAAATCTCTAAATGAAATTAAACCAAATATTATTATTCATCTAGCTTGGGAAACCACCCCAGGATTGTTTTATAATAGCAAAAACAACAAAAAATGGTCTAAAAGAACGATTGAGTTTATTGATGAATTTTATTCTCTAGGTGGATCCAAATTTATTTTTATGAGTACTTGTGAAGAATATGGTTCTTTTGAAAATCAAAGTAGACCAAATGAATCTAGTATTTGTAAGCCAATTTCAAACTATGGAATTCAAAAACACAAAGTTTCTACATATTTGTCAAAAAATTATCATGAAAAAAAATGGATTATTTTACGAAATTATTTTGTAAGTGGTATAAATGAGAAAAATGAAAAACTCATAACATACATGGTTAATAAATTAATAAATAAAAAACCAATTATTTTAAAAAGACCTAATGATTTAATTGATATTATTGATGTAAGAGATGTAACTAAAATCATAAAAAATTTAATAAAAATTGATTATAGTGGTATTTTAAATATAGGTACTTCCTTTGAAAGTTCCCCAATTCAATTAGCTAAAAAATTAATTAAGTTATATGGTTCAGGCGAAATAATTATTGATAAAAATTTTCATTATAGTGGAACGAATAAGTATATTGTTTGCAACAATTCAAAACTTATTAACAATTTAAAACTTAAAACCAAGTATACTGTCGATGATATTTTAGAAACCATTTTAGAGAAACATTATGTTTAAAAAAAAACATTGGACAGACAAGTATAAAAATTATTTAGATATTGGAGACTACACATATGGTCTAGACAGGAGTTCTTTAATAGGGCTTGATATTTCATCTAAACTAAAAATTGGAAAATTTTGTTCTTTTGGTCCTGAAGTTAAGATTTTTTTGAATTCAGATCACCCTACAAATCTTCCAAGTACGTTTCCTCTTAAAACATTATTATTACAAAAATCCCCATGGCCAAATCAAGATGTCATTTCAAAAGGTGATGTCTCAATAGGAAGCGATGTATGGGTTGGAGCAAGGTCTATGATTATGTCTGGTATAAACATTGGTCATGGTGCAATCGTTGCTGCAGGGTCGATCGTAACTAAAAATGTAGATCCATATGAAATGGTTGGTGGTGTTCCAGCAAAGAGAATTAAATTTAGATTTACCAAAAAACAGATACAAGCAATGTTAAGAATTAAATGGTGGAACTGGTCTGACAATAAAATTAAAGAAGAAATTTCTTTATTTTATTCAGATATATCTAAGTTTATAAAAAAATTTGATGTTTATTAAAAATTGAAAGTAAACCGTTTACAAGAATTTTTCGATGTTAGGCAACTTAGGTTCACCAAATATTTTCTCAATTGACAAAGCTATTTCAACAGCTTTTTCATCTTCATCCTTATTACAAATAATTTGCAAACCAATTGGCAAGGTTTTCCCTGAAACATGGTTATTACAGAAACTTTGAATTGGGTATGTTATTGCACAAGCACCAAAAATATTTACTGGTTGTGTGTTTGAAGAAGCTAAGAGGCTTCTTTCATGCATTTTTTCTATATCAATTGTTTCTTTAACGTTTAATGCTTGCATAATTGTAGTTGGTGAAATTAAAGCATCATATTTATCAAAATACTTTTTAGTAATGATTTCTAATTCTAAAAGTCTATTTTTGGCTTCAAGATATTCTGTTGATGAAACATTTAAACCTAATTTTGCTCTATGACCTGTTACAGAATCCATTTTATCTACATTATTTAAAAATCGATCTCTTCCAAATGCACTTATAATTTCCGAGCCAACAATTCTAGGAAATAGTATAGCTTTCTCTCTTGCTTCTGGTATGGTAATTTCGTCAATTTTCGCTCCAAAACTTATCAATTTTTTACAAAAATTATCATATGCTTCTAATACTTCAGGATCCAAATTTTCTGTGAATGGTTTTTGTAATTTACCTAAATTCATACTTTCTATTTTTAGAGGAGACATTGATTTTTTTGTATTATTAAATGTATCAAAAATTAATTTTATATCTTTAACCGATCTACCAATTGGCCCTGGTGTATCTAAAGTTGGTGATAATGGAAAAATACCATCTGTTGGCCATCTATTTTTTGTTGTTTTTAGCCCAACAAGTCCGTTAAGAGAAGCTGGTATTCTAACAGATCCTCCCGTATCTGTACCTATAGCAAATGGAGCTAGTCCAGCGGCTACTGCTACGGCAGAACCACTACTAGAACCCCCTGGAATTCTATGTTTTTCATGATCCCACGGGTTCATTGGTGTTCCTTTTATCTCATTAATTCCTGTTGCTCCGAGAGCAAATTCAACTGTGTGAGTTTTACCTAATATAACACAACCTAGAGATTTCAACTTTTTTACTACCGTTCCTTCTGGGCCAGTAATGTCATCAGTAGGTATTTCTGACCCATTAGTAGTAGGCATACCATTTACAGAACATATGTCCTTGATTGCTACAGGAATACCCATCAAAGGTCCTAAATCTACGCCACTCGCAATCAAGTTATCTATTGCACTTGCCCAAACTATTGACTTTTCTTTATTGAAATGAATATAACAGTGAAGCTTTGAGTTTAATAAGCCTATGCGTTCACAATATATAGAAGTTAACTCTTTACATGTAATTAAGCCACTTCTTAAATTTTTTCCTAATTCCTCAATATTAATTTTATTGAGAGGGTCATTGGGCAATGTAGTTTCTGAAAAATTCATTTTTTATCTCCCTCATTCTAATTTTTAAATTGGTTCTTCATTGAACCAAAAATACCTTTCAATCTAGGTGAAGTAGAGCAATCAGCTTCTAGGACCATTTTTTTTGATACTGGCACGTGAATTCCAACATAACGTACAGCATTGTATTTAGGATTCGATTTGAGTTGTACTTTTCTATCAGATTTCAATCTCAATCTAGCCATTCCTTTTTTAAAAGGTACGATTATATCGGTACCTGGTACAGTGACAACAAAGCTATCATTATGAACAGAACATTTGTTATCTAAAGAAATTGTAACTGAAATAACTTCAACAGTTTTAAAAGCATTTTGAATATTTGGCATACCAAACCATAACATCAACCCTATGACTGATAATCCAAGTATAAAAAAAAAACTTTTAATTAAAATTCGCATTGATACCTTTAAATAAACATAATAGATCTTAATATTATATTTTTTTAAACTAAAATTTAATATATTGGAATGATATTATTTTTAAATCATTAAGTTTAACTAGGGTCAATAATGAGAATAGAATTTGATAGAATAAAAAGGTTGCCACCATATATATTTGCTGAGGTCAATGAGCTTAAAGCTAAATTAAGAGCTGAGGGGAAAGACATCATTGACTTTGGGATGGGTAATCCTGATATGGCAACTCCAAGGCATATAAAAGATAAATTAAAAGAAACTGTAGAGAAGCCAGGAACAGGAAGATATTCCACTAGTAAAGGTATCCCAGGTTTAAGAAAGGCTCAGGCCGCCTATTATCAAAGAAGATTCAATGTTGATTTAGATCCAGAAAATGAAATAGTTGTTACTTTAGGGTCCAAAGAGGGCTTAGCCAATTTAGCGCAAGCAATAACTTCCCCAGGAGATATTATATTATCTCCAAACCCTTCTTATCCAATACATCCATATGGTTTTATTATTGCAGGTGCATCTTTACGTCATTTACCTGCTATGGATCAAGGAATTTTTAACGCTGCGCTATATCTAGAAAGGCTAGAAAAATCAATTAAGGAAAGTGTGCCCGCTCCAGTTGCACTAATTGTTTCATTTCCTTCAAATCCAACGGCACAAATAGTATCATTAGAGTTTTATAAAGATTTAGTTAAAATAGCATTAAAATATAACGTATATATTTTATCCGATTTGGCTTATGCTGAAATTTATTATGATGGTTTTCCTCCACCTTCAATTTTAGAAATCCCTAGAGCAAAAGAAGTGGCTGTTGAATTTACCTCAATGTCTAAAACTTATGCAATGGCTGGTTGGAGAATTGGATTTGCGGTAGGTAATCAAAAATTGATAAATGCCCTAATAAGAATAAAGTCTTATTTAGATTATGGAGCATTTACTCCTGTACAAGTTGCTGCTGCTGCTGCTTTAAATGGACCACAAGACTGTGTATTAGACATTAGAAACACCTATCAAAAAAGAAGAGATGTTTTAATTAAATCTATGCTTCGAGCAGGATGGGATATTCCTACGCCTCAAGCAAGTATGTTTGCCTGGGCTCCTTTACCAGATAAATTTAAAAAAAGGGGCTCTTTAGAATTTGCAAAGGAATTAATGTTAAAAGCAGACGTAGCTGTTGCTCCAGGTGTGGCTTTTGGTGAATATGGAGAGGGTTTTGTAAGGGTAGGATTAGTAGAAAATGAACAAAGAATAAAACAAGCCGCTAAAAATATTAAAAAGTTGTTGTTATAGCTTGATTTTGTCAAGCTAAAAAAGTTCAATATTAACTAAGAGCAAATCAAGTAGTGGATCATTTTTCAAATAATTTTCATATTAGAGATTTTTCAAAAATTGGAAAATCTAATATTTTTAGCTCTAAGGCAATGGTAGCATCCTCTCACCCAATTGCTTCCAGTATTGGTATTGATGTATTAAAAAATGGAGGAAATGCTGTTGATGCTGCATTAGCAATGAGTGCGGTTTTATGTGTTGCTGAACCTCATATGACAGGTGTAGGTGGTGATTGTTTTGCAATGCTATCAATAGACGGAAGTACAAAAATTAAAGCACTTAATGGTTCTGGAAAATCTTCTCAAAACACTTCTTCAAAAAAACTACGTGAAAAAGGCTTTAAAATTATTACTGCAGAAATGCCTGAATCAGTAACCATACCAGGATCAGTCGCTGCTTGGTCACTACTGCATAAAGACCATGGGCATATGCCTTGGAAAGATATTTTTAAGCCCGCCATAGAATTTGCAAAGTTAGGAGTTATAATACATGAAAGGGTGGCATTTGATTGGGAAAAAAACGTTTCAAAACTATCAAAAGATATTGACACTGCAAAGTTGTTTTTAAAAGATGGCAATGAATATAAAGTTAAGGATAAATTTATAAATTTAGGACTGTCTGATGTTTTTGAAACTATATCTCATGATGGTCAAGACGGCTTTTATAAAGACTGGATTGCCAAAGATATTTGTCAAAAATTATTATCAGTAGGAGGTAACCAAAGTTTAAATGATTTCAAAAAAGCAAGTGCTGAATGGGTTGTTCCAATTACTGGTACTTATAGAAATATAAAGCTACATGAATGTCCTCCAAATGGACAAGGTATAGTAGCCATAATAATTTTAGCCATTATAGAAAAGTTTAATATAAGTTCATTGTCGAAAGCTGATTACATGCACATATTTTGTGAAGCTACTAAAATAGGTTATTTTTTAAGAGATAAATATTTGTCAGACTTTCATAATAATAAGCTATCTATCGAAGAATTTCTAACTTCAAAACTTATTGACCGATATGCATCCATGATTGATTTGAAACAAGCAAAATACTTTAAAAAAAGTGATTTTCCAGACCATGCAGATACAATTTACCTTTCTGTAAGAGACAAAAAAGGGATGACTATTTCTTTTATTAATTCTTTATTTGATGCTTTTGGGAGTGGCATAACAGCACCCAAAAGTGGCATACTTCTTCATTGCAGGGGAAGAGGGTTTAACCTTATAGAAGGTCATCCTAATGAATTAAAACCAAACAAAAGACCCTTACACACTATTATTCCAGCTATGCTCTCACAAAATGACAAATTATTAGGTTCTTTTGGTGTCATGGGAGGTCAATATCAAGCAGCAGGCCATGCTTATGTTTTATCTCAAATTATAGATTTTGGCTTAAATCCTCAACAAGCTCTTAATTATCCTAGGTTGTTTCCAAATAATGACATACTAGATATCGAGTCCTCTTTTGATAAAGACTTAATTGACGAATTAAGTTCAAGAGGTCATAAGATTAATTATCCTTCAGATCTAATTGGAGGTGGACAAATGATTTTAATTGACAACGACAATAAAGTTTTGATAGGTGCCAGTGATTGGCGTAAAGACGGACTTGCAATTGGTTATTAAATAAATTTAAGGGGATTATATGTATTCGTTAACTTTTACAAAACCTGAATTAGTTGCAGAATTAACAGCAAAAATGTTGTTTGAAATTGAGGCAGTTCATTTTATGTCAGATAAGCCTTTTATATTTACTTCCGGAAAAGCTAGTCCAGTTTACATAGATTGTCGCAAAATTATCTCTTTCCCAAGAGTTAGGTCTACTCTTATGGATTTTGGAGCAGCAAAGCTTGCTGAAAATATTGGTTTTGAAGAATTTGACGCTGTTGCTGGTGGTGAAACAGCAGGTATCCCATTTGCTGCTTTTATTGCGGAACGACTTAATTTACCTATGCAATATATTAGAAAAAAATCTAAAGGTTTTGGGAGAGATGCTAGGATAGAAGGAGATATACAAACAGGACAAAGAATTCTCTTAGTTGAAGATTTAACGACCGATGGTGGAAGCAAACTGAATTTTGCAGAGGCCATAAGGGACGCTGGAGCAGAAGTAAGACATACTTTTGTAATTTTTTATTACGATATTTATAAAAACACAATTTCGATATTAAATGAAAAGGATTTAAGGTTACATTATTTAGTAACATGGTGGGACATGTTAAGTTTAGCTAAAAAAACAAATAAATTTGATAGTAAAACTATAGATAC
Organism: SAR116 cluster bacterium AG-325-F22; assembly: GCA_003282885.1. GTDB lineage: Bacteria > Pseudomonadota > Alphaproteobacteria > Puniceispirillales > Marisalimonadaceae > Marisalimonas. The sequence goes on from QBYJ01000002.1 coordinate 38,431, forward strand.
AGTAGAAGATTTTTTAAATAATCCAATTGATTGGTCCCAAAAGAATGGAGGCAATTAATTTAATTCAATTTTTTAATTTAATTTCTCTATACGTTATTAATAAACATGAAATTATTACAACTATTCCACCTATTAACTGATTTATTGTTGGGACTTCACTCCAAATTAAATAACCAAGTATTGCAGCTAAGGGTATAGCTAAATATCTTAAAGTTACCAAAATAGTTGCTTCGGCATATTTGTAACTTTGAGCCATCAAATACTGTACTAAAGATCCTAAAAACCCTAGTAAGATAAGGATATAAAGAAGTAAGCTAGGCTCAATTAATATTTCAATTCCATGATTTCCTTTAACACCATAAAACTTAGTTCCAAAGGCTAATATTGCCAAAATTATAACTGTTGATGTAATAAAGTTGTGGATCAAAGCAGTTGTTGATGGATGTTCTGTTTTACCAATTTTTCTTAAAATTATAGCTAATCCAGCGTGTGTTAATGCGCTTCCAAAGGCAAGATAAAGCCCTAAACTAGACAAATTTGAAGTTTCACGAATTATGCTTATTGGATCTATCATTAAAAAAACTCCAACTAGTCCTATTATAACAGCCGTCCATCTAATTAATCCTATTTTTTCTCCTAATAAAAAAGGAGATAAAAGTGTTACATATATAGCAGAGCTCTGGGCTAAAGCTGTAGTAAGGCCAATTGGTATGAGCTGTAGAGATGAGAAAACCATTATCATGGTTACAAATCCAAAAAGAGAACGCAAAATAATGTTTTTCCAATTATTGATTTGAAATAATAGTTTTTTTCTAGATATATATGCAATAAAAAAAAGCAATGGTAATGAATAAACAAATCTTGAAAACAAGGTGATAATGAAATCAACTTCCCCAGTTAAAGATTTTATAATCATATGGGTTGATGTAGAAAGAAGAATAAAAATCAACCACAAAAGCGATCCAATAATATTAGAGTTCATTGAACTTCTGATTTAAAGAAATCATAAGTTTGTCTCAAGCCCTTATCTAAAGATATTTTAGGTTTCCATCCAATAGAATTGATTAGAGAAGAATCTAAGAATTTTCTTGGGGTACCATCGGGTATATTGCTATCAAAACTAATTTTACCATTATATTGAACTGTTTTAGCTATTTTAAGGGCAAGTTTAGCAATAGAAATTTCTTCCCCAGAACCAACGTTCATAAATGAATTAGATTTATGAAAAACCATATTAATTTTTTTACTATCGTAAAAAGCTATTTTTATAGCTGCATCAGCAAGGTCATCTACATATAAGAACTCTCTTAATGCAGTTCCTGTCCCCCAAACTTTGATTTGTGGAATATTATGAATTTTTGCGTCGTGAAATCTTCTTATTAATCCCGGTATTACATGGCTTTCTTCTGGATGGTAATTATCTCCTTGACCATATAAGTTAGTAGGCATTAGGGATTTGTAATTTGTTCCATATTGTTGGTTATAAAACTGACACATTTTTATACCGCTGATTTTAGCAATTGCATATGCTTCGTTAGTTTTTTCCAAAGATCCTGTAAGAAGGTCACATTCTTTAATTGGTTGATTGCTATTTCGAGGGTAAATGCATGAGCTACCTAAAAAAAGAACCCTAGGTATATTATTATTGTAACAAGCATGTATTATATTATTTTGGATCATAAGATTTTCATACAAAAACTCTGCTGGATAGGTAAGGTTCTTATATATTCCTCCAACTTTAGCAGCTGCAATTATAACTAAATCAGGTTTTTTTTTATTAATAAATGCATTAACTTGACTTTGATTAATAAGATTTAAATCACTTTTATCACTAGTCAATACTCTAATTAAAGGGTGTTTTTTAACTAACAATCTTATTATGGAACTTCCAACCATACCTTTATGGCCAGCTACAAAACAACTTTTTATATTAGTATCAAATTTCATTATTTTGTTGAATACAATTATTCTTTATTAATTTCAGATTTTGTGCCTTTTTAAGATCAACTTCAATCATTTCTTGTATGAGACCGTCTAATGAAATTTTGGGTTGCCATTTTAGTTTATCTTTGGCTTTTTCGGCATCCCCTAGCAAGGAATTTACCTCAGTAGGACGGAAATATTTTTGATCAATTTTTACAATTATTTCACCAGTTTTCAATTGTTTATCGTAGCGTTCATCCATAGAAGCAACAACTCCAATTTCTTCTAAACCGCTACCTCTCCATTCAATTTCAATTCCAAGATAATGTGCTGATTTTTCAACAAATTTTTTAACAGATGTTTGATGACCTGAAGCAATAACATAATCTTCCGGTTTGTCTTGTTGAAGCATTAACCATTGCATTTCCACATAATCTCTAGCATGTCCCCAATCTCTTAAAGCGTTCAAATTTCCGAGATACAAAACTTTTTCTAAACCACAAATGATTTTAGTTAAAGTTGTTGTTATTTTTTTAGATACAAAAGTTTCACCTCTTCGACTTGACTCATGATTAAATAATATGCCATTACATGCATAGAGATTGTATGCTTCTCTGTAATTAATGGTTATCCAGTACGAAAATAATTTTGACACAGCGTATGGGCTACGGGGATAAAAATTAGTTAATTCATTCTGCGGATTTCCGTCATTTATTCCGAATAGCTCAGAAGTTGAAGCTTGGTAAAATTTTGATTTTTTTTCCAAATCATTATTTCTTATAGCTTCTAATATTCTTAATGTTCCTAATGCATTTACGTTAGAAGTATATTCAGGTATTTCAAATGAATTTCCAACATGAGACTGTGCACCTAAGTTATAAATTTCGTCAGGATTTATTTGATTTATTATGTTTGTAATATTTGAGCTATCAGTAAGATCTCCATAGTGTAAAATAAAGTTAGGTTTTTTTATTTGTGGTTTTTGATAAATATGGTCAATTCTTTCACTATTAAGAGAAGAAGACCTTCTTTTAATACCATGAACTACATAGCCTTTTTTTATTAATAGTTCGGCAAGGTATGATCCATCTTGTCCAGTTATACCGGTAATAAGAGCTTTCTTCATTTACTATTTTCCATGACTATAATTATTTATCCATCTAACAGTGTCTTTACATATTTGATTCAAATCATTTTTTATATCCCATTTCAGCATTAATTTCGCTTTTTTATTGTCTGCAATTAGTGTTGCTATATCCCCGTTGCGTCTAGGTTTAAATTTAAATGGTATTGGTTTTTTTAAAATTTTTTTAAATTCAGTCAAGATCTCTAGTACTGAAAAGCCAATTCCTGTTCCTAAATTAATAGTTTCATGTTTGACATTAGTTTTCAATAAGTTAAGGGAATTAACATGAGCCATTGCTATATCCTCAACATGAATATAATCCCTAACTCCTGTCCCATCTTTAGTGTTATAATCGTCTCCATAAATTGATAAATAATCATATTTGTTCCTTATAACTCCTGCAATATATGGAAATAAGTTATTTGGGGTTCCTATCGGCAATTCCCCAATCATACCAGATTTATGCGCGCCAACAGGATTAAAATAGCGTAAAATTATGGATCTATTTTGACTGTTTGACATAGCCCAATCCTTTAAAATTTCTTCTAGAAAAAATTTAGTCTTGCCATAAGGATTTATGGGAGCGATTTTATGTTTTTCGTCACAAGGCAAATATTCAGGTGCTCCATAAACAGTTGCGGAAGAAGAAAAGATTATATTATTACAATTATATTGATCCATGACTTCTAAAAGATTAATTGTTCCTGATACATTATTTGAGTAATAACTAAGTGGTACTTTAATTGAATAATTTACAGACTTAAAACCTGCAAAATGAATAACAACTTCTGGATTAAAATCCGAAAAGACTTTAATCAAATTATCTTTATTTTTTATATCGCATTCAGCACTTTGAAATTCCCGATTAGATATAATCTTTAATTTTGTTAAAACATCCTTAGAGCTATTACTATAATTATCTAAAATGAATAAATCATGATTGCCACTAAGTACGTTTAACGCAACGTGGCTTCCAATATAACCTGTTCCACCAGTTATTAAAATACGCATATTATCTCTATGGTCATAATTATAAATTAAAAGATTAATTATTAAAAATGCACTACGACACTTACTTGGAACATAGATTTATATTGCTAATTTAACAAGTAATAATGTAATAAGATGATTTGTAATTTTTTATTAATGTGATTACTATTTTAATAATTAATTTCTTCATGAAAGTATATAATGTCTAAAAAAATAATAATAGCAGGCTCTGGAAATGCAGCCTTATGTGCAGGTATTGCTGCTTTAGAAAAGAATGCAAGCGTTGAAATTTATGAAAAGGCTGATCAAAGTTTAGCTGGTGGTAATACAAAATACACTGCTGGGGCAATGAGATTTGCTTATGAGAATGGAAATGAATTTAAAGATTTTCTAATTAATCCTAAAGACCAAAGGTTAGAAAAGACTGAATTTGGATCCTACACCAAAGAAAAATTTTTAACAGATTTGCTAAATTTTAACGATGGAAGCCCAATCAGTGAAGAGCAACATACTTTAGTTGCCAAGTCTTACGATACTATCAAATGGTTGGCTTCTCACAACGTAAAATTCGAGCCAATATATTCAAGACAAAGTTTTTTAAAAAATGGAAAAAATGTTTTTTGGGGTGGATTAACCTTAGCATCGCAGAAAGAGGGAGTGGGACTATTTGAACAAGAACTACATGCTTTTAAATCTATGGGTGGAAAGATCTATTATAATAGTCCTGTAGACTCATTAATTATCAAAAATGGAGAAGTAAAAGGTGTGGTTTCCAAGGGGGAATCTATTGAGTCTGATGCAGTAATACTTGCTTCAGGTGGTTTTGAAGCTAATACTGAATTAAGAAAAAAATATATTGGTGAAGATTGGGGTTTGGCTAAAGTAAGGGGCACACCAAATAATACAGGTGATGGGCTAATTATGGCCTTTGCTGCAGGAGCAATCAAGTATGGCTTTTTTAAAGGATGTCACGCAACGCCAATGGATTTATATATGAAAGACCACGGAGGTCTTGATCTTGAACCAAGTGAGCGCAAAAATTATAGAAAGATATGTTATTTTTTAGGAATAATGATAAACTCTAAAGGAAAAAGATTTCTAGATGAAGGTCTCAATTTTAGAAATTATACTTATGCTCAATTTGGTAGAAAAGTACTAGAACAACCTAACCATTTTGCCTGGCAGATTTTTGATAGTAAAGTTTTCGATTTATTATATGAAGAATATACATTTCATGATGCTCACTTTACTGAAGCTAATACATTAGATAAATTAATTTCAAAATTACAAAATGTTGACAAAAAAGAACTACACAAAACCATTTCAAATTATAATCTTGCAGTGGATACAAGTATAGAATTTGACCCAACTATTCTAGATGGAAAGACTACTCGAGGTTTGGAAATAAATAAAACAAACTGGGCACAAAAAATTGATAAAGGTCCTTTTCGTGCTTATCCCGTAACAGGTGGCATTACATTTACTTATGGCGGTCTTAAAGTAAATAAACATGGATCTGTTCTTAAGGGCTCCAACCAGCCAATCAAAGGTTTATTTGCTTGCGGAGAAATAGTTGGAGGTATTTTTTACAATGGCTATCCTGGTGGATCAGGTTTAACATCTGGAGCTGTGTTTGGAAGGATGGCAGGTTACGGTGCTGCAAATATGAATAATGATTAAAGTTGCAATTTTAGACGACTATCAAAACGTGGCTGATGATTTTGTAGATTGGAAACAATTAAAAAATAAAATTAATATTACTGTATTTAATAAATATATCGGTAAAGACATAGATTTAGCTGAACAGCTAAGAGAATTTGAAATTTTATGTTTGATGCGAGAAAGAACTCCTTTAACTAAGGTTTTAATTTCACAACTTCCTAATTTAAAATTAGTTATTACAAGTGGCATGTGGAACGCATCAATTGACAATCATGAGCTCAAGAAAAGAAATATCATTCTGAGCGGAACAGATACTGAAATTCATCCAACTGCGGAATTAACTTGGGCGTTAATTATGATGGGATGGAGAGGCTTGTTAAAAGAAATAGAAAACATGAAGAATGGTAAATGGCAAACCTCCATAGGGAGAAGTCTTAAAGGTAAGACGCTTGGTGTATTAGGTCTTGGGAAGCAAGGTTTGCAAGTTGCAAAATATGGAAAAGCATTCGGAATGGAAGTAATAGCTTGGAGTCATAACTTAAAAAAAGAGTTGTGTAATAAAAATGATATAGAATATGTAGAGTGTTTGAAACTTTTTGAAAAATCGGATGTTTTGAGTATTCATACAAGACTATCTGAGAGGACACAAGGGTTTGTAAATAATGATAAATTGAAGCTAATGAAAAAAAAATCTTTTTTAGTTAACACAAGTAGAGGACCAATAATTAAAGAAAGTGATTTAGTAAAAAGTCTAACGGATAAAAGAATTGGGGGAGCAGCGCTAGATGTTTACGACATAGAGCCTCTTCCTGAAAATCATATTTTAAGATCTATCGAAAATTTAATTTTAACTCCTCACATTGGATATGTTGCTTCAGAGTCTTATGCTAAATTTTTTAAGGGCTATTTCTTGGTGATAAAGAGTTATTTAGAAAACAAAACAATAAATATGATCAATTAGCACATTATATCCAGTTTGATTTAACCCAATGTGGAGTACAAAATTGTTTATATACTTTTTTAAAAAAATATTTCTTTGGAACAGGCCATTTACCTAACAAAACATCATCTGGATCAGGTTTGCCTGTGAACGCCACCAAACTTGTGTCTGTTGGGAGTTCTGCTGCTTTCCATAATCTTACTGGCCATTTTGGTAATAAATCGTGTTTAAAACTTACACACCACTGATTAGGCCAAAACTCTTGGTCCTTAATTTGTTCACTTAAGTAAGTTTGTTCTATATGAAATTTTTTTAAAATTTCATTTGAGTTTTTTTCAAAGTCTGAGTAAACAAAGGAGTAATTACCAACTGGGAATCTAAAACAGCTAGTATTTCCTATTCCTTTACCTTTTTGTGTCCAATTTTCAATTACACAATATAAACCTGGTTTATAGTCAAAAAACCTGTCAATATTCCCAGTAATTACTAAATCTAGATCTAAAAATAATACATCACCTTCTAGATCATGAAGAGGGTATTGCCAAACACTAATTTTTCTCCACGGTGTATTTGACACGTATTCAGGAATATCTATTTTAGGAAGTGGTCTACATTCAATTTCTTTATCAATGCCAGATATATTATCTGTAAAACAAATTAATCGAGTCTTTCTAATGGAATGTCTTTTTATTGATCTAAAAAGCCTGTTTACAAAGATTGAGTTATATCTTTCGCCCCATTTCATACATATTATCGTTTGCAAAAAAAATCCTGATATAAATAAATTATATATTATATCTAACAAATAAATTAATATTTGAGAAGAAGCTGATTTAATAAAATTATTAATATGTAAGGATAATATTGTGTCTAAAATTAATGTTTTGTTGCCATTTAAAGAAAAGTTCTCAAAAAACATGAAGTCATCTGTTTCAATTACAGTTGAGGCTAATTTCAAAGAAAGTATTTTTAAAAATAAAATTACTATTTTTGGACAAAATATTAGTAATCCAATGTTAAAAGATAATTTTTTTGGAGTAAAAAAAACACGCTTACCTTTCGTCAGTAAAAATGTTCATTTAGCAAAAAGTATGTGCGATGAGATAAATCGTTTGAATATAGAATATCCCATTATTGAAATACATAATAGGCCATTTTTACTAAAAATAATCAAAAAAAAAGTAAAAAAAGCAAAGATAATTCTTTTTTTTCATAATGACCCTTTAGAAATGAAAGGATCAAAATCAATAAAAGACAGGTTATATCTCATTAATAATTGTTCTGGTATTTGCTTTGTAAGTAACTACATAAAAAAACAATTTTTAATTAATTTGAATGATAATACAAACAAGTTACATGTTTTATATAATGGCATAAGCTTAGTCTCAAATATTAAACATAAAAAAGAAAAATTAATTACATTTGTCGGTCGTTTAGTACAAGAAAAGGGAGCACATCTTTTTCTTGAAGCAGTAAAAAAACTTCATAAAAAATATAAAGATTGGGATTTTTTGGTTGTAGGTTCTACCTATTTAGGGACAAATTCAAAAACCAAATATTCTGAAAGGATAAGGGCGTTAGTTTTAGAGTTAGGTTCTAACGTAAAATTTACAGGATACCTACCATATCAAAAATCTCGGACTGTAATGCAAAAATCTGAAATATTGATAGTTCCGTCAATATGGGATGAACCTTTTGGTTTAGTTGTTGCAGAAGGAATGTTATGTGGATGTGCAATCATAACTTCAAATAAGGGTGGTATCCCAGAAATTATCAAAGATAAGGGAATACTCTTAGACAACATTGATGTAAAAAAAATCATAAGTTCGTTAGAATTGCTTATCAATAATAATTCTTTTCGAAAGAGTTTTCAAAAAAGGGCAACAGAAAAATTTAAGTTCACAGCCAATAATTCAGCTAGAACCCTAGATAATTTAAGAAAAAAAATTATGATGGAATAAATGTATCTTTCTTCCATTTTTGATAATTACTTAACGCTAATCCAATAGCAAACCACATAAATAAATTATTCCATTGTCCAAAAAAACTACCAGCTTGTTGAAAAGGAAAGAATACTGCAAAAGGTATTATAAATGAAACATTAGCTAGCAAACAATTTGGTAATTCTTTACGACTATTCCAACATGTTTTTATAATATAAAATATCATTGTGCAACCAATTAGTAAGCCTATAAAACCAGTTTCAGCGAACATTTGAATATAAAAATTATGAGGATGGTTTCCACAATAATTTGTCCCAGGTAACCAATGTGGCCCCAGATGACCACAGGTATATCTACTTCCAGTCGGACCTACCCCAAGCCAAAAATTTTCTAGCCCTTGTTGAAGTCCGCTTCTCCAAGTACCCCAATAAGAAGTATCAGTGTTGAATATTGGTATACTATCAAATAATTGTTGAGAAAAACGTATGTATAATACTTCATCGTAATAAAATAAAAAAGTGACTACAAAAGCTATTATAATCAAGAGTAATGAAGTCAATTTAAAGTTTGGTTTATAAGCCAAAGTTGCAACTAAACATGCACATATTATTAAAATAGTATGTGTTCTCTCTCCAGTTAAAATAACAGCATATATAGATATAAATATAGTAAAATAATAATAGATATTAATTGTTCTTAATTTTGATATACAAATTGCCATCATAGTCACTAATACAGGCATACATGCTTTTGCTATAAAGTTACCTGGTATTAAATCTCCGTAAGGCCAACTAAGTCGGCCATCATGAGGGCCTATTAAATAATATTCTGTCACAAGTATAAAGCTCATTATGATAGATGATACGGATAGTACAAATAACATTGAAAATCTAATATCTCTTTCTTTTGCTATCCAGCATTGAATAGCAGCTGCATATAGAGGAAATCTAATCCATACAAATCCTTCCTGAAAAGAAAAAACTGGCATTGGACCCTGAATAGATACTAAAAGCCCCCAAAACCAGTAAATTAACGCAAATTTAAACCAGGCTTGTTTTGCCCAAAACCAATCTTTGTTAATTATTGATTTTACAAGAAAAATTAGAGCAATTAAACTTAACCAAACATCTCCAGGAGTTCTTTCAATTAGGTATATAAATGGTCCAGCAAACCAAAATAATATAATAAATTTTGGAGAAAATTTATTTATGTTTTTAATAGTATTACGAAAAATTTTAAAAATTTCGTTATTCATAAATATTTATATCCTTGATAAAAACAATAAGAGTGTAGTTATAAATTATAAAATAATTTTAGACGGGCTAATCTTCTGTAGTAGCTGGTCTGTATTCTAATTAATTTTGTTTTTAAGCGATCCAAAAAACTTCTATTTGTTGAATATTTATAAGTTCTTACTCCTATATCTGTGAATAACGGGTCCTTAGGATCATTGTGCCATTCTGAAGTAACAGGGTAAGGTTTTACGGAATATATTGTAACTTTATGTTCAAAAGACCTATCCATAATTACATCGATGGCAAAATTTAATTTTAAGGCGTGTGGTAGAATTGTTTGCGCAGCTTTTTTACTTATTAAATATCCTGAGGCATCAAGCGGGCCGTAAGCTTGTTGATATAATTTTCGACCTTGTATGAGAGAGGCCACTTTTTTTTCAGGCCTTTGATGTTGACCGGAAAATTTTATTAAATCTAAGCTAGAAAAATCGTAGGACTTTAACAAATTATTTATTCCCTTGTCTATTAGTACATCATCTTCGAAAATTAGAAAATGCTTATATTTATCTTGATTAATAAGTTTTTTCCATAAGGAGATATGGCTCAATGCACAAGCTAATTCTGTCTGCATCAATGGTCTTCCGTAATGTATTTCAGTTCGTCTTTCATCATAGTAATGTTTGAATTTAATTTTAGAAAAAGGTGTAATTGCCTCAAATATCTCAAAATTGATACCAGTATTTTTTAATTGTTTAGTTATAAAATTTTTTCTTACAATATTTTTTTTTAAATTTATAACCCATGTAAAATAAAAATTTTTATCCATTTTTATAACTTATTTTAATTAATAATATATTTAGAATAATTGCTGGTATCCCAATTATAGCAGTTATAATAAAAAAATCATGGTATCCAAACATATCAACTAAAGTGCCTGAGTAACCGCTCATTAATTTGGGTACAACGAGCATTATAGAAGTAAAAAAAGCATATTGAGTTGCAGTAAATTTTGTATCTGTAAGGCTCCCTAAAAATGCTACAAAAGCCGTTGAAGCTAATCCAGCACTAAGATTGTCTGCTGTAATAACAGATACAAGGATTACAGAATTAGGTTCCATTGATGAAATAAGAGCAAATAAGATATTGCTACTTGCAGCTAAAATAGCACCAATTAGTAAAGTAAAATTAACTCCAATTTTGACAGAAATTATTCCTCCAATCACTCCACCAGAAATAGTTGCAATTAACCCCCAGAATTTTGAGTAAGTAGCTATTTCTTTTAGATTGTAGCCCATGTCGGAGTAAAATAAGTTAGCAACTACTCCCATAACGATGTCAGCTATTCTATAGCATACTATCAATAAAATTAAAATAATTGTGATTTGTCCATATTTTTTTGTAAATTGTTTAAAAGGTAGAAAAAATGTATCATTTACAATATTAGATTTTATTATTTTTAACCTAGTTGTTACCCAAAATAAAATAAGTGAGCACGCGACAGCTGAAGATATTTTAATAAAACTATTTAAACCTTTGGACAAAACATTTTCAAAGTGAAAGCTTGGAAAGTTTATGAAAGTTATAATAAATCCTCCCAATCCAATAAAAAAAATTAATAATAATCTAAGTTTTTCGTTATTGTTATCAAGAATATTTTTTTCCACCTTTGGTTCAGGAGACAATAAAGTTGTAAAGAGCCCTAATGATTGGAAGATTGCCATAAACAGATAGGCAGTTTGCCATGGTTTTGAATTATAATCATTTTCATCTCCTCCTAAAATGAATACAAAGTATAAAGAACCAGCGCCTGCAACTATCATCCCTATTCTATATCCAATTACATACATTGCACTCAAAGCAGTTTGCAGGTTATCTGGAGCTGATTCAATACGATAAGCATCAATTATAATATCTTGATTTGCGCTTGTAAATCCAAGCAATATTATCAATAAAGTTAATAACAAAATGTTTTTAATAGGATCTATGAATGATATTAATATTAATATACACATAATACAAAGTTGAGTAATTAATAACCAACTTTTTCGATGACCAAAAATTTTTGAGATAAAAGGTACAGGGATTCTATCTATCAATGGTGCCCAAATGAATTTGAATCCATACGCTAATCCTGCCCAACTAAATAATGTAATTGTACTCCTATCAAGTCCTGCTGATTTTAGCCAAAGTGAGAGTGTAGAAAAAATTAACAAAATTGGAAGACCAGATGAAAAACCTAAAAATAAAAGCCTTAATACTCTTTTATCTAGATAAATTGTAACTGCATTAAAGTATGACATTAAAAATTACTCTACAATTTAATACTTTATAGTGATATACTATTTTGATTAATTTTTCCTTAATAAAAAAGATTTTAAAGTATGTTTGAGAGTAATTATTGGGTCTTAAAGAAAAATCAAACAAACTATTATCTGCTAGCATATGAAAATTATTTTTCGTGTCAAATTGGATCAAATGGAATTATTTCTGTGAAAGAAAAGCAAGAAGGGGACCTCTCAACCCCGAAAGGGAAGTGGATGTTAAATTCTATTTTTTATAGAGAAGATAGAATTGATTTAAAAAATTTAGTACCGAATTGTAAATTAGTTTTAAATAAAATCACAAAAAAATGTGGGTGGTGTGATGATCCTTCGAGTGTAAATTATAATAAATATGTGAAAATTAAAAAAAGAAACGATTTCACTTATGAAAAGCTTTGGCGTCAAGATAACGCTTACGATATTTTAATTAACTTAGATTATAATCAAAATCCTATAACCAAAGGAAAAGGAAGTGCAATATTTATACATTGTAGTTTTAATGATTTTAGAAATACAGCTGGCTGTATTGCTTTATTGAAAGAAAATTTAATTTTTTTGATAAAAAGAATAAATAATACAGTTTTTATAAAGATTTAAAAAATAAAAAATATATTTAGTTTTAAATAATCACTCAATAATAACCTATCACTCTAATACTTTTTTCAACAAAAAAAGTGCTACCTGTTTTAATTACACATACGGACATTATAAAGCAGAAAATATATAAACAGCTGCAAATCCCTAATTATTAATAAATATTAAATTTAATTTAGTTTTACAAATGAACATTCGCTGTGACTTTTATAACCAGTATAGGGAAACAGGCTAGTAAATTTTGTGTGAGTTGATATGTTTTTGATTGCATCATTATTACTAAACTTGTTAATCCAAAGTTCCCCTTTTCTGCCTCTTGAAATCCATTTTATTTTTTCCTGTTTTAATAATTTATTTTTTAACTCATATAGCATAGTTATTGATGGAATAGGAGGCCAACCATCCGAATGAAAATTCAAGAAACTCAAATCATCGTCAAAAATATTATATTTTATGTTATTTTGTATCGAAAATTCCAATCGATCTAGTTGAGATGTATGATCATCCCAAAAAGCTAAAACTTTATGATTTATAAGATTTGGTGGAGTTTTAATTATATCATTTTGAAAATATTTTGCTTTTTTAGATCTATATTCAATATTTTCAAAACTAATATCATAGCAGCTAATAGTGCAGCTTTTATCAGTTGCTGCGTCAATTAAATAAGTTGTAAATCCCTTCATTATACCAGATTCAATTACTAAAGTTGGTCTCACAACTTTGATTATGCAAAATAGGAATAAACCTTCATTAAATCCAAATCCACTATTTAAGTCTAAAATTGGAGTTTTTGAAAACACTTTGCAGTATTCATCAACAAATTTTGGAATAGATGCTTTTAAGAATTTTAATTTAGATTTTTTTAAAAAAGTTATAACAGTTTTACTTAGTAACGAATTTCTATAAGATAATAATGTTATATCAGTTTGAAATGAAGAGAACATTTCGTAAGGTTTTCCTTCGTTTTTCTCCACTCTTATTTTCAGGTGATAAGGGAATAACTGTCTAATTCTTTTTTTAAATTTTTTAAAAAACAAAAAGATAGACTGAAATTTCTTTGGTTTTTTTGAGAAATGATTCCAATATGAGGTATAAGTTTTTTTTCTTAAAGGATCAAATTTTATCATTACAAACCTCTTTAACTTTATTACATTTATTTTATCTAGGCATTATAATAAAAGCCTTAAAACCATTATATCTCAATAATCATAAATAAATTAAATTATAACATCACAAAATCAGTTAATGATTTTAAAACATTAAATTGATATTAAAATTTTAATCAATTTCCTGAAAATAAAAAGCATTTTTAAAGCATGATAAAAATTTAAACTCAATTAAAACTTTACACTTCATCTTAATCTAATTAAATAGTTATTTTATTAAAATATTACTAAACTTCTCGGAGAATTTAAATGTCAAACCAATTTATACCTGTCTTTCTTGGTGCTCTAGGTCTTTTATCTGCATTAATGGTATATTTTAAGGTAAAAAGCTCACCTGAAGGAAGTGGAAGAGTTAAAGAAATAGGTGATGAAATACATTTAGGTGCTATGGTTTTTATGTCAGCGGAATATAAAAGACTTGGTATTTTTTGTATAATTTGTATTTTGGCTCTATACTTTTCACTTGGTTTTGAGACTGCTATTTCTTTTCTCTTAGGTGCATTATGTTCAGGTGTAGCTGGATTTATAGGTATGTATTCAGCAACGAAAGCAAACGTAAGGACAGCAGTTGCAGCAAACGAAAAAGGTCCGGCAGAGGCACTTAACATTGCGTTTTTGGGCGGATCTATAATGGGTTTAACTGTTGCTTCAATGGGATTGCTTGGAATTGGGGTTCTATATTACTATTTTGCAAACGACTCGGAGAGTATTCACGCAATCGAAGGTTTCGCAATGGGAGCTTCTTCTGTAGCTCTTTTTTCAAGAGTTGGTGGTGGAATTTTTACAAAAAGCGCAGATGTAGGAGCTGATTTAGTTGGTAAAATTGAGGCAGGTATCCCTGAGGATGATCCTCGTAATCCTGGAGTAATTGCAGATAATGTTGGTGACAATGTAGGGGATGTTGCTGGGATGGGATCGGATATATTTGAATCTTATTGTGGGTCAATGATTGCTTCTATTGCATTGGCTACATCAATGACAAGTGCTACAATTTCTTCATTAGGCGGAAACCAAAGTATGCTTCAATTTATGCCACTAGCGTTGGCTTCACTTGGTTTAATATGTTCAATTTTAGGAATATTAACAGTCAAGATTTTTTCAAATAAAAGCCCAGAAACTGCTCTTAGGTTTGGTACAATAGGATCAGCTGTTGTATTTGTTGTAACATCATATTTCCTAATACAATATATGAATGTTTCTACAGGCGTTTGGATTGCTGTACTAGTTGGATCGATAGGAGGAATAATAGTAGGTTTAGTTACAGAATATTATACTGGAGGAAATCCTGTAAGAAAAATTGCTAAAGATGGTGAAACAGGCCCTGCTACTGTTATGATATCTGGACTATCTGTAGGCATGCAATCTGTGGCAATACCGGTATTAACAATAGTTCTTATTATCTTCATAGCTAATAATTTTGCAGGTCTTTACGGTGTTGGAATTGGAGCTGTTGGAATGCTAAGTACTGTAGGAATAACAATGGCGATTGATGCATATGGTCCAGTAGCTGACAATGCTGGTGGCATTGCAGAAATGTCAGAAATGGGCTCTGAAACGAGAGAAATAACTGATTCATTAGACGAGGTGGGAAATACTACAGCAGCAATTGGAAAAGGGTTTGCGATTAGTGCCGCAGCTCTTGCTGCATTAGCATTAATAAGTGCCTATATTGAAAAGGTCTCAGCTGGAAGTGATAGTTTTGTTCTAGCAATCAATGACCCATATGTTTTGTGTGGAATGTTTTTGGGTGGAATATTTCCTTTTTTAGTTAGTTCCATGACTATGACAGCAGTCGGTGACGCAGCTTTTGATATGATTAAAGAAATTAGAAGGCAATTTAAAGAAATACCTGGTCTTCTTGAAGGAAAGGCAAAACCCGACACTGCAAAATGTGTTGACATAGCTACTAGAGCTGCTCTGAAAAAAATGATTGGTCCTGGTTCATTAGCTGTTTTAGCTCCTGTAGTTATAGGTTTTGTCCTAGGTCCAAAAGCTTTAGGTGGAATGTTAGGTGGAGCTTTAATTTGTTGTGTTATGATGGCTTTAATGATGTCTAATGCAGGTGGTGCTTGGGATAATGCTAAAAAGTATGTAGAAAAAGGTAATTTTGGAGGCAAAGGTTCAGAAGTTCATAAAGCAGCTGTGGTTGGTGACACAGTTGGTGACCCACTGAAAGATACATCTGGCCCGTCTATGAATATTCTTATTAATGTTATGGCAATCGTTAGTTTAGTAATAGCTCCTTTGATTATCTAATTACAAAGCACCATATACTCAACATTAATAATAATTAATTATTTATCATATTAGGTTCTGAATGAAAATACTTGTAACAGGCGTAGCTGGATTTATTGGATTTCACTTAGCTAAAAGATTACTTGAGGAGCAGTTAGATCTAGTAGGAATTGATAATATTAATGATTACTATGATAAAGACTTGAAGTTATCACGACTTTCCTTATTGAAAAAAGTAGGTTTAAATTTTTCTAAATTAGACATAACAAATAAAGATCTTATGGAAAAATTTTTTATTAATGAAAAATTTGACATAATATTTCATTTAGCTGCACAAGCGGGCGTTAGGTATTCCATTGATAATCCCCATGCCTACACTGAAGCTAATGTAAATGGATTTTTGAATGTTCTACAAGGTGCACGTCAAAATAATGTGAAGCATTTAATTTATGCTTCATCATCTTCAGTATATGGTTTGAGCAACAAACCTTTTTTTTCAGAAGATGATGTTACAGACAAACAAATTAGTTTTTATGCAGCATCCAAAAAATCTAATGAGGTTATGGCTTATTCTTACTCTCATCTATATAAAATACCTTGCACAGGAGTTAGACTTTTTACAGTTTATGGTCCTTGGGGTAGACCAGATATGGCTTACTTTAAATTTGTTCAACAAATATTAAATGATGAAGAAATAAATGTTTACGGGCAAGGTAAAATGTCTAGGGACTTTACTTATATAGATGATGTTGTGTTTGCATTAATAAATCTAATTCCTGTAATACCAAAAATTGATTTTAAAATTAATAAAAATGTTCCTCATGAAATATTTAATATAGGTAATAATAAAACTGAAAATCTAGAAAATTTCATTTCAATTATTGAGAGAGAATTAAATAAAAAAGCAAAAAAAAATTATACTGATTTCCAACTTGGTGATGTTATAAATACTTCTGCAAATATAAAAAAGATAAATGAATTTATTAAATATGAACCAAAGACCACAATAGAACATGGAATTAGACAATTTATTAATTGGTATAAAAATTATTATAAATAGCTATTTCAGATACTCTTTAATAAAAGAGAAATCTTTTTCACCATTATTGTTTTCAATTATATTTGAAAAAAAATTAAAGGCTTGTTTAGTGAAATCAACCTTTACATTATTATCTTCTGCTGCGGAAATTGCTAATGACAAATCTTTATGCATCAATTTTGAGGAAAAGCCTGCTTTAAAGTTATTATCTACAGGGCTCACAGGTCCTACATCTTTAACAGGACAATAATTGTTAACGGCCCAACAAGAGCCACTTGAGGTTGAAATAACCTCAAAGAGTTTGTTTAGATCTATTTTTAAACTTTCAGCTAGGTTAAAAGACTCTGAAACACCAACCATTGTTACTGCTAATAACATATTATTACATATTTTTACTGCTTGCCCAGATGTTGCCAACCCACATAACACACTTTTGTTGCCCATAACGTCAAATATAGGTTTCGCTTCATTATAATCCTTTTCATTTCCACCAACCATAAAGGTCAATGTAGCTTTTTTTGCTCCAATAACTCCACCAGATACAGGTGCATCAAGTGCTTTTATATTACGTTCATCAGTTAATTTATGAAAATATGAAGCATTTTCAATATCAATTGTAGAGCAGTCAATAGCAAGAGGTTTATTCTTTAAAACGCTAACTATTTCATTCCATACATACCTAACAATTTTCCCGTCAGGTAACATTGAAATAATAACATCAGCCGATCTTATTGCCTCATCAATTGAATTTGCACATTTTATGTTGTTTGCTTCAAGTTTTTTATATTTTTCTTTAACTATATCATAACCAGTTACTTCATATTTAGCTTCGGCTAAATTTAAAGCCATCTCATATCCCATATTACCAAGACCTATAAAGCTTATCTTTTTCATTTATTTTACTCCTGTTTTAAAATTTTACTTGTAATTGGGTTAGTTTGAGTTTTCACTATTCTATCTTCCGACAAAATACCAAGGTTAATTAGTAAATCTAATTTTAAATTCATCAAAAAAGGGTACCATTCTCTTGAAATCTCTGAATGCCAGCTCCACAATAATTCATCCAAAATTTTAACATCTTTGATTTTATATTTTAAAGTTTTAAATTTAGGTTTGTTTGTAAAATCAGGTGACTTGAAATACTTACTTATCTCTAAAAAATGAATTGGTATATCATTTTCAATAATTACATTTTTCCAATTTTTGTAATCAGTATTTAGTAGTTGATTGCCAACAATATCAATGATGAGTAAATCTGTCTCTATCATGCCTGTTGGGTTAATCATAATATTCATATAACTAGACCTATGTTTCCATGGACCAATAAATAGTCTGCTTGGACAATAGTCATTAGCATAAAAGTTGTCCCATAAAACTATTTCATTTCTTAAAAATCCAGAAACTTTTTTTAAACTGCTTTGATTTATTTTTTTTTCAACTACATTTTTCCCACAATAAAATACTTTTATAGAATTTTTTATATGTAAACCAAAATCACGAAGATAACTATCAGTTGGTTTTATAAGTTCATCTGAGTAGATTCTAGGTACTACGTAAATATCACTTTTTAGATTATCAGATAATCTATTAGCTAATATTGCATGAGCTTTTCCTTCGGATAATTCTTTATTTTTTTTATTAGAAAAGTTGTCTGGTATATCGTCAAACTGCAAAACAATTGACCTTGCATTAAGTTTTAAAGAAAAAGAACATTTTTTTAAAAGAATTTTAAAATCATTATTTTTTTCTATATCATCTAAATTTTTGAAATTAAAATCTATCCCTGGTGAAATACCAAATAAAATATCGATTTTTTTTGAACATGCATTTTTGCAAAATAATTTAAAATTTTTACTCCAAGTCTTCTTATAAGGTTGTCTCCAATTTTTACGATGATATGTGTCTTCTTTGGGAGCATATAGATATTTACACATTTTATTTTTTTGTAAATGCTCTAAAATTCTATTTCTATCATTCCAGGTTAGCATTTTGCCATAATAACCCTCAATATAGCCATTATTAGTTTTACAATTAGATTTAGTCATATAAAATATTTTGCATTGTTATTAAGTATTAGTATGAAAGATAAGATATTATGAAAATTTTAGCAATCGGAAGCCATCCTGATGATATTGAAATTTTTATGTTTGGTTTATTATGCGCATTTCTAGAAAGAGGAGACCAAATCTGCTTGGCAATTGCTACAGATGGTTCTATGGGCGGTATTTATCCAGGACTTGAACTTGCTAAAAAGAGGAAACTTGAGGCTGAAAATGGTCTAAGATATTTAGGGAGACCCATTTTCTTAAACTTTCAAGATGGAAACTTGCATTACGAACCATTAGCTCCAAAAATTATTAAAAAAATAATTAATGATAATAAACCAGATCTTATTGTTACACATGCACCAGAAGATTATCATCCGGATCATCGCGCATTGTCAGAATATGTTAGTTTTGCTGCAGGATTTAGCTGTCCAATTCTGTTTTCTGATACCTTAATGGGAGTAAAATTTGAACCAGATTATTATGTTGATATTACATCTTTTTTTCAATTTAAAGCAAAGGCAATTTTAGCTCATGAAAGTCAAAACCCAAAAAAATTTCTTGAAGCAACAAAAATTCTTAATAGATTTAGAGCTGCTCAATGCAATGAACCTAATGGTTATTATGCTGAAGCATACAGGTTTGAGAAGAAGTTTCCATTTTCTGACATACGTCAGATGCTTCCCCCTTCTCCAAAATATAAACCCTACTATCAAAATATTACAGGGGCATTAATTTAATAAGATGGCATAAAAATTTTTCCGCCGCTAATTGGCTTTTTTACGCCAGTAGTAGATGGAAAAGTTATAGGGAGATTGTAATTAGTCCTTGCGCCTAAATATGCAAAAAGTTCAGCTTCTATATATTGGCCATTTAAATTAAAGTCGCTTGAAAGGAAAATGTTAGAACTTATGTGTTGTCTTAATTTTTTGACTAGCTGTGGGTTAAATTGACCTCCACCTAATAAAATTATATTATTTGGTTTTTGGGGTAGCAAACACAAAGAGCTGGAAATAGTAGAGACAGTAAACTCTAATAATGTAGCTAAAATATCCTCAATTAAATAATTTTCTTTAAAAAAACATTCAAGCTCTTTCAAGAAGTATAGTTTATCTAACGATTTTGGAAACTTTCTTTTGAAGTAGATGTTACTTGTTAGTTTATTAAGAATGTTAAAATCAATTTTTCCTTTAGACGCTAATATTCCGTTTTTGTCATATGGTTTCTTTAATATTTTTTGCATAAAGAAATCCATTAACCCATTACCTGGTCCTGTATCAAAACCAACAAGCTTTTTATTGTGGTAATAAGTAAGGTTTGATACACCTCCTATATTAACAAAAATGGTAGGAGGTGTAATATTTATTTTTTTTGCTAAGGCCATATGGTAAATTGGGGATAAAGGTGCTCCATGTCCTCCGTTTTGAATGTCGTTTTGTCTAAATTGAGATATTACAGGTAAACCCGAGATGTTTGATAAAAGTTGAGGATCACCTAATTGTATTGATATTTTTTTTTTAAAGGAATGATATATTGTTTGTCCGTGAAAACCAATTAAGCTTGGCTTTGCTATATTTTGTTTAAGTAGTTTTTTTACTAATGTTATGTGATCTAAAGTTACTAACTTGTTTATTAGGTTAAACTGATCTTTGTTTTTTATAAAATTAAGAGGAGTTTGTTGCGCAATAAGTAAAATATCTTTTGTATTTTTCTTGTATTTTACTGAAGCTTGTATCTTTGTTCGACTGAAATTTAAACCATTTGTTTTCAAAATGGTTCCATCAATACCATCCATGCTAGTACCTGACATCATTCCAATAATAAACATATTATTACTCATTAAAACTTTTTTCCTGATTTTTATATCCTGGTACAAGTTTTTTAATTATTAATTCTATCTTTTTAAATTTATTTGCCTCTATATATTTAGAAATTAAATTAAAGTTTTTTGATATAATGGAAGTTTCTAAAAATTCTTCATTAGCTCTAAAAATTTTCTTATTTGACGTTGGTATTGGGTTATTTGCAATGAGAACTTCTTCAAATAGTTTTTCTCCTGGCCTTAAACCAGTAATAATTATCTCAATATCTCCTCTAGGATTGTTTTTGTCCTTTAAGGATTTTCCTGATAAAAAAATCATTTTTTTGGCTAAATCAAAAATTCTTACAGGCTTACCCATTTCTAAAATAAAAACATCCCCTCCTTTTGCAAGGCTGCCTGCTTCAATTATTAGATGTATAGCTTCTTTTGCAGTCATAAAAAACCTTGTTACTTTTTTATGAGTTAAAGTAATTGGTTTCCCTTCTAAAATTTGCTGATGAAATTTCGGAATGACAGATCCAGAAGATCCAAGTACATTTCCAAAACGAACCATAGTAAAAATAGTTCTAGGAGATTTAATATTTAATGATTGAAGGTAAAGCTCAGCTAATCTTTTGGAAGCTCCCATAATATTTGTAGGTCTTACTGCTTTATCAGTGCTTATTAAAACAAATTTTTTAGCTTTATATTTCAAAGATAGATCTGCAATAATTTTCGTTCCAAATACATTATTTCTTAAACCTTCAATTGGGTTTGATTGGACTAGTGGCACATGTTTGTACGCAGCGGCATGATAAATGATGTTGGGTTTATGTTTAGAAAAAATATTTTCCATTGCAGCTTTATTAGAAACGGAACCTAAAATTGGAACAATTGAAGTATTAAAATTAAGTTTTTCAATCAGAATTTGATGTATTTTGTATAAATTAAACTCACTAGAATCCAAAATGATTAATTTAGATGGATTTTGTAAAAGAACTTGATGGCAAAGTTCGCTTCCTATTGACCCACCTGCACCTGTAATCAAAACAACACTTTTGTTTATATAATAATTTTTTCTTTTAAAAGAAATGTCAACAGGCGTTCTACCTAGAAGTTCTTCAATATTTAAAGGACGTAAATCGTCAAGTGAAATATTTTTATTTTCCAACTCAGAAAGAGTTGGTAAAGTTTTTACAGCAATCTTGTTTTTTTGGATCTCATTTAAAATGATACTTTTTTTTATATTATTTAAGGATGGAATTGCTAACAAAATTGTATCAATTCCGACTGTTTTTTTTATATTTGCTAATTGTTTGGCATTATAAATTATTTTATTATCAATTTTATTTCCAACAAGTTTTATGTTGTCATCGATAAAACCTAGAAAAGCCATTTTTCTGCTAAAACGAATTGTTTGAGCTAACTGCCTGCCAGCAACACCTGCACCATAAATTAGTACTTTTTCTTTAGTGTTAAAATTACCCTTTGATTTGTCTCCCAGAAGAATACGTATACTAATTCGTGAAAATAAAATCATGAATGTCAATATTACAGTATGAATTATACCTATTGTTCTTGGTATTCCATCTATTCCGATAAGAGTGCAACAAGTAAAAATTAAGATATCATATATCAATAAAGCTTTACCTAGTTGAATAAATGCATTCCATCCTGAATATCTGTTTAGGCTTTTATAGATATCAAAAATAATAAAAATTATTACTAAGGAAATTGAGGAAAAAATTAGGAATAAAGGGGGAAAATAATTTAGTGGATAAAAAAAATCTAAACGCAAATACATTCCAATAAAAATTGAGGCATTGCACAAAAAAACATCAACTATAACTAAAAATATCTTTTTATAAATTGTATAATTTTTATAAAAATTATAAAGTTTATTATTTAAAATTTTAATATTCATATTAATTCCAAGTTGATGCTTGTTAAATCAAAAAGTATAATAAAAAACTTATAAAAATTTTTTCAATAAATCATATTTTAATAACATGAATTATATAAGATTTTAAATAAAGTTAATTTTAAATTTTGGGGTCGCTTTATGCAAACAGAAAAACTTCCACCAAAAGAAATGTGGATAGATAAATTGCCAAACCGAATGGCTCTTAAGGTTATGCTTGAAAATCAGGCTGGCGCCATCAAAGCAGTTGATTCAGCTCTTGAAGAAATTGAAAAAGCTTCTGAGGCTATTTATAATAAACTTAAAGAAAATCTTAATAGCAGATTAATTTATGTAGGTGCTGGTACGTCTGCTAGAATTGGATTTCAAGATGGAGCAGAATTGTTGCCAACATTTGGCTGGCCTGAAAAACGTGTTGCATATTTAATTGCTGGAGGGTTCAAAGCATTAACTGAGGCTGTTGAAAATGCTGAAGACAATGTTCTTGATACAAAGAAACTGGTTGATGGCATCAAAATAACAAGCTCTGACGTCGTGATTGCATTATCTGCATCTGGGACAACACCTTTTACAATTTCCGTTGTAAATGAAGCAAATAAAAAAAATGTTTTAACAATAGGTATTGGTAATAATTATGGCGCTGAGCTTCAAAAAGTAGCTAAGTTTGGAATAACGTTAAACACTGGATTTGAGATTTTAGCTGGCTCTACAAGGTTAAAAGCAGGAACTGCCCAAAAAATTTGTTTAAATATGATATCCACACTTGTTATGTCTAACTTAGGAAATATTCAAAATGGTATGATGATTAATTTGAATCCCAATAATAAAAAATTGAAAGAAAGATATGGTAGGATAAAAATATACCTTGATGAATTAAAGAAATAAAATTTTACTAGTCATATTAGGTAGTAATTATGGGAATTATATAGTTTATTGTAAGGAAAATATTTTATCTGCAATTCGATAATTCATGAAGTAAAAGGCTATTTCAAAAAAAATATAACTTAGTATTAGAAAAATTGGATATTAAAGAATAATAATTAGCCTAGTTTGGCTTTGATAAATATAATTGTTAGGTATAATAGACAAATCAGTAACTTTCAAGAATTTATGAAACATGAAGATTAAAACATTAGATAATAAGACTATTTTAATTACAGGTGGGACAGGAACATTTGGACAAAACATAGTTAATAAAGTTTTAAGTGAATATAATCCAAGGAAAATAATTGTATTTTCTAGAGATGAAATGAAACAATGGAAAATGTCAGAAACATATCAAAAAGAAAAAAGAATAAGATTTTTTATTGGAGATGTAAAAGACAGAGAAAGATTATATAGAGCTTTTAATGGTGTTGATTATGTTGTGCATGCAGCAGCTCTTAAAATAGTCCCAACAGCAGAATACAACCCTTTTGAATGTATCAAGACAAACGTAATAGGAGCTATGAATGTTATAGATGCTGCTATTGATAATAACGTAAAAAAAGTTATTGCATTATCAACTGATAAAGCTTCCTCGCCAATAAATCTTTATGGTGCTTCTAAGCTTGCATCTGATAAAATGTTTGTTGCAGCAAATAATTATTCAACCGATAGAACCTTACTTTCAGTTGTCAGGTATGGAAATGTAATGGGTTCAAGGGGTTCTGTTATACCTTTTTTTCTACTAAAGAAAGATCAGGGAATACTTCCAATAACTGACTTTAAAATGACAAGATTTATGATAACCATTGATCAAGGAGTTAAGTTTGTTTTGATGAGTTTAGAAAAAATGTTAGGTGGAGAAATTTTTGTAAAAAAAATTCCTTCAATTAAAATTACTGACATTGCTAAAGCTGTATCTAAAAAAGCCGAATTAGTTGAAATAGGATTAAGGCCAGGAGAAAAAATACATGAACAAATGGTTGGAAAAGAAGATTCTATAAACACATATGAATATAAAGATTATTTCAAAATTATACCTGATATTTTAATTCGAGGTGATAAAAGAAAAGTTATAGGTAATGGAAAAAAGGTTAAAGAAAATTTTTTCTATTCGAGTGATATTAATAAAGAAAAATTGTCTGTGCCTGCTTTAGAAAAATGGATTCAGAAAAATAAAAATGAATTTTTAAAATTATGAAAATCCCTTACTCCAGACAATGGATTGACAATCAAGATTTAAGAGAAGTTGAAAAAGTTTTAAAATCAGATTTTATTACTCAAGGTCCTAAGATTGATGAATTTGAAACTGAGATTAGTAGATATGTTAATTCTTCATATTGTATAGCAGTAAATTCTGCAACTTCAGCCCTTCATTTGGCTTGTTTAGCTTTAGGTTTGAAAAAAGGTGACTTGTTTTGGACCTCACCTATCTCATTTGTGGCAAGTGCTAATTGTGGTATTTATTGTGGAGCAGAAGTTGATTTTGTAGACATTCATGAAGATACATTCAATATAGATGTTTATAGTTTAGAAAAAAAACTCCATAAAGCAAAAACAATAGGAAGGTTACCTAAAGTCATTATTCCAGTACATATGGCAGGGCAATCCTCTGATGCTAAAAAAATATATGAATTAGTTAAGCCATATAATATAAAAATTATTGAAGATGCAAGCCATTCAATTGGAGGAACGTACAATAATAAAAAAATAGGTAGTTGTAAGTTTTCAGATGTAACTGTTTTTAGTTTTCACCCAGTAAAAATTATTACTAGTGGAGAAGGTGGAGCAATTGTTACAAACAATAAAAATATTTTCAATAAAGTTAGATTGTTAAGATCTCATGGAATAAATAAGAACCCAAAATTATTTAATAATAAAAACTATGAAGATTGGCATTATGAACAAATTGAACTTGGCTTTAATTATAGAATTACTGACATTCAAGCAAGTTTAGGCATAAGCCAATTAAAAAAAATTGATGTGTTTATAGAAAAAAGAAACGAATTAGCACAGAAATATTACTCAATGTTAAAAGACCAACCACTTTATCTTCCTGTTATTTTAGATAATGTTAAATCATCATTTCATTTGTATATCATTCGAGTTAAGGATAAAAAAAAACATAAAACTTTATTTGATTATTTAAGGCAGAATGGAATTTTAGTAAATTTACATTATATTCCAATTCATCTTCATCCATATTATAAAAAACTTGGATTTAAAAAAGGAATGTTTCCGAAATCTGAAAAGTATTATTCTCAAGCAATGTCAATACCTATATTCCCTCAGTTAAAAAATTTTGAACAAGAATTTATCTGTGAAAAAATTCAAGAAGTTATAAGTAAATGATAATTGTAGTCTTAACCCAAAAAATTGTTATTTGGAGGATTCAATGAAAAACCTTGCTATTAGAGGTGGTGAGCCTGTTATTGATAAAAAATTACCAAATTACAACTCAATCGGTGAAGAAGAAAAACTGGCAGCAATAGATGTCATTGAAAGTGGAGTTCTTTCTGAATATTTAGGCTCATGGAGTGAAAATTTTTATGGTGGGCCTAAGGTTAGATTATTTGAAGAAAATATAAAATCATATTTTAATGTGGAGCATGCGATAACCGTTAACTCTTGGACTTCTGGTTTGGTTGTGGCACTTGGTGCAATTGAGCTAGAGCCAGGTGACGAAGTCATAGTTACTCCTTGGACGATGTCAGCAACGGCAACGGCAATACTCCACTGGAATGCAATACCTGTGTTTGTAGATATTGATCCGAATACGTTCAATATAGATCCAAAATTGATTTTAAATAATATATCAAGTTATACAAAAGCAATAGTTGTTGCGGATATTTTTGGTCAATCTGCTGATATTGACGAAATAATGAAAATAGCAAAAAGATATAATTTAAAAGTTATCTCTGATACAGCTCAAGCGCCAGGTGCAACTTATAAAAATAAATTAGCAGGCACATTAACAGATATTGGTGGCTTTAGTTTAAATTATCATAAACATATCCATACCGGAGAAGGTGGAATTTTGGTAACTAATTGTAAAAATTTGGCTGAAAGAATGAGACTTATTAGAAATCATGCAGAATCAGTTGTAGAGGCAAAAGGTGAAAAAAATCTTGTGAATATGCTAGGCCATAATTTTAGGTTAGGTGAAATTGAATGTGCAATTGGTATCGAACAATTAAAAAAATTAAGTAAAATTATAAAGCAAAAACAAAAATTAGCAAAAAGTTTAGATCAAGGTCTATTAAATCTTGATGGTCTTATTACTCCTGTTGTGAAAAATGACAGAGACCATGTTTATTATGTTTATGGGTTAAAAGTTGATACTAATATAATTAAAGTTTCTAAAGATTTAATTTGTGATGCAATTATAGCTGAAGGAGTACCTCTTTTTAAAAACTATCAAAATATTCATTTGCTTCCAATGTACCAAAAGAAAATTGCATATGGTTCCAAAGGGTTTCCATGGAGTTCTGAGTATTGTAAAAGAGAAATAAATTACAAGAAAGGAATATGTCCTATTGCTGAAGAATTGCAAGATAAATCTTTTTTTGGTTTTGGTCTATGTTCATACGAACTAAACGAAACACATATAGATTTAATAATTACAGCTTTTCAAAAAGTTTGGAAAAACTTAGATAAATTAGAATCATAATTTACAAAGGAATTTGCAATGAATATTGCTATCATACCAGCAAGGATAGGAAGCAAAAGAATAAAGAAAAAAAATATTAAGTTGTTTTTTGATAAACCTCTTATTTCATATTCCATTGATCTTGCAAAAAAATCAAAACTTTTTGACAATATTATTGTATCTACAGACGATAATGAGATTAAAGATATTTCAAAAGAATATGGCGCAGAAGTACCTTTCTTGAGGCCAAAAAATTTGTCAGATGATTTTACCCCAACTTTGCCAGTAATCTCACATGCAATAAACGAATGTTTAAATCTTGGATTTAATTTCAAAAATGTATGTTGTATTTATCCTACGGCGCCATTCGTCACAATTAGTGATCTTTTGAGTTCTTTTAAATTACTAAATGAAAATAAAGATTATTTTTGTTTCCCAATCACAGAATTTCCATCATCTATTTTCAGGTCAATGACTTTATATGATAAATTTAAGGTTAAACTTTTGTACCCAGAAAATGAACAAAAAAGAACACAGGATCTAAAAATTGCATATTATGATTGTGGACAATTTTACTGGGGTACTAAATTCAAATGGCTAAATTCTAAGAAAGTACATTCAAATGGTATGGGATATATCATACCAAACTGGAGAGTTATTGATCTAGATACTGAGGAAGATTGGAAAAGAGCAGAATTATTAAAAAAATTAACTGAAGATTAATCGATAACTTTATTTCACGAAAGAATTGGGTTGTGAACACAAAAAAATTCAAAGTTGCAGTTTTAGGCTGTGGTAATGCTGGAGCAATGTACAACATTAAAAATAGTAAATCTAAATTAATTCTTTCTCATTGTAAGGCATTTTATGAAAACAAAAAATTTGATTTATTATGTTGTGTTGATCCAGACAAAAATAAATTAATTAATGTTAAACAATTTTATAACTTGAAATATGTTCATAATTCAATCGAAAGTTTATTAAAAAGTAGAATAAGTTTTGATGTTATAAGCATTTGCACTCCAATAGATCAGCACTACAGAAATATTAAACAAATAATAAAACTTAAACCAAAAATAATATTTTGTGAAAAACCAATTGCCTCAAATATAAAAGATGCAAAAAAAATTGTTAAAATGTGTAAAGAGCATCATATAGGCTTGATTGTAAATTTCTCAAGACGATGGGATTCACAACTAGAAAAATTTAAACAGAATTTGAATTCCAACAAATTTAAAAATCTTAAATCTATTAACATTAAATTTAATAATGGGTTATTAAATTATGGCAGCCATATGATTGATACACTTTTATATATCTTCGATGATAATTTTAAAAAATTTAAAAAAGTACAACTTCTAGACAATGATATCTCTAGCACTTTGATTAAAATGTTTTATGATAAAACTCCTATTTATATATGTATTGAAAAGGATAACGATTCTTCATTATTTGAAATAATTTTTAATTTTAAAAATTATCAGGTAATGATGTTAAATGGAGGTAGAGTTTGGTCTTATAGAAAAGTAGTTAAAGATAGTGATATAAAAAACAATCTAATTTATAGTGATTTTAAATTTCAAAAAGGTTCCGTTCTTACAACATTATCACTAGCTGTAAGTGAAATTTCTCGAATTTTAGAAAGCAATTCCGAAAGCAAATATGAAGGAATAACAGCATTTCAAAGCCAATTATTGTGTGATAAAATTTTAAAAATAATTCAAAATTAAATTTTTTATTTAAAATTTAATTTAGAAAAGTTTATAGTGTGTTTTAATTTTAGCGACTCAAACAGAAATATTCTCAAATCAAATATAAAGCATCTTTTTATTATTTATCTCTTAATAACTATATAATTATCGAAAATTTTTAAATAAATAACTTTGAATACCTAAAATTTGCCTTTGAATTAATGGAGGTTAAGAATTACCCTGTTTTGTATCATTCTAATCAATTAATGATATTAAATTTTTGAAAATTTTTTGCCATTGTAAAATGGATTTTTTGTTGAAAGTATATTGTAAATGGAATTGATAGATATAAAATCTTCAGATTTAAAAGTTTTATAAAATGCTTCAATCGATTGTTTTTCATGCAGTAAAACAGCTTTATCCTTAGAAAACTTTGTATTTACCCTAAACACCTCAATTTTGATACTATTTCCACTCAGTAACAACGTGGTTTTTTTCTTGTTTATTATCAATCACTTATACCACTCCAATAGTGTATGTGTAACAAGTGTGTAAGGGCTAAACCACTATGCACGTTATTTCTACACTTGTGCAACTAGTGCAATTCAATAGTTTACGCACTCTGCACTTGCACACTGTAAGACGAAGAACGTGCTTAATCCATACACGTTCTTCTGTTCGTTCGTTCACTTGTTCTTTTGCGTCACTCGTCTGCAAAATTGCGCTTGCTTCTCTATCAGCGCATCTAACTCACCAAGTTCAACAGCATCTAGTACCTTACGCAGTGTATCAGCTACCTCAGCTTCGCTAGCTAGTTCAATCGGATTCTTACCTTTAGCAAACTCTAGTAGTTTGCTTCCATAGCGCACTATAAGGTTTATCTTTCCATCAACACTAGCAGTCCACCAACGCTTAACACGTTTAGCAACTTATACTTTACGTTGGTTACCATCTGCATCAGTAAGCCACTTGTGCTGCGTTGGCGTGTAGTCTTATCTGTTGCAAGCAAGATTTGTTCATCAATCTTTGCTGCAAGCTTTCGACGACGTATAGCAACTGGATTGGTGTTAGTTAGTGGCTTAAATGCCACAAAATTCAGTGTATCAAGTATAATCATATCAGCCTCTAGTTAGCTAAAAGTATTGTGCTTTCAGAGACCGAAGGCTGTCATCCGAAATCAGCAGTGTAGATACTCTGTTTCTTTAGATTCTCATCTTCTTGTCGCATGTCCTAAGTCAATAACAAGTGTAGATAAAACATGCTTCCAATAAACGTACTACTGTGCTTCGATTGCATTGACTTCAATAAATTTGAATTCTTTATGTCCAATTATGTCAAATCAACATCTGTAAAAGGTTCTATCTTCGGAGCCAGTCGCACCTTGCACTAGAAACTCCACAGTTGAAAATTCTGGCAGAAAATCTAACTGAGTTTGATTAAAACGTTTTGATTTTATGTATTCATCTTTACGAATGATTACATCAATCAAATAGTACATCAGTCTCCTAAACTGTTCGTAATGTCCACTCCAACAAGCCTTTTTAGCCTCTGCACATTTTCCCTCAATTACGTCTTTAGCGAACTTAGTCCAATCTAGAATAATGTCGTTTGCAGAAGGAAGGGCATATTTGTTTATAACAACACACGACTTCATAAACATATAAGACATTTCTTTGCTATCGTTGTACTCGTAACTGAGAAAAGGATTAAAAGGATTTTCGATCTTATACATTCACTCTCTACCTATACTGTTCATTGTACGTTCAATAACAGCCAATTTAACGCTCTGCTTGTTTGCAAGTCTGCTGTCATCATTCAGCTTTTCGTTACTGCGTGATGTAACTAAGCGTGCCAGTGACACAAGGTCTGCGCTTAAGTCTCCACCTACTTCGAAGCTAATATCTCTATTAAACCAAATGCGAAGACTACTGTCATAGTGCAGAATTTCTTGCAGTATCTCTAGAGCACCCTCTCAAAGGCTTTCACTCTTATTGTAGAAAGTCTTAGCAGTAATGTGCTTGCCTTTGCTGCTGTAGCCTTCTGCGCGATTTAATGGAACGTTGCTTGTTTCAGCTTTTCTTCGTACAGTTTTAAGTCGCTTGGCTTGTCTCTAAGTTCTTCACTTAGCTCAAGCTGTTCTTGCCACTCTGCTTCTAACTGTGCATATTCATCCTCGCTAAGCCAAGTTTGTAGCTGACGGTTTTGCACGTTTTCACCACGCTTAAGCTTGCCAGCTATCGCTTCCAACTTAGCTAAGCGTTCAGTTTCGTCAGTAGTCAGTTGACGGCGTGGATTGGCTTTATCAATTCTTTCTTGCAGCAACTTACGGAAGTTACTGGCTGGCTTCTTTTGACTGTCGTACTATTCACTCACTGGATGAAAATGCATCAAGTGTTACTGGATCACCTCTCTCAACATCAATACAAAGACATTTACCGATGATTTCGTCTGCAAATTTAGGAGGTAAACCATTACCGGGGCGTATAGCTCTAATATCAGTCTTCTTAATAACAGATCCCTTATTTAAATTATTCATAAAATAAAGTGAGCGTCGATGTTTACGAGAACCTTTTTCGGAACTAGATCGGTGAAAACCAGCCTTACCAAGTGAATTCCACGCATCATTACAATCCGAAACTAATGTCTTTAATTGACAAGGAGTGATCGAAAAGCTGGAGTCTGGCACCTGAGTAGAGTCCGATGGCTTGAAATGTTTCTCAATAGCTGACGCTCCTATTCCAATAGATACCGTAGCTGCAAGATTTGTAAGAGTATGATCCGAAAGCCCTACTTCAACACCAAATTCTTTTCGTAAGAATTCGATATTTCTAAGATTGGAATCTTTTTCAGGCGCTGGATAGCTACTTATACAATGGAATAATAAGACTTCTCCACTTCCGTATCTAAGAGCAGTATCAAGAGCCTCTCTTACCTCGCTTATGCTTGCCATACCAGTGGACAATAAGAGAGGTTTACCGCACTGTGCAGCCAGTTTAATTAGGGGAATATCGACTAACTCAAAAGAAGCGATTTTATAAGCTGGTGCATTTAGACTTTTTAATAAGTCTATTGCTGTTTCGTCAAATGGCGAAGAAAACAAGGTAATGCCAATTTCCTTAG
Organism: SAR116 cluster bacterium AG-325-F22; assembly: GCA_003282885.1. Classification (GTDB taxonomy): domain Bacteria; phylum Pseudomonadota; class Alphaproteobacteria; order Puniceispirillales; family Marisalimonadaceae; genus Marisalimonas. The sequence goes on from QBYJ01000002.1 coordinate 70,756, forward strand.
CGTAGCGGAAAAGCTCTTCGTGCCACTCAAATGGTGTGTAAGCTTCCTTATATAAATCGAAAAGTGTATATCCCTTCCACAACCCATCAGCAATAAAAAAATCAGATTTCTTAGAGTCTATAGTCATCGTATCTGGTGTGTAAGACTGAATCTTTACCGCACTTGCACCACTTTCTTTTGCCAGTCTTATAGACTCTTTTGCTACATCAATTGAACCGCCATGATTAGCTGAGAGTTCAGCTATTATGTATGGCGAATATTCTTGTCCGATCTTCACATTATTAATTTCAAACATACGTAGCTCTTCTACTTTCTCGTCTCAAGAACAAAGCTTCTTTGACTTTCCTTTAACCCTATATTCTTCAACTTAGTCTGTAAGTTAATGTTGGAAGAAGCAACGTTAAGAAAAAATTTATCGGATCTAATCGATGGTACAGGATCAAGCGGTTTTAATTCGCAAGAAATAAGGTAGAGTATAGACTGTATCTGAGTCTCGGTAATTTGATCGTTGCAGTTCAAACCAATCGAATTATCGTGTTGTATATAAACATTACCTAATACTAGATCTTCTAGCTTAATAATAAACCATGCTCTATAGGGATGTTTAGCGACAAACTCTCTATGATTCTCGTAATTCGGCAACTCGAAATGACTAATATTAGACGTACGCGAGCTTAATTGCTGATATAACAACTCGACTTGAGTATCAGAAGAAGTAACAGGCTCTAGATCTATTTTTTCAGTCTTCAAAAGGACAACCTTTCCACTTAAGTGTTGGTAAATCTTGCCTAAAGCGCGATAACTTTGATGCCTTGAATTCTTTTTTGTCTAGGCTCATGCAGACCATCAAAATCGATCGACCACTCTTTTCTATTACATGATCACGACTAGGATCGAAGACATAACCTTGCTTCAAATGTAAATCAATTACTCCAGTATTGTTGTAAATAACTTCAGCAAGGACTTTATCTACAGATAGCTTGTCGAATGCAAAGTTGTAAAAATATGGAGGTACTAAGCCACCAACACCAAGTGCGCTTTCGTCACCTATGTAAAAACCCCACGAGGTAGTTCGGTTCTCTTTATCCCAGTCAACAAAGTTAAGTAAACCAACATCTTTGCCGCTATACTGAATTATCCAATGGTAATAACTCGGTTTATTGAAACTACCTTCTAACCATCGTTTCTGGGTATTAACATCGTAGTTCATATCAGATTTCATGAACTTCGTAATACGCTCAGACGTCCTCCAATCAAGGATAGTCTTAGCATCTTCAATTTCGATTTCGCGGAAACTAATCACAGCATTAAGCCCTCTTAAATCTATGACCAACGCTTACGGCAGCTATTCTTATACGCTTTGGCATCATGTGTTTAGGTAGTTGTACAGCAAGAAACGTTTTCAAGCCAACTTTGTCTACTTCACTATTAGTGGCAGATTGAACTGTTAACTCCACATGCTGTCCAGTAATCGGATTTGACTTTGCTTCAGCTTTAGCAAGTTCAACATTCTCACATTGAAGAGCTACTCGTTCAACTTCAGAAGCCATGAATTTCAGCCCACCAACATTTATAACCTCACTCGTCCGTCCAGTTACTTTGTAGAAGCCATCACGCTCTTCAACGATATCTTTGGTGTTATACCAACCTTCATCATCAAAGGGGCTTTCAGCATTGAGGTACCCTAGCATTCTCGTCTGTGAACGAATTTCCAATACGTTATCAACAACTCTTGTCTCTACGCCTTCACCTCCTACTTTCATAAAGAGGCTATTAGAGGATTCACTCTTCACACGCACAATTCCAAGTTCGGACATACCAAAAGTTTGCCTAAATTCAACGTTAGGCAACAACTCACAAAGCGCATCTAGTGTAGGTTGATCCAGACGTTCGGTGCCGTATGTAATGATGCGTAAAGACTTCGGAACACTATCTGGGATAAGCCCACTCATTAACATCATTCTAAGAAATGTGGGTGTAGTAGGAAGAACTTCAATTTCATGTTCTGCACATGTAGCTAAGATGTCTTCCACGCTGCGCGATTTTGGTGCGACGACTGTTCCTTTGTTAAACAAAGTATGAAGCAGTGTATTGAGCCCGCCAATATGATCGAACAATAAGAAATTAATCGTTTTAAGGGTAGGACGTGGTGTTTCAAAACGCTGCATGAACATTGTTAAATCATGCAATATCGCTCTAGGGCGACCAGTAGTACCAGTCGAGAAAAGGACTAATCCAGCATGTTCTTTTGCTCTTAGCTCATCAATCAATTCATGATTTTGGCAATGATTAAGGCGTTTAACTTCATCACCTTCAATAACAACATCTACTAGGGCTGACTCGAAGAAATACTCATGCTGAGTTCTTGTATCAACTGTTAGTGGAACAAGAATTACATTTTTGTCAATTAGCTTTAGAAGAGTAAGGATCGACTGAGGATTGAAGTCACCAATAAGCGCAACAACATCACCACTGTTAACTTCAGACAAGTCAACATTCTGCTTATTGGCAACTTCATCAAACCTCAACGATCCGCTTGAATGAATCAAGAATGGGTAGTCTATTCCACTCCATCGTTTGTACAGCTTCTCTAGTATATCCATCAGACACCACCTACGTTCAATACTTGACCGCTGAGTGATGAGGCTTTTTTGTCAAGCAGTAATTCAACTAGATCACACACGTCTGCCTTCTGAAATTGCTTTTTAATTACTTGTTGTGATGTGATTTTTTCAATTTGGGTATCCGTGATGCCTCGTAGAAGATCAGTACGAATAGGCCCTGGGGCAATGCAATTAACTCTTACATTAAAGTCAGCCATTTCTCTTGCGAATGTACGAGAGAATGTTTCAACTCCAGCCTTAGAAGCTGCATAAACAGACTCCCCTTTTAAGGCTAAGGCTACTGCAATCGTAGAGAAATTGATAAAGCTACCTTGCTTCTGTCGCAGCATTATTGGAGCGAACAGCTGGCAACAATAAATTGTTCCAAAAAGATTTGTTTGTATTAATTTCTGTACTGTAGATTCATCTGTTGTAACTGCCATGTTCATGGAAGCTACGCCAGCCGCATTGATAAATGCTGTAACTGGCTTTTTCATCCTCTTCACTTCTTTTGAAGCATTTTTTACAGAGGCGTAGTCACTCACGTCACATTCAATGGCGTTAATGTTCAAACCACTAGTGTTACGAGCCAGCCCTATTACTTCTTCGCCTCCGTCAATGAGGCGTTCGGCTATTGCTTGCCCCAGTCCACGACTTGTCCCAGTAACAATAATCACTTAAACCTCCGATTGATTGGCAAACTCTTCCGCGAGCGCAGCTACACTTCTGAACATACCGCGCGACTTTGACATCGCAGCTTCTGACGTCCAATCGAATTCAAATCCATGCTCATCCGCCAAATCTTCAAGTGCAAGGCACACTTCAACCAATTTCATCGAATCAAGTAGGGACACGCCACCAATAAGCTGCATTTCTTCAGAGATTTCAGCTTTACCTTCTAAAACATCATTGATTGCTGAGATAACGATTTCTTTAGCTTGTTCTATATTCATTACTTTCTTCGCTCTTCAGTTAACGCACCTTTCAGCATTCCAGCAGTAAAGCCAAGCTCTTTGCAAAGACGCTTTACTTCTTTCAATGCGTTAGCACGTTCGTTCTTTTTAGCTTCAACCATCTGCTGCTAGATTGCTTCCATTTCAGCTTTCAGTTCGTCATAGGATTTCATATCACACCTCCATCGGTTTAGTGTCAGTCTTATCTTATAGATTTGTTAAGAGAATGAACAGCACGTTTTTTCTACGCTTGCTGTAACGTGTTGTATTGTAACAAAAGTATTTGCACAGCGCCTCACTATGCCAAACAGTCATAGCGTCAACCATAAAGTCAAACATGAAATCTGAAAATTTATGTCATTGGATTTAAAAACAAATGAATTTATGATTTACTTATTGACTCTTGTAACATATTTTGGTCGAAAACTATGTTTAAAAAAAAGTGCTTAGATCCTAATTTTTTTCTTCAACAAAACCAAATTGGTTTTGTAATAAAAGATGCTGGATCTGCCAATCAAATTATCCATTTTATAAATAATTCAAACATCAATAATTATAAAATATATGCTTTAAGTCCAGCAAGAGATTTGTGGATAAATAAAAATGGAACTCAAAATTTGATAGAAAATCATCAGGAATTGATAGACTCATGTGACGCAGTTTTAATTGGAACAGGGTTTCCTGGAGAAGAAATTAAAATACTAAAAGAATTAAATAGAAAAAATAAATATACGATTGCATTAATTGATCATTGGACTAATTATAAATTAAGGTTTTTATATAACGAGAATTATGAATTTCCACAAACTATTTGGGTCACAGACAAACATGCTCTTAAAATTGCTCAAAATGAATTTGATAAGAATATACCAATTTGCTTAATCCCTAATTTTTACTTAAATGATAGTTTAAAGTTAATTTCTAAAATAAAACAAAAAAAAGGAAATTTTCTTTACTTATCAGAACCACTAAATGGAAGCTGGAGTAAATCAGGTTCTTGTAATAAAGATGCAATTAATTTTTGTTTGGAAAAAATAAATAATGGTAAATTTGGCATTATTAAAAAATTTTTTTTAAGGCCTCATCCTTCACAATCAATAAATGATTTTAGTTGGTTGTTAAATAAAGAATTTTCATTCCAAATTATTATTGACAATAAAAATGAACTTTATAAAGATATTGGAAATGCTGAATTTATTGCAGGATGTGACACTTATGCATTAGTAATTAGTAAAGAATCAAGTAAAAAAACTTTTTTTTCTTTACCTACTTGGGCTCCTAAATCTAAATTACCTTATAAAGAAATCAAATATTTACGTGATGTGATTTAATGAAATATTGTAAAAAATGTCTTCAGCCTGATACAAGACCTGGAACTAAATTTGATAATCATGGTATATGCCCTGCCTGCAATTATTTCTATGAATTAAAAAATGTTAACTGGGATGAAAGAATTAATGAACTTAATGAAATTGTAGATTTTGGACAAAAAAATAACAGTTCAGGTTTTGATTGTATAATAGGGATAAGTGGAGGAAAGGACAGCACTAGACAGGCATTGTTTGTAAAAAAACAATTAAAGATGAATCCTCTGCTTGTTTGTTTATCATATCCTCCGGAGCAGATTACAAAGAGGGGAACTGATAATCTTTCAAACTTAATAAATTTAGGTTTTACCTGTATTTCAATAAATTCATCACCTAGAATATGGAGAAAATTAATGAGAAAAAGTTTTTTCCAATACACAAATTGGTGTAGATCAACAGAACTAGCATTATTTAGTAGTGTACCAAGGTTAGCAATTGCATATCAAATACCACTTATTTGGTGGGGAGAGAACACAGCTCTTCAGCTTGGTGATACAAAAGTCCTTGGTAAAAGTGGTTCAGATGGAAATAATTTAAGAGCAAGTAATACGCTTTCTGGTGGAGATTTTTCTTGGCTTTTAGATAATGAAATCCAGAAAAACAAAATACTTCAATATATTTATCCATCAAGAAAGGACATGAAAAAAGCTAATTTAAAAATTTCTTTTTTAGGTTATTTTTGGAAGCTTTGGTCTTTAAGAGATAATGGTCTCTATAGCGCACTGAGGGGTTTAGATATAAGAAAAGAAAAGCCAAGTGTGATTGGTGATATTACTGGCGTAACTGCTCTAGACGAAGATTGGGTAACTCTTAATCAAATGATTAAGTATTATAAATATGGATTTGGTAGAGTAGCAGATTATGTAAATGAAGATATTAGGAATAAGAGAATTACTCGTGAACAGGGGATAGAGTTACTTAAAAGATACGATGGAAAATGTTCTAGAAAATATATAATGAGTTTTTGTGATTATATTGGTATTACATTTGAAGAGTTTTGGATACAAGTTGATAAATCTGTAAATGAAAAATTATTTTATAAGGTAGATATAGGTAATTATATTCCAAAATTTAAAATTGGTATTGGAATATGAAAAAAAAACAAATTTGTATAGTGGATTATGGTGTAGGTAATATTAAATCAATTATTAATGCATTAAATTTTTTTAAAAATATAAATATCGAAGTCTCTTACAATCGAAATGATATTATTAAATCTGATGCTTTAATTCTACCTGGTGTCGGTGCTTTCTCATCTTGTATTAAAAATTTAAAAAAAAATAATATTGATATTACTTTAAATGAGGCTGTTTTGGATTTAAAAAAACCTATTTTGGGTATTTGTGTGGGTATGCAATTGATGGCTGAATCGTCAGAAGAAAATGGGTTTCATGAGGGTTTAAGGTGGATTCCTGGTAAAGTTTTAAAAATGAATACAAATAAATTTTCAAAAATTCCTCATGTTGGATGGAACAACTTAAATTACACAAACAATAAAAATCTTTTTAATGAAAAAGTAAAAAATAAGAATTTTTATTTTGATCATAGCTATCACTTTGTTACAGAAAAAGGATATATCATTGCTGAAACTGACTATAAATCACAACTAGTCGCGGCAATAAAAAAAGATAATATAGTTGGGGTCCAGTTTCATCCTGAAAAAAGTTCAATAGCTGGGCTTAGTTTTTTTAAAAACTTTTTGCAATTGGTAAGTTGATGTTAAAAAAAAGAATTATAGGAACATTGATTCTTAAAAATAATATTGTCGTACAAAGTAAACGCTTTAAATCTTTTTTACCGATTGGTAAGCCAGAAATAGCTGCTGAATATTTAAACCAATGGGGAATTGATGAATTAATATTAATTGACGTTGATGCAACACGACAAAATAGGTTAATAGATTTAGATATAGTTGAAAAGGTATCTTTACAATCAAAAGTGCCAATAGCAATTGGTGGGGGTATAAATTCAGTAGATGACATAAGAAATATTTTGTCAGCTGGTGGAGATAAAGTGGTTATAAATTCAACTATTATGCACAATCCTAAGTTTTTAAGAGAGGCAAGTGAAATCTTTGGAAAGCAATGTTTAGTTTGTTCAATTGATATTATCAAAAAAGAAAAAAAATGGCTTGTCTATGATTATTTAAATAAAGGTATTTTCGGCAAAAGCGTCTCCAAAATAATCAGTGAATATGATATTAATGGTTGTGGAGAATTATTTATTAATAGCGTAGATAGAGATGGAACATATACTGGACTTGATTTGTCTCTTTTTAATTATTTAAAAATTAGTTCAAAATGTCCAATTATTTTCTCTGGTGGAATTGGAAAGCCTAATGATTTTTTAGAGGGCTTGAAACACGAGAAAATCGATGCAGTAGCTGCGGCAAATTATTTTCACTTTCAAGAGCATAGTGTAACAATCGTAAAGCATTTTTTAGATAATAAAGTCCTAATTAGAAATGAAAATCTTTTTAACTATAAAGATTCTGAAATAAATTCCCATGGAAGATTAAAAAAGAAAAACGAAAATATATTAGATGAACTTCTTTTTAAGAAAATTATAATGGAAACAATATGATTAAGGTATGTAAAAAATGTTTATATCCATATTATCATCCATTAAATTTAATATTTGATGAACAAGGTGTTTGTAGCGGGTGTGTAGTTCATCAAGAAAAGAATATCTTAGATTGGAAAAGTAGAGAAAACAAATTAAAAAAAATCTTAAAAGATTATAAATCAAATTATGGCAATAATTATGATTGTATTGTTCCTGTAAGTGGTGCCAGAGATTCATATTTTATAATACATTTAGTAAAAAATATTTATAAAATGAATCCTCTTTTAGTTTGTTATAATAAACAATATAATACCGCTGTTGGCATTAGAAACCTGGCAAACTTAAGGATTAAGTTCGACTGTGATATATTTAATTTGACCGTGGATCCAATTACAATAAAAAATATAACAAGGAGTACTTTAAGACGCTTTGGAAGTTTATATTGGCACTGCATAGCTGGTGAAACAGTTTTTCCTGTTCAAATAGCAGTAAAATTAAAAATACCTCTTATTATTTGGGGTGTGCATCAAGGCATTGACCAAGTAGGAATGTTTAGTCATTTAGATGAAGTTGAGATGACAAGAAAATATAGAAAAGAACATGATTTAATGGGATATGAGGCAGAAGATTTAATTGATGACTTTGATCATTTAAAAGAGAAGGATTTACATCATTTTTTTTACCCTGAAAATTCACACCTAGAGCAAGTCGGAGTTAGAGGTATTTATTTAAATAATTATTTAAGGTGGGATACAAAAAAACAACATGAAGAAATGATTAAACTTTATGGATATGAAACTGCGAAACAAACTAGAACTTTTGATTACTATAATGATATTGATTCTTGGGTATATAATGAAATACATGATTATGTTAAATTCATAAAATATGGTTATTCAAAGGTTTTAGATCATGCATGTAGAGAAATTAGATTTGATAGAATTACAAGAAGAGAAGGTATTGAATTAGTAAAAAATCACATGTTTATTAAACCAAAGTTTTTAAATAAATTTTTGAGCTGGTTGAATATAACTAAAAACTCATTTGATTATATATTAGACGAACATAGAAATGAATATATTTGGACCAGAAATAAGAGTTGGAATTGGATCCAAAAGGAAAATTTAATATTAAGTATTGAAGAAACACTAACCAAAAAAGATGAAATAAAGGAAAATATTAAATCTTTTTATTTTATTCAAACAGGTAAAAAATTTAGTCAGGATGATAAAAATAAATATATATTAATTGGGAAAGGCGTTTAATATTTTTTATTTTAATTTATAGTGTAAATTTTTAAAGATATGATAATGAACACTGTTACTTTGAACCCAATTTTGTAGGCAATTAATTTCTCTAACAAGATTATTTGAATTAGAATTTAAAAAATCTTTTACATTGATATAAATATTATTTTGTTCTGAATCATCTTTAAAAACATAATCTGACAACCAGTCAGGGTTACTATAATATATACCCATAAATTTAAGAGCATTTTCATAAGATATGTCTAAATCAATTTCATTCCACCACTTAGATTGTAAATCTTTAACATAATCCTTTTTTGAATGTGAAATCTTACCAAAGCCTAAATGTCCATACCAGCCTATGTCAGAAATTAACACATGTTTTTTAAGAGCAGAAGCTTCAAAACCAATAGAACCAACGCAAGTTATAAAATAGTCTGTAGTATCTAGTAGAGATTTCCAATCCCAGTTATCAGGCACTGTTTTTACATGATGAATATTTTTATTTTTTTCGATAAATTTATTTAAAATTTTCGATGAGCTATATTTATATTTCTCACTTATTGGATGCCCTTTAAACAACCAAAGATATTCTTTTGATTTTATTGCTTGTTCCAAAGTTATATCAAACCACTCTTTAAAGTCTAAAAAGTTTTTTAAACCTAATGAATGAGGATAATCTGACCAATGATGAGTGTAAACTGTTATAATTTGTTTTTGTTGCGATTTAAAATATTTAAAAATATCTGATTTATTTATTTGTTCTTTTTTCTTGTGGATTGCAAGTTTGGCACCAATATCTGTTGTTTTTGAGTTAAGCCTGTCACTCAAATAATCTTTACCCTTTTCTAGAAATATATTTTGAGAATTTTGATCAAGTGTGAAGAATTCTTTTTTTGTTGGAACTGGACACATATGATCAGTTAACTGTGATAAACTTTTATAGTTTATAAATCTAATACCACCAAAATCTCCATATAAACATAAAACTTTGACTTTATTTTTTATTGCTGCCCAAATCATGCAGCCATATGTGCTGCCGATAGAATGACTGCAAAGGTATAAGGAAAAATTGTACTTTGAGAAGACCTTAAAAGACACTTCAATTTCACCTAATAACTTTGTTAAAATTGTAATTAATAAAGGATTATTTATATCTATATTAGGAGTTCCTAATTCTTTTAAAATACTATCATACAGTAAAGTGGGTGGAAAATTATATGGAAGTTTCCATTGAAGTATATCCTTGTTTGAATGAGAATTCTTTATTAATTGAATTGCTTTTTGATAAATTTGTTTTTGATTAATAATGACTTTTTGTGTGTCTATTAATTTGTCAAAATTAAATGTTTTAAAAGACTGTTTAACAGATTGTCTAGAATGTTTCCCAAGCAGTCCAAATAATTTCGAATCATATAGATTTAATGCTTTTAATACTAGATTTATTCTTAACCAGTAGTTCGGATTTTCCCAAAAACCATCTATTAAAATTTTATTAAAATTGAATTTTTTTTTTGAAGAATCCAAATTTTTGAAAAAAAAATAGATATATTTTTTATAATAAAAGTTTTTAAAATAATTTATTAATTGAAAATAGTAAACAAACCAATATGTAATTAATTTTTTCATATTTCTATCTAACAAAATATTACAATATTTTAAAGGTGCAATTTCTAATATTTTCTTTAATATATAATTTGATTATAACAATTTATGAATTAAATTATCGCATGATTGAGATTGGAATTTTATCAACTTACAATTCACCATTACTTTCCATGTTGATTTTAGATTTAAACAAAATTCAAAATTTAAAATTTCACATATTAATCGATGAAAAAGGATTAAAAGAAAAAGATTTCTTAATTTGGAAAGAGAGAACTGACGGAAAATTAGATGAACATCTTAAACCTATCGAATTAAATAATAGAGAAAATTATAAATTTAAAAAATTCACTTCACATAATGATCTTAGTTGTATTGATTACATAAAAACAAATAATTTGTCCTGGGTAGTTAATTGTGGAACTCCTAGAAAAATATCCCTAGACTTTCTTAAAAATTTTAATAATAAAGTTGTAAATATACACCCTGGTTTATTGCCAAAATATAGAGGTTCTTGCTGTGTTGAGTGGGCTTTATATAATGGTGATGAGGTTGGAAATACATTACATTTAATAACAGAAGAATATGATGAAGGCCCAATTATAATGAGCGAAGGTTATAATTTAAATAATATTAAAAATTATTCGGATATTAGGATAATAGTTTATAAAAAAGGTATTAGTTTATTGTTTAAGTTTTTTAAACTAATTGAAAATAACACATTACCACACATCAATTTAACTTTTGTAAAATCAGATTTTATATACAAACCAATTCCAACCAAAAAGTTAAACCAAATAAAAAAAAATATTTCTCTTTTTGGATATAAACGGGTTATGTAGGGTACATGTTTAGATACTTCATTAAAAAAATATTGTTTAATTTTTCACTAAGCAGATATGAAACAGGCATGTTTTTTTTACATGCTAGAAAATATATTTCACATTTAAAATACTGTAAAAAGTTAAGTAATATTAATATAAAAAATAATTCATCTTCAGAAAATTTTATTAGAGATGGATATTGCACCTTCAAAAGTCAGAAATCAGAAAAAATTGCTATTAACATCTTAAAGAAAATAAAAAATGAAGAAAAACAATATAAAAAAGTTTGGGATGAAGAAACGGGTATATATTTGCGAGGTGATATTTTCAAAAAATTCCCTGAAATTCTTGAACTATTTAAATATGATATAAAAGAAGTAATCAATCAAATTTATAAATCTAATTTTTGCGTTTACTTTGGGATATTATATAAATCTTCCTATAAGGCTAAAGAGCCGGAGGGTTCACAACTCTGGCACGTGGATGGAGGCCCTGGTACTTGTATAAACTTGATGTATTGTATTAGTGATATTAATGAAAAAAATGGATCAATGAAATGCTTGACTTGGCAACACTCAAAATTAATTTTGAAACAACTATTTAAAAAATACGATATTTTAAATAAATCGTTAAAAATAAATGAGATAGACAAAGTAAGCTTCAGAAGAAAAAAAAGTAAATTGCTTGATTTGGTCATTAGTCAAAATTTTTCATCTAAAGTTTTTCAACCAAAAAGTGGCGCTGGTTTGTTTTACGCATTTAAGAATAACTGCATTCATTCAGGCGGATATCCTAAAAAAGGAAAAGAAAGGTATGTTTGTGTATTTCATATTTACCCAAATGAAAAAGAGTTTAATTCAAGTAAATATGTTAAAGAAGGAGTCAAAAAGACTGCACCTTACCCACAAAACCCATTTACACTTTAAAAATAAATTTAAACATTAGCTTTTTTTAATCCATACCATGTCGGCTGAATCCTGCTTCCATCTTTCAAGATTTTTTCTTTTAAAGGGAGATTGAAATATATAAAAAAATTATTTTTTTTAAAAATTTGTGTAAGAAGAGAATGATTAATAAAGTGAACATCAGGAAAAATATCGTCAGAATATGTAGATCTTAATTTATTTTTTGTTATATGAAATGCAAAGTTGAAAATAAAAAATCCACACGGTTTAAGTACTCTGTTGACTTCAGAAAATACTTTTTGAGGCTTGGAGCTATAAGCAAGCGTATTTATTAATGTAACAGTATCATAGCTTTTGCTTTTAATAATTTTCATATTTTCCATATTTGTTTTTATTATTTTAGGATGTGTCGAAAACAAATCAGCACCATCTATATTTTTCCAATCAAATCCAAAAAATGTAGCTTGCTTCAATTCGACCAAATTCCTACAACCTATAACAAGTAACTTTTCTTTACTAACATCTCTCCA
>QBYJ01000003.1 GCA_003282885.1 SAR116 cluster bacterium AG-325-F22
ATAACTGCGCCTGGTACTTTTTCTTATAGACATATAGCGCCACATCTTCCGAAATTTAGAGAGCGTTATCCTGAGGTAGAAATAGAAATGATTATTTCTGATGAAGTAGTAGACCTTATTGATAATAATATAGATCTAGGAATTAGAATTGCTGTGATGAAGGATTCATCTTTAATTGCGCGAAAGCTTGCACAAAACCCAAGAACTTTATTTGCCTCTCCAGAATATATTAAAAAGCATGGAAAACCTAATCATCCTGACGAAATTCTAAATCATGAAATTATTTCTTTCCGAAACGGTAATCCTTATAATGATTGGCATTTTCTAGTAGATGGTAAAATCAAACTAATTCATGCAAAAGGGAAGTTACAATTAAATCATGGTGATGCTATTCTAAGGTCAGCAATTAATGGAGGTGGACTTGCTATGTTATCAAGATTTGTAGTTGGAAGACATTTAGCAGCAGGAACTCTGGTATCAATTTTAGATGAGTATGTTCAAGAAGATGTTCCAATTTATGCTGTTTACCCAAGTGGTAAACATTTATCTCCAAAAGTAAGAGCATTCCTTGACTTTTTAATCGAAATTTATGGACCAGTTCCATATTGGGATGAAGCAGGCGACCATAATTCTGAAGCTGCTAAGAGGACTGTAATTTGAATTATGCATTTTGACCGGCCAAAAAACCACTTGACCAAGCCCATTGAAAATTATGTCCACCTAAATGCCCTGTAACATCTAAAACTTCTCCAATAAAATATAATCCAGAATGTTTTTTACACTCCATAGTAGAAGAAGATATCTCATCAGTGTCAATACCTCCCAAAGTTACCTCTGCTGTTTTGTAGCCTTCTGTACCAATTGGAGTAACAGTCCATTGATTTACGAATTCAGAAAGTTTTTTAATTTTTTCATTTGAAGTGTCAGCAATCTTTCTATTTATTTTTAGCTTATTACAAACAGCCTCAGCTAGTCTATTTGGTAAATAATCTGACAAAATTCTAGATATATTTTGTTTAGGCGTTTCTACCCTTCTTGCTTTTAATATTTGATCAAGATCATACTCTGGTAGAAGGTTGATTGTTAAAGGTTTTGCATCTTTCCAAAAAGAAGATATTTGTAATATTGATGGGCCACTAATACCTCTATGTGTGAAAATTAAACCTTCATCGAAGACTGTTTTATTTATTTTAACCGAAGCATTTACAGAGACCCCAGCAAGTGATTTACAAAATTCTAATATTTCATTGTCAAAAATTAAAGGCACTAAGGCTGGATAGAGTTTAGTAACTTTCAAATTAAATTGTTTTGCAATTTTATAACCGAAGTCAGTAGCCCCAATTTTTGGCACAGACAAACCACCAGTTGCAATAACGATAGAAGAAGAAAAGAAATCACCTGTGTTAGTTTTTAGAACGTAACAATCTTTAGTTTTATTGAGAGTGTTAATTTTAGTTTCAATTTTAATTTTAACTTTTTGTTTTTCACACTCAGAAATTAACATTTCTATTATATCTTTTGCAGATTTATTACAGAATAGTTGACCTAGCTTTTTTTCATGAAATTCTATGGAATGTTTTTTGACTAAATTGATGAAGTCTATTTGATTATATTTTGAGAATGCAGATTTACAAAAATGTATATTATCGGACAAAAAATTATTATCTTTAGTGTATAAGTTTGTAAAATTACACCTTCCACCTCCTGAAATTCTAATTTTTTCAGCAATTTTCGAGGTGTGCTCTAGTAAACATACGCTTTTACCTCTTTTACCAGCTTCTATGGAGCACATTAAACCTGCAGCCCCAGCACCAATTACTATTACATCATATTTATTATTCATCTACTCACTGTCTTTGTTATTTCAAGGACTTTTTTATTATTTCAACTAGAGAGTTCTAAAGCTTTACTTTATTGATATTGAAGACTAAAAGATCAGTCTAGTAATTATTTATATTAAAATTGAAATATTTTAAATTTCAAGATAAGCCTTTTTTTAATTTGAAAGTTGAAAATGTTTGAAGCATCAGGAATACCATCACCTATAGCAAAGGCAATGTCAGACAAGGGATATAAAAATTTAACCCCTGTCCAAGAAGAAGTATTTAAAGATGACTACTCAGGACTGGATTTGCTTGTATCGGCACAAACTGGCTCAGGTAAAACTATTGCTTTTGGATTAGCAATTGTAGAAAATATTCTTTCGGATAATTCTTTTTTCAAAACTCCTAAGTCACCAGAGGCTCTAATTATTGTACCTACACGAGAACTTGCCCTTCAAGTCAAAAACGAACTTAGTTGGCTTTTGGCATCATCTGAAGCAAAAATTACTTCATGTGTTGGTGGTATGGATATACGAACAGAAAAAAGAAATTTAGAGACAAAACCTAATATTGTAGTAGGAACTCCTGGTCGTTTAAAGGATCATATTGAAAGAAACCATTTTAATGTGTCAAACATTAAAACTGTTGTGCTTGATGAAGCAGATGAAATGTTGGATATGGGTTTTCGAGAAGACCTAGAGGCGATTTTAGATACAACCCCAGACGACAGACAAACTTTGATGTTTTCAGCGACTGTTCCAAAAGGCATTGCTAATCTCGCTAAGCGTTATCAAAAAGATGCAGTTAGAATATCCATTGGAAAGTCAAACTCACAACATGTTGATATTGAATATAGGGCTTTCAAAATTGTAATGAGTGATCAAGAAAATGCTATAATAAATACTCTAAGATATTACGAAGCAACTAACGCTATTATATTTTGTGCTACTAGAATTGCTGTGAACCATATGACTAGTCGTTTAACAAACAGAGGTATATCAGCTGTTGCCCTTTCGGGGGAATTAAGTCAAAATGAAAGAAATATGGCTCTTCAAGCTATGAGAACTTCAAGGGCAAGAGTATGCGTGGCTACTGACGTTGCGGCAAGAGGTCTCGACTTACCTAATCTTGACTTAGTAATACATGCCGATATTCCAAGAACTTCTGATACATTACTTCACAGAAGTGGAAGGACTGGTAGGGCAGGTAGAAAAGGTGTTTGTGCTGTACTAGTTCCTCAAAATAGGTCAAGGATTGCAGAACGTCTGTTTGGACAGGCAAATGTAAAGCCTATTTGGGCTTATCCTCCTTCTCGAGAAGAAATTCTAAAGGAAGACAAAAAAAGAATTGTTGAAAATAAAATTTTAGAAGATCCAATAACCAATGAAGAACAAGAATTAGTTAATGAACTAATTTCAAAAAATTCAATAGAACAATTAGCTGCTGCCTATTACCGATTAATAGGTAAAGATTTATCTGCTCCAGAGGATTTACGAAATCCATCAGATAAAAGTGAAGGGCGATCAAAAGGAAATGGTTTCCAAAATAGCATTTGGTTTGAACTTTCAGTTGGTAAAGACGATACAGCTGAACCTAGATGGTTAGTTGCCATGTTATGCAAGGCTGGCAATTTATCAAAGAGAGATATAGGTTCTATAAAAATTCAACCAAAAGTAACCTTTGTCGAGATTTCAGAAGAGACCTCTTCAACCCTAAAAGAATTGGCAGCTAACAAAAAACCTATAGAACGACACATAATGGTAAAATTACTTGAAAAACCTCCTGAAAATTTTACTTCCAACAGAAGTAATCCTAAAAGAATTAGAAAAGGAGGAAGAAATCCAGATTTCATGAGATCAAAAGAGGAAAACTCTCGTCATTTTAAAGGCAAACGGAAATCTGAAAGATGGAAAAAAACAGAAAAAAGAAAAACAAAATTTTCACCATTTGCTGATAATTTTATAGAAAAAGATTTTAGTGTTGATAACTTAAACTCAGTAAAAAATGAACCTTTAAGTAGGCGAAAAAGGCAAAAGAAGAATTTTGCAAGCTTGGACACAAACTTTAAACATAAAAAGAAATCTGGTACTTTGAAAATTAAAAAAACACAAGAAACTAATAATAAAACTTCAGTCAATAAACGAGCCAAGAAAAAGGAAAATTAAATTCTATTAGTTTTTTTATTAATAAGATAAATTCCTAGACATGTTAAAAATAATGATAAATAAATTTGTTCACTTATTATGTCATCCATGATTAACCATCCGAATAACACCCCAAAAATTGGCGTTAAGAATGCAAAAGAACTTGTGCTACTTGCAGAGTATCTAGACATAACCCATAACCAACCTATGAACCCCATGCACATTATAACAATTACTTGAAATGAAAAAATTATTATCAACTGAGTATTTAAATCACGAATAAAGTCGTCTAAAAGCAATGATATAGGTAATAATATTATTCCAGATACTATAAGCTGATATAATAATTGTGTTTCCGGAGAAGATCTTGTTAGACGACTTGTTTTAAGCATTATAGCAATGACAGCCCAACAAAAACTTGCTAAAATTGAGAATAAATCTCCATAAAATTGATTGAGACTATAACCTGATATAGGTTGGTAAACTGCAAGTATTAACCCAGTTAAAGCAATTATTAAACCTAAAGATTTGTTCATGTTAAGTTTATCATCTTTTATTAAAAAATGTGCTCCAAGAGTTAGCCATACTGGCATTGTATAAAAGATTAATGAAACACGAGTTACAGTGGAATAATCTAAAGCTGAAAATAAAAAAATAAATTCAATTGCAAATAAAATACCTGCAATTACACCAGGAAAAAAACTACCGTCAAAAAAATCTATTTTCTTTTTTGTAATATAACAATAAATTAAGATTGGTATAATGGCTAATGTTGATCTCATAGCCACTTGAAAAACAGGATGCATTCCTACATTAACTAATTTTACTAACACCTGATTTAATCCAAGTAAAACAGAGAATATTATTAGAAAAGATGCAGCTAAACCATTGACAGATTTACTAGTCATAAATTCATAATATTATGGGAAATAACTACCACCATTAACATGGATAGTTTGCCCTGTAATAAAGTCTGAATTTGGACCACATAAATTAGATATCATTGTTGCAACTTCTTCTGGATATCCCTTTCTACCGACAGGTGGGTTTGAATGCGAGGGATGAACTAAACTACTTCCAGCTGAAGCACCTCTAACAGTATCAATTAAACCAGGTACAACAGTATTAATTGTAATTCCTGTTTCTGCATACTCCATAGCTAATGCTCTTGTAAAACCAACTACTGCTGTTTTTGAAGTAATTACGTGCGCTCTACCAATTGCACTAATATGAGCAGATAAGCCACCTAAGTTCACTATTCGTCCCCAGCTACTCTTTTTCATTTCAGGTAGGACTGCCTTGCAAGTGTGAAATAATGAATCTAGATTTATCGACATGACAAATCTCCATTCATCGAATGTCATGTCTTCAAATTTGTTAAACTCTCTTTGTGATGCATTATTTACTAAAACGGCGATATCGCCTAATTTTGATGCTTCAAATGCTAGTTCTTTAGATGTTTCTGATTTTGTTAAATCACCTATAATTCGACTTGTTGAAATATTATTTTTTTGAATAATTTTTATTGTTTCATCAGCGCCATCTTTATCAGAATTTGCGTGAACTAATATATTGTAACCTAATTTAGATAAACTATCGCACGTTGCTCTACCAATATTTTTAGCTGCACCAGTCACGATTGCAACTTTATTTTTATTTTGACTCATTCAGTAAACCTTTATCTAGAATTTCTGTTTTATTATGGTTTATAACTAATGAAAAATTAGCATATATGAAATAAGTAAATACTAATACTAATTAATCTTCAAACTTGAAATATCTGAATTACAATTTAACATATGCATTATTAAAAATGAATGGGCAAAATTATGACAGTAATAAAGAAAGATTGGCGTAATGATATTTATGCAGTTTTTAAAAATCTAAATATTACAATGGTATCTCATGTTCCAGACGCTGGTCACACTCCTCTTATTAATTTATGTGAAAAAGACAATGAGATTGATGTGGTTACTCTAACTACAGAACAGGACGGAGTTGGTTTATCTTGTGGAGCATATGCTGGTGGTAGAAAGAGTGCTTTGTTAATGCAATCAAGCGGTGTTGGAAACTGTATTAATGCTCTTGCTTTACCAAATATTTGTAGAATACCTTTTCTAACGATAGTTTCCATGAGAGGTGAGTGGGGAGAATTTATTCCTTGGCAGGTTCCTATGGGTTTAGGCACTCCAAAAGTTTTGGAAGCAATGGATATTAAAGTATTTAGAGCAGATTATAAAGATGAAGTTGGATCAACTGTTGATGCGGCTGCTAGATTTGCTTTTAATACAAAACGTTCAGCAGCTGTATTGTTATCTCAAAAAATGATTGGTGCTAAACAATTTAAAAATGGATAAATAATTATGATTGATAGAAGACCTTTTGTACAAAAAATTTTGAAAAATAGAAAAGATAATCTTAGAGTTGTTAGTGGGATTGGAACATCAACCTGGGATATTATGTCTGCTGGAGACAATAAAGGTAATTTTGGTTTTATAGGCGCTATGGGTCAGTCAATTCCATTTGCATTAGGACTTGCAAAGTCACAACCAGATTTAAGAATATTATTATTTACTGGTGATGGCGACACATTGATGAGTTTAGGTTCTATGGCGACAGTTGCAAATCATCCCGTAAATAATCTGACAATAATTGTGCTAGATAATGAATCATATGTTGAAACAGGTAGTCAACCAACGGCCACTGCTGGAAAGAGTGATTTAGAATTAATTGCTAAAGGTTCAGGAATTAGTAACTCTTATACTGTTACCAATGAAAATGATTATGAGAAAATAATGAATACAATTTATGATGAAGAAGGTCCTTCTTTAATAGTTGTTAAATGTCAAGCTAAGGCTACACCTCTTGTATTCCCTCATTCTTTTGATGGATCAGTTTCTATCAACAGGTTTATGAGTTCTATCAAATCATAATGTTGGAAAAAAAGAAAATTAACATTGCTGTTCACGGTGTTGGAACAATTGGTAAAAGACATCTAATGGCAATGAATGAAAATCAAAACGTAAATCTTAGTGGGATTATAGATATAAGCGGTGAGGCTAAACAATTTTGCGATAATAAGAATATACCTCTATATGAAAACTTAATTGATCTAGGAAAAAAATCAGAAATAGATGGTGTTATTATATCCACACCGACAATCCTTCATTGTAAAAACGCATTAGCTGCTTTAGAGCTTGGTCTGGATGTTTTAATCGAAAAACCAATTTCTGCTGATGTGTCAGAGGCTCGAAAAATTGCTAAAGTAGCAGAAGAAAATAATTGTAAGGTTTTAGTTGGTCATCAAAGAAGATTTTATCCATTGGTATTAAAGGCAAAAGAAATAGTTAAAAATGGTGAAATTGGAAAAATTATAGGTCTTTCAGGAGTTTGGGCATTAAGAAAAGATAATGACTATTTTGATTCCGATTGGAGGAAAAAGATCAGCGCTGGTCCGGTAATAACTAATCTTATTCATGATATTGATTACTTAAGATTTATTTTTGGAGAAATAAAGGCAGTTTCAGCCTTTTCTTCTAATATTATAAATAATTTTGAAAAAGAAGATATACTTAGTGCTAACCTAAAATTTAAAAGTGGATTAATAGGAAATTTCCTAATTACTGATGGTGGAACATCTCCTTGGTCATGGGAAACTAGTACTGGTGAAAATATTCATTTGCCACATTTAAAAGAGAATAATTTGAGAATTATAGGTACTGAAGGATCTTTAGAATTTCCAAATCTTAAATTATGGAAATACAAAAATAAAGGTCAAAATTGGAAACATGATATAGAAGCAATTCAAATAGGTACAAATAAAATTGATGCTTATGCACTACAGATCGATCATTTTAAGGATGTAATTAACAGAGTGGTTGAACCAGTCACTGGGGCTTTAGACGCTGAACTTACTTTGAAAGTAGCTTTATCTATATTAGAGTCTTCTAAATGTGATAAAACTATTAACATCTAGATAAGATTGAAGATTGTTTAATATAAACAAGGAGTACAAAATGTTTGATTTAGGTTTAAAAGATAAAGTAATTCTTATAACAGGTGGAAGTGATGGGCTTGGTTACGCATCTGCTGAATTATTATCTTATGAAGGTGCAAAAGTAATAATTTGTGGAAGAAGAGGAGATTATTTAAATGAAAAAGCCAAAATAATCTCAGAACAAACAAATAATAATGTTGTAGCTATACAGGCTGACGTAAGTAAAGCTGACGATTGCAAGAGACTTGTTGAAGATACCATTTCAAAATTTAAAAAAATTGACATTTTAGTCAATAATGCTGGAGCATCAGCTGCTGCGTTATTTCAAGATGTTACAGATAAAAACTGGGAAGATGATATCAATTTAAAATTAATGTCAACTATTAGGATGTGTAGATTAGTTATTCCCTATATGAAATCAAATAATAAGGGAGTTATAATAAATGCTACAATTGGTGGAGGTAAAGCCCCAAATGCTGGATCACTTCCTACAACAGTTACAAGAGCAGCAGGCATTAATTTAACAAAATCTCTAGCCAATGAATATGCTAAAGATAATATTAGAGTTAATACTATATGTATAGGTTTAATCAAAAGTGCACAATGGGATCGTAAGGTTGGCTCAGGTGATGTAAATGACTTATATAAAGAAATGTCTATAAAGGTACCAATGGGTAGAGTTGGTGAAGAAATTGATTATGCAAATTTAGTAGCCTTTCTATCTTCTGATAGAAGTGGTTACATTACAGGAACAGCTATTAATTTAGATGGTGGTTTGTGTCCTGTTACATAAGAAAAATAAATTAAATCTTTATATTTTATAAAAATTAAACTTGTTGAAACTATTAATAACCTGCAATAATACAATAACAGATGTTGTTTTAATATAGTTCATCATATTTATAAATTGTATCATTTTAATACTCATTAAAAGTAAAGTATTGGATCATGTTTAAAAATTTAAAAAAAACAGATATGATTGGTACTAATTTTACATCTAATTTATTTAAGCATAACAATTTTATTGTTTTTTATGGTGATTTTTATTTAGATGGTCAATTTTTTTTCCCAATTTCAATAAAACATAATGCTGGAAGTTTTGAATTATTTGGTAATTTAGCACCTATAAAATATAGAAAATATTTTGAACAGGATTTTTATAATTATACATTGAATCAAAAAAATAATATGGAAATTATAGAAAACAGCTTAATTCTTGGATCTTCAGGAAATTACTATCATGATTTAATTGATTTCTATTCCAAAATTTTCTCTTATGACAACAAAATTGACACTAATATTGATAAATTTATAATTGGACAATCATACTTAAAAGATCCAATTATTACATTAATAAAGAAAATAAATATTCAAAAAAAATTAGTAATTATTAACAATGAAACAAAAATATTTAAAAACTCATATTTTGTATCTAATAAAAACTTTATAAAAATTAATGATTTTTATAGGCATCTATTTTTAAATCCTAATGCTCAGCAATTTAAAAATATTTATATTTCGAGAAATGATTCCAAGAATAGATCTATTAAAAATGAAAAAGATATTGTTAACTATCTTGAAAAATTTGATTTTGAAATTTACGAATTATCCAAAATTAGTTTTCTTGAACAAATCAAGATTTTTAGTGAAGCTAAAATGATCGTAAGTATGCACGGAGCAGGTTTAACCAATTTAATGTTCTGCAATCCTGAAACTAAAGTAGTAGAAATTGCTGCAGATTTCTATGAAGATTATAAGTCTAATAATTTAGATATAGATTCAAAACAGTTTGAGTATTTTAAAAATAATGAAACAGATTGGTTTAGTGATATTAATTGTAATAAGTATAATAAATTTACAAGATCTGTTTTTAATCAGTTATCACAAATGAATGGATTAAATCACTATTATTATTTTGTTAAATCAATAAATTTAAAAAAAAATAAAAAAATCATTGCTGATTTTGAATTTAAAACAATAACCCATACAAATCTAACAGTTGACATGAAAATTTTTAAAAGTTTTTTTCAACAAATTTTTATTAAAAAAAAATGATAACAATTCAAACTTTAATTCGTGGCGGAATAACCTCCGCCAGTTCACAGGCGTAGTCAAGTAGAGCACTAAAATCTTTTTTTGCAAATTTTCCAGATCTAGCCTGGCCGTAAACAGCTTGAACTGAAGAACCTACAGGTAAGCCCACTCTAAAACTATTAGCAGTTTCAATAGCCAACCCCATATCTTTATGAGCAAGATCGATTGTAAACCCAGGTTCTATATCATTTTGCAGGACTTTAGATAAAAAATTTATGTGGAATTGTCCGTTGTTAGCAGTTGTTCCAGCGTTTACTTCTCTAAAAGTCTCAAGGTCCAATCCAATTTTTTGGGCTAATGTTAATGCTTCAGCGGTAATTTGGGCAATACTTAAAATCTGAAAATTATTAACAACTTTAGCTCTTATCCCAGATCCTACTTTTCCACAACGAATTATAGTTGTGCCCATTGCATTCAATAATGGCTCGACTTTTTTAAAAGCTTCTTCATTCTCGCAACCAACCATAAAAAGTGAGTCACCTGAAATAGCATGGCTTACCAATCTTCCAACTGGGGCATCGATGAATGCCACATTTTTTTCCTTGCACTTTCTATAGACTTCGTCAGTCCCAGTTGGAGCTATTGTGCTCATGTCTAAAATAATGGTGTTAGGTTTAGCAAATGATAAAACACCTTCATTGTCTGTTATAACTGACTTAACATTTTCAGTTGATGGTAACATCGTTATAACTATTTCTGCATTTCTAATAGTATCTTTAAGAGATTTACCTGGTGTTCCACCAACTTTAACTACAGGATCCATTTTCTCCGTTACTACATCGTAGACTGAGACTTTTGATCCTTTCTTAATTATGTTTTGAGCCATAGGCCCACCCATAGCTCCTAATCCAATAAAGGCAATTGATTCAGTCATAAATATCTCCCAACATTACTGCTAATAATTTAATCAACATTAAACTTAAATGATAATAATTTACAATATTTTATGACAATAAGAGATATAATAAATTATTGTTAGAAGATAAATATGGGTTGTCATGGTTCCTGAAAAATCAAATATTGTACCAAGTGAGTTTATAATTGTTGGAGGAACTGGAAATCTTTCAAAAAATAAGATACTTCCTGCTTTATTTTGGAGATTTTTAGATAATCAAATAGATGCTCAATCAAACATAATATTGTGTGATAAATATACTAAATCCAATAAGGACTTTTTTTTAGAGTTACAATCTAATTGCAATGAAGCAATCAAAAGTGAAGATAACAATTTAGAAAATTGGAATAAATTTATAAAGATTATAAAATTAGTTGAATTAGACGTTGTGTCTGGTAATGGACATTTAGATTTAGTTAAAATTTTAAAAGAAAAATTTGATAAAAACAGACCGATAATTTTTTACTTGGCAATAGCTTCAAGTTTGTTTGGTAATAGTTGTAAATTTATTAGAGATTCAGGTTTAAATGTTCCACAAAGTAGACTTGTAATTGAAAAGCCTATTGGAAAAAATAAAGAAACTGCAATTGAAATTAATAACGAAATTTCTAGTGTTTTTAAAGAAAGTCAAATTTACAGAATTGATCATTATTTAGGAAAAGAAACTGTCCAAAATCTAATGGCCTTAAGGTTTGCAAACACATTTTTTGAAAATCAGTGGAATAATAATAATATTGATAATGTTCAGATCACAGTTTCTGAAACTATAGGGGTTAAGGAAAGAATTTCTTATTATAATGAATATGGCGCTATTAGAGATATGTTACAAAATCATTTACTTCAGTTGATTTGTTTAATAGCAATGGAACCTCCATCCTTTTATGAAGCTGATCAAATGAGGGATGAAAAACTAAGAGTGTTAAAAGCACTGAAACCAATAGCTGAAGATGAAGTGCAAACTGGCCAATATAGAAGTTTTTCTGATGAATTAGGTGAAAATTCTAATACTGAAACTTTTGTTGCACTTAAAGTTGTTATTAATAATTGGCGATGGGCAGGGGTTCCATTTTATGTCAGGACAGGTAAAAAATTATCTAATAGAGCAAGTGAGATTATCATTACATTTAAAAACAAGCCTCATGACATATTTTCGAAGTTTACTAAAGATGCTCAAGATAACCCAAACAGATTAATAATTAGAGTTCAACCCGAAGAAGGTCTAAAATTAAAGCTAACTTCTAAAGCTCCAGGACCAGGTGGAATGCGATTTTTCCCATCAGAACTTAATTTATCTTTTGGCGATACTTTTACTGACAGACTTCCAGATGCTTATGAACGACTCCTTATGGATGTTGTAAGAGGTAACCAAACGCTTTTTATGAGATCTGATGAAGTCCTCGCAGCATGGGATTATATTGACCCAATAGTTGAAATTGCTAAAAATCAAGAACCTCAACTCTACAGGACGGGAACCACGGGTCCGGAAGACAAAATACTTTGTACAGATGGACATAAATGGATTGATCCAAAAGAAGTTAAATCATGAGTGTGACAACTTTAATATCAGCAAAAATTGAAGATGCTATAAATAAATCTGGAACCGCTAGCTTAGTTGTATCCGGAGGAAGTAGTCCAATTAAGATATTTAAAGATTTATCAAAAATTGAACTTCCTTGGTCAAAAGTACAGATAACTCTGGTAGATGATAGGTTAGTTGAACCTCAAAGTGAAAATAGTAATCAAAGACTTTTATCTGAGCATTTTTTAAAAAATAAAGCTAAAAAATCTAAATTTTTCCCTTTATCAGAGGATTTAATATCGTATAAAAAATTTAAAATCCCTTTTGATGTTACTATACTCGGTATGGGTGAAGATGGTCATTTTGCCTCTTTATTTCCTAATATGATTGGGGATAAAGAGGGTTATAGTATAGACGCAAATCACAAAATATTTAAAACATCACCACAAGGTAATCCTTTTCTTCCAAGAATAACAATGAACTTATCTTTGATTATGAGTAGTGAATTAATAATTTTATTAGTAAAAGGCAAAGCAAAACAAAACATTTTAGAACTTGCTAAAAATGATGAAACATATCCCATTCATCATTTATTAAAAAACAAACATAAAAATTTTATTATTGAGAAAATCAATGAGTAAATTGCATCCAACAATTCTTAATGTCACAAAAAGGATAATTGAAAGAAGCAAATTAACTAGACAAAACTATTTAAATAATATTCAAGCTATGGAAAGAGATATTGATAATGATAGAAGTCATGTTTCATGCTCTAATATGGCTCACGCTGCAGCTGCAGCTCCATTAGATGAACAATCTTCAATACTAATGAATTCAAAGCCAAATATAGGTATTGTCTCTGCTTATAATGATATGCTTTCAGCTCATAAACCACTAGAACATTTTCCTAAAATAATTAAAGCAGCTGCAAATAAATTTGGTGCTACTGCACAAATGGCAGGTGCCGTACCTGCAATGTGTGACGGGGTCACTCAAGGAAGACCAGGCATGGAGCTATCATTAATGTCAAGAGACGTTATTGCTATGTCCACTGCAGTAGCATTAAGCCATGGTGTATATGATGCTGCACTATGTTTGGGTATATGCGATAAGATTGTACCTGGACTAGTAATCGGATCTTTGTCATTTGGTCATCTACCAATAATTTTTGTACCAGCTGGACCCATGTCTACTGGAATTCCAAATGAAGAAAAAAATCGAATAAGAAATGAATTTGCTAAAGGTAAAGCTACCAGAGAGGAATTACTAAAAGTTGAAATTGCTGCTTATCATGGAGAAGGGACTTGTACATTTTATGGAACAGCCAACTCAAATCAAATGTTAATGGAAATTATGGGTTTACACCTCCCTGGTTCTGCATTTGTTCATCCTCACAGTGACTTAAGAAACGCTTATAATATAGCTGCAACTCAACAAGTAATTTCAATATCAAGAAAAGGAAATGATATAAGGCCTATTGGAAAAATTATTGATGAAAGAAGCTTTGTTAATGCGATTATTGGCTTGCATGCAACAGGAGGATCAACTAATCATACTTTACATTTGCCGGCAATGGCTGCTGCAGCTGGAATTAAATTATTATGGGAAGATTTTGCAGATTTGTCAGAAGTGATACCTTTGTTGGCTAAAGTGTATCCAAATGGCAGCGCGGATGTAAATCAATTTCATGCTGCAGGTGGTATGAGCTTTATTATTGGAGAACTTTTAGACGCAGGTTTGTTAGATGGCACTGCTAAAACAGTGTGGGGAAAAAATATTTTTAATTATGTTTCAGAGGCTACTCTGGGAAAATCAGAATTACTTTGGAAAAAAACAAAATCAAAATCCTATGATAATAAAATTTTGAAATATGTAAAAAAACCACATCAAAAAAATGGTGGATTAAAAATATTAAAAGGTAATATTGGTAAAGGTGTAATTAAAATTTCTGCTGTTGATTTTGAAAATCAAAAAATAAAAGCCCCAGCAATGGTTTTTAATAATCAAAGTGATGTTAAAAAAGCATATGAAAAGGGTCTGTTAAACAAGGATGTTGTTATTGTTGTTAGTTTTCAAGGTCCAAAAGCTAACGGAATGCCAGAACTCCATGCTTTAACTCCAATTTTATCAAATATTCAAGACTTGGGTTTCAAAGTAGCCTTATTAACTGATGGGAGGATGTCTGGGGCATCTGGTAAAGTTCCAGCAGCTATTCATATTATTCCTGAAGCTTTAGATAATGGTATAATTGGGAAAATTTTAGATGGAGACATCATTGATATTGATGCTGCTTCTGGAAGAATTGAAGTTAATGAGACCGTTGCTAAAAGAGATATTAAAGTGCCTTTAAAATATAATAAGAATAATACATTTGGAAGAAATTTATTTTCATTATTAAGACAAAATGCCAGTAGTGCTGAAAATGGAGCTGGCCTAGATATAATTAATAATTATTAATAGCTTTTAAGTTGCTGAAGCAATGGCGGCGTGAAGCATTACATTGGTACCTGAAGATGCCCATTCAGGCTTTATTTCTTCTGCTTCATTATGGCTTAATCCATCAACACATGGACACATTATCATTGCTGAGGGAGCAACAGTGCTTATCCAACAAGCATCATGTCCTGCACCTGAAACAATATCTTTATGAGAATATCCGAACTTTTTGGCACTATTACGAATGTTATTAAGACAATCTTTGTCAAAAGCAACAGGATCAAATCCTCCAATTTGATCCAATTCAAATTCAATCTTATATTTTTTACATATATCTGTTGTCATTTGTTTTAATTCATTTTCCATTTTTACTAGTTTTTTAATATCTGGGGATCTTATATCAACTGTAAAAAGTGAATTGCCTGCAATTACATTTCTTGAATTAGGAGACACTTCAATATGACCCACGCTACCAAGAGCATTTGGTTGATTTTTATTTGCAATATAATTGACGGCTAAAATAATTTCGGACAATGCAAGTGATGTATCTTTCCTAACGTTCATTGGTGTAGTGCCAGTATGTTGTTCAACTCCAGAAAGTTTAACTTCCAACCATTTAAGACCCTGACCGTGCGTGACTATACCTATGTCAACTTCTTCCGTTTCAAGAATAGGTCCTTGTTCTATATGCAATTCATAGTAACAATGGAATTTTTGTGATCCAACAGGCTCAGAGCCTTTCCAACCTATTTTATCAAGCTCATTTTCAAAGATATTTCCTTCAGCATCTTTTGCAGAAAGAAGAGTATTAACTTCATATATTCCTGCATATCCTGCAGATGCCATCATTGCAGGAGGAAAACGGGAACCTTCTTCATTAGTCCAATTTACAACTAAGATGGGATGTTTTGTTTTAATATTTAAATCATTAAGAGTTCTAACTATTTCTAGTCCGGCTAAAACTCCAAGAACACCGTCATATTTCCCGCCTGTTGGTTGAGTGTCTAAATGGCTTCCAATGACAACTGGAAGTGCATTTTTATCAGTTCCTTCTCTTTTAAAAAACATTGATCCAAGCTCATCTACTTTCATTGTCATGCCAGCATCTTCAGACCATTTTTGTAATAATTTTCTTGCTTCTCCATCTTCTACGGTAACAGTTTGTCTATTATTACCTCCAGCAATTCCAGGCCCAATTTTAGCCATCGTCATTAAGCTATCCCAAAGTCTGTCGCTATTGATTGAAATATTTGTTTCTTTTACCATTAGAATATCCTCTATATTATAACTGTTAACTAGCTTGAAAGTTATGACAATGTGAAATTAGATTAATTCAATAGGAATTTAAAGTGTTTAAATTAGATAAGAGATTAGAAAGTGACACAATACTTGTAAAAGAATTAGAAAGTTTTCAGGTAAGACTTATGAATGCTAGAGAATTTTTTTGGATTGTTTTGATACCTACCAAACCTAATTTAACTGAATTAAGTGATTTAAATATCAATGAAAGGAATTACTTGATGAATTTTGCTATTGATTTAGGAAAGTTCATCAAATCTTCAGAAAAATATGACAAAGTAAATATTGGAATGTTGGGTAATGTTGTCTCACAATTACATTTACATATTGTTTTAAGAAAAAAAAATGACGCTGCTTGGCCAGGACCTGTTTGGGGTAGCGACTTTAATAATCTTGATGAAAAAACAAAAGAATATAGATCTAAATTAATAAGTGAATTTTCAACTTGATTATTTAATCAAATTTCTTCTTTTTTGACCAATCGTATAATCCTTGATCTCTTTCTCTCACCGCTTCTTTCCAGCCTTTTTCTTCTACTCTTTTTTGAAACTGAATTCCTTCTGGAGAGTGTCTGGAAATACCATCAAATATTGTTGATAATCTTTGCATTTGAGTAATTCCACTTGTTTCCATGTACTGATTAATTACCATTTTCTGCATTGCAAGTTGGTTTATGGGAACAGTTTTAATTCTATTGGCTAATGCTTCAACTCTTTCATCTAATTTCTCAGGTGACACTGATTCAAGTACTAAACCAATTTTTTCGGCTTCTTTTCCATTTATTTTATCTCCTGTAAACAGCATTTTCTTTGCTTTTTCTGGGCCTATTCTATGTACCCACATTGCTGTTGTAGGAGTACCCCAAACTCTGGATGGCATATAACCAATTTCAGCATTATCTGCCATTATTATCATATCTGAACAAAGGGCAATGTCTGACCCACCAGCAATTGCAAAACCATGAACTTTACAAATAACTGGCTTAAGCGATTTCCATATAGACATGAAGTGTTGAGTGTCATTCCACATAGTTTGATAGTCTTTAATAGGATCCCAAGGCATTTTTTGGGTAAATTTATTCGATTCATTTCCTTGTGCGTATTCAGATAAATCGTATCCACTACAAAATGCTTTTCCATTTCCTGATAATGTTATTACACTTACATCTGGGTCATCATTCGCAAGCGTTATTGCTTCTTCCAAATCTTTAGGCATATCATCATTTATAGCATTTAACTTTTCAGGTCTATTCAGCGTAACCCTTCCAATCAGGCCATCTTTTTCATATAAAACTGTTTTCATTTTTTATTCCTTAAATTTTACACTATTCTATTTCATTAAAATTATTTTTATTTTTTAAATAATTATTTTTTAAAATAAATTTTTGTATTTTTCCTGATCCTGTTAGTGGAAACTTATCTATTGAAAACCACAAATTAGGTGTTTTTTGAGGTGACATTCTAGATCTAAAAAATTTAATCATCTCATCTTTATTAGCTTGAAAACTGTCTTCAAACTTTATGAAAGCTACTATTAATTCCCCCCATTTTTTGTCTGGTATACCAACAACTGCTAAATCTGAAATATTTTTATGTTCTCTTAAAGCGTTTTCAATTTCTGCTGGAAAATGATTTTCTCCACCTCTAATAATCATTTCTTTAATTCTACCTGTTATGGTTACATAACCTCTATCATCCATTCGACCAAGGTCACCTGTGTGGAGCCAATTATTTTCATCAATTGTTTCAGCAGTTGCTTCTTTATTTGCAAAATATTTAAGCATTGTACTTGGTCCTCGAACACATATTTCTCCAACAGTATTACTTGGACAAATTTTGTTATTATTAATATTTCTTATAGACACTTCTGTATGTGAAATTGGTTGGCCAATTGTATTGCATATATCCTCAATACTATCATTGTTATGATGTTGTGTTATTACTGGACAATATTCGGTTTGCCCATAAAGTGTTGAGAACTTACAATTAAATTCTTTCTGAACTCTTTTTACCATTTCAGGTGCTACATTGGATCCACCACAACTAACTAAATTCAAAGAATTAATTTTGTGTTTTTGCTTTTTTTGTTGTTCTAAAATAGATAAAATCATGGTTGGGACACCTAAGATAATGTCTACTTTAAACTCTTTTATATGACTTAAAATTTTTTCTGGATCAAAAAAAGATGTTAATATCATCCTACATTTCGAAGTTAAACACCCTAGCGTAACCATGCCACATCCGCTGGTATGAAATAATGGCATTATATTTATCCAAGTAGACTTCTGACTTACCTCGCATCGATTTGAGTAAAAAAAGGCATTATTTATTAATCCGGAGTGAGTGAGAACTGCACCCTTAGGAAATCCAGTTGTACCTGAGGTATATTGAATTTGAGCTGGATCGCTTGGATAAACATTTGGCAAATTATTATTAATATGATTTTTAAAATATAATTCACTTTCGTTTTCAAGATTTACTATTTTCTTGATTTTTTCATTACCTTCAATTGCATCTAAAACAATTTTTTTCATATTATTGCCTCTAAAACTGTTTACGTAAAAAACAGCTTCAGATTCTGACTGTTCAATTATATATTTTAGTTCTTTTTTTTGCAGGGAAGGGTTGGCTGTTACAATTATTATTCCTGATAGTGCTGCTGCATATTCTAATAACACCCATTCAGGGCTATTTGGTGACCAGATTACTACTCGTGAACCTTTTTTAAACTGACCTGATAAAGCAATGGCTAATTTTAAACTATTATTGTAAAGTTCTTCGTAGGTCCAATTTCTATTTGCTTTATTATTTTGGTCTATTTCAACTAAGGCTTGATTGTTAGGGTTGGTTGTTGCAACTTCTTTTAAAAACTCCCCTATTGTTTTTTTAATGAGCCTCATATCTTTTTGAGCCGCAAAATAGGATTCTTTTATTTTGACTTCATACATAACTTAATCCAAAAATATAGATATTATTTTGGCAAAGAAATTTTTACTTGGTCAACTAAAATATACCAAGCAAGACTTAACATTACGATAATCCCTCCAAAAATCATAAAAATATTTGGCGTTTCATTTGTCCCTAACCATACCCAAAATGGTCCAAGAGCAGTTTCTAACAACATTAAAAGTCCAATATTTGAAGCTTGTGTGTAACGTGTTGCAAAAGTCAAGCAAGCAAATGATATTGGCAGTATAATTAATCCAGATAATGAAATTGAAAATATATCTCCTTGGAAAAGCAATCCGGGTGATACTATTAGTAAGCCAATAAAACCATTACCTAAAGCACTTATGCCTGTAACTGTCATAGCTGGAATTTTGGGCTTATACCTAAGTAGAACTAAGCTTAAACCTAATGTTGCTGATGCTCCTACTCCGCATATAGTACCTACTAAAACGCTACCTTGAGGGGCATTCAAAACATTATCACCGTTGGCAACAGAAATTCCTACCCCTATCAGAGCAAAAAAAGCTGTAATCCATGTTGAATTAGTTGTTTTTTCACCAAGAATAAATATTGAAAAAATAGAAGCAAAAATAGGAGATGTTGCTAAACAAAATAGTATCAGAGAAACTGACGTTTCGGCTACACCATATGTAAAGAAAAAAGAGCTTAAGATTTGACTGCAAATGATACCTAGCCCAACATTGGAATAGACATGCTTGAAGTTTTGTCTATAAAATTTAAAACAGCTTGAAAAAATAATTAAGATGACACCCATCTCAATTCCCCTCCAAGCTAACATAGACCAAACATCCATTTCAGACCATCTCATGAAAAGGGTATCAGGTGATAAAATTAAAGCACCTATACTCGCTATTCCGATACCCTTGAAAAGATTTCCAGATATTGAGAATGTCAAATTTCTACCTAAAAATTACTTATTTTTGTAAAAGTTTAATAATGTTTCAGCTACATCATCAGGGTTTTCTTGTTGCACCCAATGTCCTGCATTTTTAAGAATATGTCTACCATAATAATTAGTACATAATGTGTTTTCCATTATATCTAAAGCACCTGGTTTTTGAAAAGTTCCCCAGTCTTTTTCTCCAGCAATAAAACACGAAGGTACTTCAATTTTTTTATTTGAAAAAACTTTCAAATCACTATTTAGATGAGGTGATGTCATGCACCTATACCAGTTAAGAGCTGGTTGAAAGGAATTGGAATGAAAACTACTGGAATATATCTTCAACTCTTTGTCATTTAACCAATTTTCGTAACAATTATCTTTTGGATATTGGGACATAACTGCTTCGACCATT
Organism: SAR116 cluster bacterium AG-325-F22; assembly: GCA_003282885.1. GTDB lineage: Bacteria > Pseudomonadota > Alphaproteobacteria > Puniceispirillales > Marisalimonadaceae > Marisalimonas. The sequence continues at coordinate 20,475 of QBYJ01000003.1, forward strand.
GTCTGATCTAACTTCATAATGTAGTATTCAGGCATTTTAGCCAAATTTATGGCTGTCCATGAACGTAATTCATATGGATTATTTTCTTTCCAGTCAGCACTTTTCATATGATAGTAAGCTCTTAGGAACTTATGAAGGCCTTCTCTATCCAGATGCATGTCTTTATTAGCCTCAGGGGTAGAGTAATACCATTGATAGTGTTTTCTTGGAGGATTTAATTCTTCTAAGTCTTTATGTATTGGATCTTGATATGATAAATTACTATCTATATTTGGTGCGCCAGTAAATGGAGCACTCATCATTACAACTGACTTGAATATGTCAGGTCTAATCAAAGCTGACGTTCCTGCGACTGACGATCCAGCATCATGTCCTACTAATAAATCAACTTTATTGATTTTAAGTGCACTGATCAAACTAAGTATATCTGTAGTCAGGTTCAATAATCTGTATTCAGATATGTTTGTATCATATTTTTTAGTACCTCCAGATGTGAGGCCATACCCTCTCATGTCAGGCGCTATAACTCTAAAGCCTTCATAAGCTAAAATTGGTATTATTTTTCGCCAACTAAAACTTAACTCAGGAAAGCCATGAAGTAAAAGAGCAATGGGTTGATTATTATTGTTCTTGGAAGCTTCTAGATAGTGAACATTAAGACCCGTTGAAATATCAACCTTGTTACTACTAATTATTGGATCTATTAATTCAATCATTTTAAAATATCTTAATAATTACATTTATATTTGTTAACTGTGTCTAAATTTATCTCAATACCTAAACCAGGTTTTGATGAAACATTGACCATGCCGTTGTCTAACTCAAGAGGATTTTCTAGTAACTCTCTTCTGAAAGGATGACTTGATTGGTCATATTCTAATATTGGAGATCGAGCATAAATTGAATGATGCGTAGTTGGAATAGAAGCAATAACTTGGATTGACGCAGCCTGAGCAACCGCAGAGCCCCATACATGTGGGTTTACTTCTACACCAAAACTTTGAGCTAAATTAATAATGTGTCTTACTCCAGAAATACCACCACAGGATCCAATGTCTGGTTGAGCAATATCAACAGCTTTAGCCTCAAATAGTGTCCTAAATCCGTATAGAGTATGTTCATTTTCACCACCAGCAATAGGTATGTTAAGTTTTGATCTTAACTCTGTATAACCTTGAATATCTTCAGGAGATACTGGTTCCTCATACCACCGTAAATTATAATCTTTAAGGGCTTCTCCTAAAGTAAATGCTTCTGATCTTCCATAAGCATGATTAGTATCAATCATTAATGTTACATTTTTATTTTCCAATACATCATATATAGCTTCCATACACTTAATATCATCTTGAAGACTAAATCCCAGCTTAATCTTCATATGATCAAATTTATTCTCAAAATGTGATAGAGCTTCTTCTGCTAACCTTTTTGCTTCTCCTTGACCTTTAATTCTATAAAAACCAGTAGCATAAGGTTTAATTTTTTTTCTAAATGCACCACCCAATATTTGGTGAATAGGTTGATTGAGAAATTTTCCTAAAATATCCCACAATGCAATATCAACAGCGCTTATCCCCGAGATTACTGATCCTTTTCTACCAAAGTCTCTAGTAGCATTATACATTTTATGCCAAAGAACCTCTATATCCAATGGTGATTCGTTTAAAAGTAGGGGTTTTAGAGCAGTTTCGATGACAGCAGCCGAAATTTCAGGAGGTTCTAATCCTTGACAAAAAGCTTCTCCCCAACCTATAAGCCCTTCATCAGTTTTAATCTCTACAAGTGTAGCAGACCTTTGTTTTACCCAACCTTGTGAAAAAGCGAAAGGGATATCCAATTCTGATTTAATTACATGAACAATTATATCTTTAATTTTAATACTCATTAGATCCCCCATTTATTTAATTGGATATTGTAATATATTTTAATTTTATGGATTATTTAACTTTAATTCTTCCCCTTAAAGTAAGTGGTAGTTGAGCAAGCATAAATACTCCAATCAAAGGAGTTAATATAAAGACTTTTATAAAAATCCAATCGTCAGTTTCTAGGTTTCTCCAGGCAACTTCATTTATTATTGTAAGAAATAAAAAAAATAATCCCCATCTTAAACTTAATTTATACCAAGTATCGTCATCTAGGAAAAACTGAGAACCAAAAAATTGTTTCATCATTGCCTTTTTATTTAAAATTCCTATTAACAATACTGAACTAAAAAAACCATTAAATATCGTAGGTTGTATTTTTACAAATTGATCATTCTCAAATAAATAAGCAAATAGTGTAAAAAGAGCAGACATACAGATTGCAAAAATTTGAAATTTTGAAATTCTTTTCTCTACTAAATAAAAAGTAGCCATTACAAACAAACTTAATAGTAATGAAATAAAAGCTGCTATAATTAGATCATAATACTGAGATCCAATAAAAAAACCAGATATAGGTACAATTTCAAAAAAAAATGCACTTAAACGCATAAAAGATTTCCTTTAATTGTCTTTACCTAAAAGTGACTTTGTAAAATTAGGATCTTCACTATCTTCTCTAAGCCAGATGTTAAAAAACAAATTTAAAAATTCCATATCTTTAGTTTCTAAAACTTTTTCATCTTTGAAATAGAATATCCCCTTGTCTTTCAACTTCATGGCAATAAAGTGATCATTTTTTTTAATAGGTCTAAAAGTTTTATTTAATAATTCTTTAAGTTCAATTAATTCTTTATCACTATATTGTTTTTGAATTTTTAGTTGTTTAATAGTTTCTTCAACGACGCTTTTTTTTGTAAAATCTCTATTATAACTCAAAATTAGAGCAAATTTATCTGAAGGGTAATAACCTGTTTCAGAAATTAATGTTGCATAATATATGTCTAATAAAAGAAATTTATAAGTTGCTCGCCCGACTAATTTATAGTTTGGTATAAACTTTTCTAGAATAGTTTCGGAAATTTTATTCTTAAATACCTGATTTTGATTTTCAGATAAGGCTATGTTTGTATTAAACAAAAGGAATAATAAAATTATAAATCTCAAAGTTATTCTAACCCTACCATTTTTGTAAATCCAAAGGACCAATTTTATTGGCAGTGTCTCCTCTCAGAAATACTAAAGTTACAGAGCCAATATTAATTCCAAACTTACTAACATAGGCTCTATTAATAGCTAAATCCTTACTTTGTTTATAAATCCAATCATTAAAATGAACTTTTATATCACTTCCTTTTATGTTCAAGTAAATATAATATGACCAGTTTAAAGCATTACCTGAAATTAAACCTGAAGCTTTACCTTCAACATCGTCAGCTTGACCTTCATAAACAATTTCTTGATTATTATCTATTTTCTTTTCAATTTTCCATATTCTTTTTGCTTGCTCACCGTCATCGTATAAAAAATCTTCATCTAGTGTAAGAATTTGATTATCAACTTTTCCATTAATATTTACGCGAAATTGTCTCTTTAGGTTACCAAATCTGTCTTCAAAAATTCCATAAGCAATTGTATCTCCTTCAAAAAAGGAAAATAAATCTAATTTAGGAGTGTTATTTTGAAATTCTTTCATGTCAGTTTGAGAACATCCGGTAAATATTAATATAATAAAAAGAGTAAAAAATAACTTAACACTATATATAATGTTATTAATAGATGACAAAAGAAACTCCTAAATAATATGTAAAATATTGCTATTTATATTTGATTTTTAATTATTAACAAGTTTTTTGAAGAGATTTTTTTGCCTTTAATTTTAATTGATCTGCAAATAATTCATATGATCGAGTTCTTGCTTTTTCGTCATGACACCAAGTCAAAATCGCGATCTCATCTACATTATTGGTTTTTACTAAATTTGTGATTTTCTCTTTGGTATTGCTAGTTTCGCCAACAATTGAGTTTTTGAACATAAAATCATACTGTTCTTGCCAATTATTTTCGTTAATTATACTTAATGCATTGTCAGGGTCAGTTATTGGTCCAACGTGACCATAGTTTCTTCCAATTTTCCAGGCTGCTCTGGAAGCAAAAAGATATTTAGCCTCTTCTTCCGTTTTGGCGGTTAAAGCCCACAGGCAAACATTAACAAGTGGTTTATTAAAATTTTTGCTTGGACGAAATTCTGATTTATACAGATCGATAGCATTTTTCATTCCTTGGCCATCGGTTATGAAATGGGCAAAACAATATGGTATTCCAAGGTATGCAGCAAGTTGGGCTCCATAGTTTGAAGTTCCTAACATCCAAATTTCTGGATGTGTTTTAGATTCAGGTTGAGCAACTAAATGTCTAAACGGATGTCCTTCTAATAATTTCTCATTAGATACCCAAGCCATTAAATCTCTAACGTTACCAGGAAATTGTTCGCTATCTTCTCTGCTATTTGGATTTAAAGCTAGGGCAGTTCTACCATCGGAACCTGGAGCTCTACCAAGTCCTAAGTCTATTCTACCAGGCGCTATTGCTTCTAAAACTCTAAATTGTTCTGCAACTTTAAATGGAGCATAATGAGGCAACATAATACCCGCACTTCCAATTCGAATTTTTTTCGTTTGAGTTGCAATAGCAGCCATTAATACTTCGGGGGCACTTCCTATTATCGTTGGATGATTGTGATGTTCTGACACCCAAAATCTTTTATAACCGAGTTGTTCTGCTTTTATGGCGAGATTAATACTATCTTGAATAGTGTGTGTCTGCGGCTTTCCTTCTACTGAAACAGATTGTTCTAGAACAGATACTTGCATTTGATTAACCCCAATATTCAATAATTATAATTTTATCTTATATATTCTGGAAGCATTTTCATAAAACAATTTATTTTTTTCCTCTTCTGACATGTCTTCAGAAATTATTTTAAACGCATTCCATAAAGATCCATAACTACAAGACCCTTTATCAACTGGAAAGTTGCTTTCATACATACATCTTTCAAATCCAAACATATTAATCGTTTCATTGATCCATGGTTTCCAAATCTCTGATAAATGTTTTGAGTGTGGAGGCTTAGAATTTAAATGAAATTTGGCACCATTTACAGCCATTCCCAAACCACCTAATTTTACATTTATATTTGGTAACCTAGACAACCTCATCATTGCTGATCTCCATTCTCTATGTGTTAGGGCTTGCTTTCCTTCATACTCCCCGAGGTGTATAGGCCCGCCAATATGATTTAAAATTATGTTTAAATCTGGAAGCGCTCTGGCTATTTTTTCCATTTCATTAAGTTGGGTGTGATAAATCCAAAAATCTAATGACAAACCCGCTGATTGAAGACATCTGGCACCTTCAATAAAATTTGGATGTAGCATAAGATTGAGATCTGATTTCACTGCACCTGACGTTATTCTTGGATCTGCATGGGAAGCTAAAAGCATTCTTATCCCTTTAAGTCTTCCTTCACTAATATCTAATGCTTTTTCAATCACAGGTTCTAACTTATTACCAAAAGTTAGATCTAGTGAACCAACAATTGATGCGTTTACTTTAACTTCATTATTAATAATAAGATCACTTCTTTTAGCCTCTTTAGTTGCAAATTCTATCTCAGTTATAGGCTTGAATTCATCTGGACCATCTTTAGAGTACATTATTGTATTTGACGAACTCATAATGTATACAGTTGCCCTAATATTATGTCCTGATGATTTTATATCTTCTAATAGTTCTTCAACATAATATCTGCCAAACCCTGCATTCCAAAGATGGTGATGTGGATCAATAATAGGCATATTAGGTGAGAGTGGTTCTTCTACTAGTTGACTTAACCAGTCGTCTCTAACCTCAAGATGTGGAGATATTATTTTTTTCATTAAAATTCTTTGTAATAATTGAAATAAATTTATTTTAATTTATCATTAAATTATTGCCGTTAAATTTTTTTAGTGCAAATAATTTCTTTTGAGTTTCTCTATTTTAAGGAGATCGTTTTACAATATGAATATACATTTTAATACAAAGAAAGATTTCCAGAATATTGAAGTTTTTCCTACTGCCGGAGCATTAGGTGCTCAAATAGAAAATGTAAATCTTTCAGATGAATTATCTGATGAAGTTGTCAATGAAATATATGATGCTTTATTAACCTATCAAGTAATATTTTTCCGAGATCAAGAATTTGATCCTAAATCCCAGAGAGCTTTTGCAAAAAAAATTGGAAATCCAATTGTATATCCATTTGTAAAAAGTTTAGAAGATTTTCCTGAAATTACTCCAATATTAAAAAAAGAAACAGATGAAAATAATTTTGGAGGAATTTGGCATAGTGATACTACATATCAAGCAGAACCTCCAATGGGTACAATGTTGTACGGAATTGAAATACCTAAATATGGCGGAGATACTGAGTGGTCAAATCAGTACCTTGCTTATGAAAGTTTATCAGATGGCATGAAAAAATTTTTAGATACATTAGAAGCGGTAAATATATCAGGAAAGGCCAGAGTTGCTAAAACTAGATCTGATATTATGAAACATGCTTCTGTTGGCCTTAAGGGTGACGAATTAAAAGCAATTCACCCAGTTGTAAGGACACATCCAGAAACTAAGAAAAAATCACTTTATGTAAATGAAGCCCATACAACTAACTTTGTTGGTATGACTGAAGAAGAAAGTACACCTATCCTAGAGTTTTTATTCAAGCACCAAATCAAATCTGAGTTTACATGTAGATTTCAATGGAAACCTGGTTCTGTAGCAATATGGGATAATAGATGCACAATGCACAATCCAATTAATGATTATCATGGCCAAAGAAGATTGATGCATAGAATTACATTTGCAGGTGATAAACCAATGTAATTTTTTTTATGGAGAAAAGAATGTCACAAAAAAATTATTTTAATAATGTTAATGATGAAAATACTGGAATCAAAAGAATTTTAGGTGAGGGTATTTCAACCAGAATATTTTGTGGAGACCAAGCAATGTTGTCAATCGTAACAATTAAACCCAATTCAAAGGGAAAAATCCACTCACATCCCCAAGAACAATGGGGATTTTTAATAGAAGGGTCTGGAATAAGAATTCAAGGGAATGAAGAAATTGAGATAAATAAAGGAGATTTTTGGCAAACACCTGGTGGAGTTGATCATGGTATCATTGGAGGACCAGAAGGGGCTAAAGTATTAGATGTGTTTAGTCCACCTAGAGATGAATATAAAGTCGAAGGTTCAGGATTTGGTAACTAATTCTAATAAGGTAAAGGATGATTGAAATTGATTATTTTATGAGCCATGGAAGTCCGTGGACTTTCTTTGGTCATGATCGCTTAAAAAAAATTATAAAACAATATAATGTTAACCTTAAAATGTATCCCGTGAATTATGGAGAAATTTTCCCTGTTAGCGGAGGTCTTCCAGTTTTTAAAAGGCCTTTGCAAAGACAAAAAATACGTTTACAAGAATTAAAAAGATGGGGCGAATTTCTTAACATAAACATTGTTACTGAACCGGCGTATTTTCCATCAAGATCTTTGTTACCTTCTTTATTAATTATTGCTGCTCAAATAAGAAAAACCAACAAAGATTTTGAACTAGCAGGTGATATAATGAATGCTTTATGGGTTGAAGAGTTAAACGTTGATGAAGAGAATGTTTTAAAAAATATTACAGATAAATTAGAATTAGACTCTGAAGACCTATTATCGCTAGCAAAAAGTCCAGAATGTGAAAATTTATTAAAAGAATATACTAAAATCGCGATTGATAAGTATGTTTTTGGAGCCCCAACATATATATTAGAAGATCAAATTTACTGGGGACAGGACAGATTGGAATTCATTGAGAGGCATATATTAAAATTATATAACTCTCAATAAAATGATGGATTTATTTTTATACATTGGCTATATATGAAAAAAAATAAGGAATTTTCATGGACTCTACCCTCAATACTAATGAAAAGAATGTTGTTGATTTAAAAAACACAAAAGCTTCCCAACCTAAATTTAATTGGGAAGATCCTTTGTTATTGGACACTCTTATTTCTGAAGAAGAGAAACTTATTAAATCAACTGCACATGATTATGCACAATCAAAACTTTTACCTAGAGTAGAAGTGGCTTTTTTAGACGAGAAAACAGACAAAGAAATTTTCAAGGAAATGGGAGAGCTAGGTCTTTTAGGAATTACTATACCTGAAAAGTACGGTTGTGCAGGAGCCTCATATGTATCATACGGTCTAGTTGCAAGAGAAGTTGAACGTATAGATTCAGGATATAGATCTATGATGTCTGTTCAATCTTCATTAGTAATGCATCCAATTTATACATATGGAAATGAAGATCAAAGACAAAAATACTTGCCTGGTTTAGCATCAGGAAAATTAATTGGTTGTTTTGGTTTAACAGAACCAGATGCTGGTTCAGATCCAGGATCTATGAAAACAACAGCAACAAAAGTTAATGGTGGATATTCATTGTCAGGCTCTAAAATGTGGATATCTAATTCTCCAATAGCTGATGTATTTGTTGTTTGGGCTAAGTCAAAAGAACACAGAGATGCCATAAAAGGTTTCATTCTAGAAAAGGGAATGGATGGATTAACAGCTCCTAAAATCAAAGGGAAATTATCTTTACGTGCCTCAATTACAGGTGAAATTGTTATGGATAATGTATTTGTTCCAGAAGAAAATCTGATGCCTAATGTAAGTGGTCTTAAAGGACCCTTTGGTTGTTTAAATAGGGCTAGATACGGTATAGCTTGGGGAGTCATGGGTGCTGCGGAAGATTGTTGGTTTAGAGCACGTCAATATACACTAGACAGAAATCAATTTGGCAAGCCACTAGCTGCAACTCAATTAATACAAAAGAAACTAGCAGACATGCAAACTGAAATTACTTTAGGCTTAGGTGCTGCTTTGCAAGTAGGTAGATTATTTGATCAAGGTAATTTGGCTCCAGAGTCTATTTCTCTTATTAAAAGAAATAATTGTGGAAAGGCTCTTGATGTAGCGAGAATGTCCAGAGATATGCATGGCGGAAATGGTATTCACGCAGAGTATCAAGTTATGAGACATCTAATGAATTTAGAAACAGTTAATACTTATGAAGGAACTCACGATGTTCATGCATTAATTCTTGGTAGGGCCCAAACTGGTATACAAGCATTTTTTTAAATCGAAAAATTGTCAAAATCGATATCTAAACAATCTTAAATTGCTTTCCTAGTTCTTCCAATTCTATGGTTTTTAAAACTTGAAGTGTCGTATCATTAAACTTAACGTTTATATGAACTTTAACAAATGAAGCATTTTGATCGTCGAAATAGTTTATTATCTTTGCTTTTGCCCCAGTTTTTAAGCAGATCAAGTTTTTATTATTGTATTTTGTAATATCCATTTAATTTTTATATTTTGTATTATAGAATAAACTTAACATGAAAATGTTTATATATTTTGTGTTTAATTCACGAAATGAGATATCTAAATAATAATAATTAAATTGTTTAAATGGGATTTGAAAGTTGTCTCAAGTAAAAAGAAAATTAGCAACCATTTTAGCTACAGACTGTGTTAGTTTTAGCAAACATATGGAAGAGCAAGAAGAAAAAACTCTTGAAAGCTTAAAAGCATGTCGTGAGATTATAGATCCGTTAATTTCAAAATATTCTGGAAGAATATTTCATACTGCAGGTGATTCAGTGATTGCAGAATTTGATAGTCCTGTTGGGAGCGCTAATGCAGCAATTGAATTTCAGAACGCGATAAAAGATAGAAACAATAATGAAGAAGTTAACCCAAAGCTTTCATGGCGAGTTGGTATCCATCTAGATGACATTATAATTGAAGGTGACAACATTTATGGCAATGGTGTCAATATCGCTGCTAGATTAGAAAGTCAGTCTCCAGTTGGTGAAATTTTAATATCTGACGTAGTTAACCAACAAATTAATAAAAAAATTGAACAAAAGATACATTCATTAGGAAAAATTGAATTAAAAAATATTTCTAGTGACTTTGAAGTTTTTTCTATTTTAGGTGATGGTAAAAATAAAATATCAAAAAAAACAAGCCCGTCTGTAAATAAAAAGCTCAAGTTTGCAATTTTGCCATTTGTGAATACCAGTAAAGACGAAGATAGTGGTTTTTTAGTTGATGGAATAGTTGAAGATTTAATTACCGAATTTTCAATGATGCGAGAATTTGATATTCTTTCTAGACAAACGAGCGTTAATTTTAAAGATGAAAATCAAGATATAAAAGAATTTTCCAAAAAATTTGATTTAGATTTTATTGTTACTGGTGGTATTAGAGCATCTGGTAAAAGAGTTAGAATAAATATTGAATTAAGTGATGCGAATGACGAAAGCATCATTTGGAGTAATAAATATGATAGAGTCCTTGAAGATATTTTTGACCTTCAAGATGAAATAGTTAGGAAAATATCGATTGCTCTACTTGGTGAGATTGAGATTAGTTCATTGCAACGTTCAAAAAGAAAGCCTACAGAAAATATAAGTTCATATGAGTATTTGCTTAGAGGTAAAGAGAATCACCACAAATTTACCAAAGAAGCAAATCAAGAAGCATTACAAAACTTTGACAAAGCCATAGAAGCAGATGCTGGAAATGCTCAAGCTTATGCATGGAAATGTTGTACTCTAGGCCAAGCAATGTTTAGAGGATTTTCTGAACGTAAAATGGAAGAAATATTTGCTGATGCAAAACAAAATATAGATAAAGCTTTAGAGTTAAACGAAAATGATTTTGAATGTCATAGAATGTTGTCAGCTGTTTATTTAAGTAATCATGACTACCTATTAGCTGAAGATCATGGAAGAAAAGCATTCAATATGGTTCCAAACGACCCAAGAGTACTTTCAGGATATGGTGAAGTTTTAGTTAGAATAGGAAAAGTTGATAAGGGTTTGGAATTACTTAACAAAGCTTTTGAGCTTGATCCCATTCCTCAAGGACAATCAACTTCAGATAATAGAATAAAAGATTTAATACTTGGATACTTTTTTGCTGAGGATTTTAATAAAGTAGTGGAACTAAGTTTTGATATCAGGGTAATGGATACAAGGTCACTAGCTTTAATTCTTTATTCTAGGTCAAAATTAAATCAAGACGTTAAAGTAAGTAGCGAATATCAGTCTCTCAAAGGTGAGTTTAAAGATACTGATTGGGAGCAAACAATTGATAGATTTCATATTCAAGACGAAGAAATTATCAAAAATCTTGTTGTTTTTATGAATACAATTTAATTGTGAAGTATTGTTTTGAGACAAAGTTTACTTTGATCCGAAACCACCACCCCCTGGGGTCTCCATAACAAATAAATCATTTACTTTTACTTCGCAGCTATCATTACCTTCAAGTTCAATAAATCCGCCATCCTCTTTTTCGAGCCATTCTTTTCCACATTGCCCAGGTTCTCCTCCATCAACACCAAACGGTTTAACTCTTCGATGAGAACATAATGTTGTTACTGTCATTGGTTCAAGAAATCGTAATTTTCTTGTAACACCATCTCCTCCGTTAAACATTCCTTTGCCACCTGAATTTTTTCTTATTGAATACTCTTCTAAACGAACAGGAAATCTCGCTTCTAAAATTTCAGGATCTGTACTCCTAGTATTGGTCATATGCGTTTGAACAGCAGAAGTTCCATGAAAATTTGGGCCAGCACCAGTTCCACCACAAATAGTTTCATAATTTTGAATTTTATCGTTTCCCCAAATAAAATTATTCATTGTGGCTTGACTACCTGCTATGATTCCAAGTGCACCAAATAGGGCGTTGCACGTCAATTGACTCACTTCAGTGTTTCCTGCAATTACAGCAGATGGGTATTTAGCGTTTATCATTGAGTTATTCGGAATAACTATATTTAAAGGTTTAAAGCATCCCTCGTTTAAAGGAATATTGCTACCTATTAAAGTTCTAAAAACGTATAATATAACAGCATGACATACTGCCATTGGAGCATTATAATTGAAAGGGTTTTTCGGAGCAGTGCCTGTGAAGTCAATAGTGGCTTCGCGTTTAATTTTATCTATTGTAATTTTTACTCTAATAAATTCTCCATTATCTAATTCGTACTCATATTTACCCTCTCTTAAATTTACAATTGCATTTCTTATACATTCTTCAGCATTATCTTGAACATGGTTCATGTAAGAATGAACAGTTTCAATACCAAATTGCTCAATCATTGAATTAATTTCAACTATACCAGTATTATTTGCAGCCACTTGAGCTGCAAGATCAGCCATATTATGTTCTATATTTCTACAAGGATATCTTCCAGATGATAAAATTTTTCTGATTTCACTCTCACGAAATACACCTTTATCAAACATTTTAAAATTATCTATCAGAACACCTTCTTCATCAATATGTTTGGAGTCTGGAGGACCTGAACCTGGTGTTTTACCTCCTATGTCCGCATGGTGTCCGCGTGAAGCTACAAAGAATGTAATTTGTTTTCCATCACTATCAAAAACTGGAGTAATAACTGTAACGTCAGGAAGATGCGTTCCGCCATTAAAAGGAGCATTTAGAACAAATACATCTCCGGGAAATATATCATTTTTATTTAATTTTATCACTGTTCTAATAGCTTCAGACATGGACCCAAGATGAACAGGTACGTGAGGAGCATTAGCTACTAGTGCGCCGGAGTTATCAAAAAGAGCACAAGAAAAATCTAATCTTTCTTTGATGTTTACTGAATATGCTGTGTTGGCTAATGTAGCTCCCATTTGCTCAGCAATATTCATAAAAAGGTTGTTGAATACCTCTAACATGACTACATCAACAGAGGTGCCTAATCCTTTCTCTGACTTTTTTTCCTCAGCTCTACTGAGTATTAAATTATAATATTTATCTAATGATCCCAACCAACCTCTTTCAATTACATTTGTACCAGTTGCTTCAGATATGATAGCAGGACCAATTACTTTTTGTTCAATCTTTAAGTCTGATCTCTTATAAATAGGAACACTGTTTTTATTGTTATCAATATACATTGTTTTGTGAGCTATTGGAGTAGCTACTTTTGATTGTGAGGAAACATTTAAAAATTTTATATTGTCTGTGGTTTTACCTATGGCTTCAACCGTAAGCATTTCAACAAAAATTGTTCTGCCATAAACAAAAAATCCAAATCTTTTTTTATGTTCTCGTTCAAAAGCTTCTCTCATTTTTTCAACAGTATCAAAATTAATTTCGAGGTTTTGATGAGAACCTTGATAATGTAGAAACGCAAGTTTAACTAATTTTATCGAAGAATTTTCAATTCCTTGTTTTGTTAAATCTTCTTTCGCTTTAAATGATAATTTATTTATTAAAGTTTTAGCATTTTCAATTTCTTCAATATTTTGTTCTAGATGACCTTCTCTAATACTTCTAATTTCGGCTAGTCCCATTCCATAGGCGGATAAAACACCTGCGTATGGATGAATTAAAACTTTTGAAATTCCAAGAGAATCCGCAACATGGCACGCATGTTGACCGCCTGCACCACCAAAACAGTTCATTGTATAATTTGTTACGTCATAACCTTTTTGAATAGATATTTTTTTTATTGCGTTAGCCATATTTTCGACAGCAATTTTTAAAAAACCTTCAGCCATGAAAATAATATCCATTTCTGGCTTTTTTGTTTGAGCGGAAATTTCTTTGGCTAGTGCTATAAACTTTGTTCTTACAATTTCAACATTAAGAGGTTTATCACCAGTTTTACCAAACACATTAGGAAAATGTTCGGGGTGAAGTTTTCCAAGTAAAACGTTACAATCTGTAACAGTCAATGGCCCATCTTTTCCGTAAGAAGCGGGCCCTGGTATTGCTCCTGCGCTTTCAGGTCCAACCTGAAATCGACCATCCTTAAATGAAAGTATTGAACCACCTCCAGCTGCTACCGTATTAATTTGCATCATAGGTGCTCTAATTCTTACACCGGCTAACTCAGTTTCAAATGATCGTTCATATTCTCCTGCAAAATGACAAACATCTGTGGAAGTGCCACCCATATCAAATCCAATTAATTTTCCATATCCCGCTTGTTTTCCGGTTTGCACCATACTGACCACACCTCCAGCTGGACCAGATAAAAGAGCATCTTTACCTTGAAATAAATTTGCATCGGTCAATCCACCATTTGATTGCATGAACATCAACTTTGTGGATTTGTCTTCTTCAAGTTCCTCAGAAACTTGATTGACGTATCTACGAAGTATTGGAGATAGGTAAGCATCGACTACGGTAGTGTCTCCTCTACCAACTAATTTTATTAAAGGAGATACTTTATGACTAACTGAAATTTGATCAAAATTTTCGTTTTCAGCAATTTTAGCAATGACATTTTCATGATCAGGATTGATATATGAGTGCATAAATGCTATTGCAACGCTATTCATACCGTCATTTTTTGCTCTTTTTAGAGCTATCTTGACTTGATTTTCGTCAAGTTTTTTAACTATTTTACCTTGTGCATCCAACCTTTCAGATACTTCAACCACTCTATCATATAACAATTCCGGTAATTGAATATTTAGGTCAAATAATAGAGGTCTGTTTTGATAACCTATTCTTAATAAATCCCTAAAACCCTTAGTTATTAATAGAAGTGTTCTATCTCCTTTTCTCTCTAGTAAGGCGTTTGTTGCAACTGTAGTACCCATTTTTACAGAAGCTATTTTATTAGTGGGAATTTTATCTTCATTTTTTAAGTTAAGAATTCTTTTTATGCCTGCAATCGCTGCATCTTTATACATTGACACATTTTCAGATAAAAGTTTGTCAATGAGAATTGTTCCGTCAGGTTTCCTGGCTACAATATCAGTAAAAGTTCCACCTCTATCAATCCAGAATTGCCACATTATTTTATCACCATTATGATATTGATAAGTTTAAGTTTATTTTTCTAAATCGTCTTCAATGTAGATTTTAATTATTTCATCAAAATTACTTTCAGCTTTGAAACCTAAATCAATAGATCTTTTAGTTTCAAAATCTCTTGCCCACCCACTTACTATTTTTTCTATGATAGGATCTGATTGGTGTTTAATTAATTTTACTACATCGCTACCGGCAACTCTCTCTAAGGCCTCAATTTGTTCTTGGACAGTTACTGATAAGCCTGGCATATTTAGTGTAATTCTATTATTCAAATTTACGGTATCTATTTCTGCTGCGTGAACTAAAAAACCTGCAGCTGATCGAGGTGTAGCGTGCCAATGTCTTACATTTTTACTCACTGGTAAAATAGCTTCTTTTCCATTTAAGGGTTCTCTAATAATACCAGAGAAGAAGCCAGATGCAGCTAAATTGGGTTTTCCCGGTCTTACACATATGGTTGGAAGTCTTATTGAAATACCGTCAACCATTCCTTTTCTGGAATAATCAGCAAGTAAAAGCTCAGAAATTGCTTTTTGAGCTCCATAAGAAGTAAGGGGAGTAGTAAAAAAATTATCAGGTATTTGATCAGGAAATGGTGCTCCAAAAACAGCAATTGAACTTGTAAATACAACTCTAGGACAATAACTTTCACCTCTTTGTCTTACTGCATCAAATAATTCCCAACTTCCCCTAGCATTGATATTCCAGCCTAAATCAAATTCCTGTTCAGCCTGTCCTGAAACTATGGCTGCCAGATGAAAAATAATGTCTGGTTCAGACGAAACGAGATCATTACTTACTTTAGGATCAGATATGTCTCCTGTTTTTATTATAATAGAAGTTGAGGTGTTTTTTGGGTAAGGTGCGTCTATAATATCAAATAATGTGATTTTACTTATTTTCTGACCTCTTAGTTCTCCTTTATTAAGAATAAGATTAAGCAACTTTTGCCCAATCATTCCAGCTCCACCCATTATCAAAATATTCATAAAAGCACCTTACATTTAATTAATTGTTGAAGATTTTTGTATAACAACATATTTAGTACAAACTTAAAATAAAAAAACATATTTTTAGAAAACATATGCATCATTCTATAAAATCCATTCTTTCAATGTCACCAGTTATGCCTGTATTAACTATCCACAAGATTGAAAATTTAGATTATTTATTCGAAGCATTAATAAAAGGTAATCTTAAAACAGTTGAAATTACATTAAGAACTGATTGTGCTCTGCAGGTGATAGAAGTTGCATCTAAAAAGTTTTCTAGTCTTCAAATAGGAGCGGGCACTGTTTTAAATGAAAGTGATTTACAATCGGTAAAAGATGCAGGGGCTTCCTTTGCAGTAAGCCCGGGTACAACAAATGAGTTAGCAAAAAAAGCGATTGAAATGGATTATCCATTTCTTCCTGGAGTTTCTAATTCAAGTGATATAATGAAATTACTTGATTTAGGATATAAGTCGTTTAAATTTTTTCCAGCCCAAGCAGCTGGTGGTATAAATTATTTAAAATCGTTAAGTGGACCTTTCCCAGGTATATTATTTTGTCCTACTGGTGGAATAAACGAGGAAAATGCTTCTCAATGGATAAGTCAAAAAAATGTAATATGTGTAGGAGGAAGTTGGATAGTTCCCTCAGAAGCTCACAATTATAAAGAAATCACAAGAAGAGCATTGTCCGCTTCTCGATTAGGTAATTAAATTTTACACTTATAATTTAAGAAATATTTCTAGTGATAAGTTCATTATTTACATTAGATCAAAAACCTTGATTAAAATATAATTAACATTTTATAATCTTTTTTAATAAGTTAAGCTTTATTTTTTATTAAACATAATTCATTTACATACTTATTGACTACAGTAAGAGAGCTGAGGTTTAAAATGATTACTTTTGACAATATTGAAAGAAATTATGAAATTGCAAGCAAGTCTTTCTCACTTGATATTCCGGAATTTTTTAACTTCGCATATGATATCTTGGATGTAAGAGCTCAACAAGCTGATAAAGTCGCTTTATTGGCTATCGACACAGTCACAGGATACAAAACATCTGTAACATATTCAGAACTATCAAAAGTTTCATCGCAATTTGGAAAGGCTCTTTTATCACTTGGCTTGAAACGAGGTGATGCTGCTTGTGTTATTATTGGCAGAAACCCTGATTGGCATAAAGTACTTTTTGGATGTATGAAAGTTGGTGTAATCTCTATGCCTGGAACTAATTTGCTAACCGCCAAAGATATAGCCTATCGTGTCAATGAATCTGAAGCCAAGGCTGTCATTGTTTCGCCAATGCATGTTGAGAAGGTGAACCAAATAATTGATGAATGCCCAACACTTAAACATTTGATTGTCACTGGAGATGCATCAGATAATTGGCTATCTTTTAATGAGCTTTGTAAAAAAAAAGATACTAATTTGAATAGAGAAGATTTAGAGCCTTTTGCATCTAATGAAACTATGATGATATATTTCACTTCAGGCACAACAGCATTACCAAAAATGGTTCCAAGAGATTTTGGTTATGCATATGCACATGCTGCAACGGCACTTTTTTGGATGGATCTTAAAGAAAACGATATACATTGGACTTTGACAGATACAGGATGGGCAAAAGCTGCTTGGGGCATACTTTTTCCTCAAATGATGATTGGTTGCACAACTGTCTTGTATGATACTCCTGATATGGATCCAGTGGAACATCTTAACGCAATCTCTGAGTATAAAGTAACTACTTTTTGCGCGCCTCCAACTGTATACAGGTTGTTCGTTCAGCAAGACCTCAAACAATTTAATCTCAAATCGTTAAGGAGATGTCTTGGTGCAGGTGAACCTCTTAATCCAGAGGTGATAAGATATTGGTCTGAAAATACAGGAACAGTAATTGCAGATGGTTATGGCCAAACTGAAACAATTAACATTGTAGGAAATTTCCCTGGCGTAGAGACACGTTTTGGATCAATGGGTAAACCCGTTCCAGGATTTGATATAAACGTTGTTGACGATAATGGTAAAATCTTACCAGATGGTGAAGTTGGGCATATTGCTATTTGTACAGAAAAAAAATGGCCTCCGGGTTTGTTTCGTGGGTATTTACAAAATAAAGTTATTGTAAAAGATTCTTTTCGACATGGTTGGTATTACACAGGTGACACTGCGTCTCGAGATAAGGATGGCTACTTGTGGTTCGTAGGTAGATCTGATGATTTAATTTCATCAGCAGGTTATAGAATTAGTCCCTTTGAAGTCGAAAGTGCTTTATTAGAGCATGATTTGATTGCAGAAAGTGCCGTGGTTGGAGTTCCAGATGAGACGAGGGGGCAACTAGTAAAAGCATATATTGTTTTAGTAGAAGGTTACAAAGGATCAAATGAATTAATTAGAGAAATTCAAGATTTTTGCAAAAATTTAACTGCCCCATATAAGTACCCAAGAAAAGTTGAATTTGTTGCTTCTTTGCCTAAAACTATATCTGGTAAGATTAGAAGAGTTGAATTACGTGAAATTGAAAATAAATGAGGAAAAAATATGAATAATTATTCAGTTGAAAATTATATTAGGGACATACGGAAGGTAGTAAACGAAGAAGTCGCCGAAAAGTCTATAACAGAACGAATAAAGCCATTAGCTCTTCGTCTTGCTGAAGACAAAAGCTGGATTAAAACTGAGTATTATAACGTAAATGAAGAGCAAGGTTTTGGACTACATCTTCTGCATGAAGAAGATGATCATAAATTGGCTGTTTTTGTTATTGCATGGGCTCCAGGCAAAGGTCTTGCTCCACATAATCATAAAACTTGGGCAGTAGTTGCAGGAATTCAAGGTCAAGAACATGAAACTAATTATAAAAGATTAGATGATGGATCTAAAGATGGATTTGCCGATTTAATAAAAACTAATGAAGAAACAATTTTTCCTGGAAACGCTACTTGTTGCCTACCAGAGGATATACATAGTGTGTGGAATAATGGAGAAGATGTAGCACTTTCTATACACACTTATGGTATGCATTTAAATCATACTGGAAGATCTATATTTGATATCGAAACCAAAACTGAAACTCCATGTATTGTTCAAGTCCAAAATTAAGTTATTGTAAATACTTAAGAAATAACAAAGTGGTTCCACTTTTTGCTCTATTCTATATCTCACGATGAACTTTACCAACCTCACTTAGAGGGTATATATGGTAAACATTTGATTTTATCTACCTTTTTCATGAACAGCAGCAACTTAATTGCTATTGCTTTTAGTATCAATTCATATAGTTAACCTTGAATACAAACTTGGTTTTGCTCACCAAGACCTTCAATTCCAAGCTTCATTTTATCCCCAGCTTTTAAAAATACTGGTGGTTTCATTCCACCTCCTACTCCAGGAGGAGTTCCAGTAGCAATAATATCTCCGGGATTAAGGCTCATAAATTGAGATAAGTAATATACAATATATCTAGCTGAAAAAATCATAGTATTTGTAGAACCATCTTGCATTCTCTGTCCATTAACATCCAAATACATTCTCAAGTTTTGAACGTCAGCTATTTCATCTTTTGTAACTAAGTATGGTCCAGTAGGTCCAAAAGTATCGCATGACTTTCCTTTGGTCCATTGACCTTCTTTTTTTAACTGAAACTCTCTTTCAGATACGTCATTTACTAGGCAGTAGCCAGCAATATAATCATCCGCATCATTCTCATTTATATATTTGGCTTTTTTTCCAATAATTATACCAAGTTCTACTTCCCAATCAGTCTCAGCCGAATTTCTTGGTATTTCAATATTATCATTTGGACCGACAATTGCAGAAGTAGCTTTTGAAAAAAGGATTGGCTCACTAGGAACAGCCATGCCGCTTTCCGCTGCATGATCAGAATAATTTAATCCAATACATAGAAACTTGCCTACATTACCAACACATGCACCTAGTCTCGTATCATCAGATACAGTTGGTAGAGAAGATAAATCTATTGAAGAAATTTTTTTTAAACTATTTTCACTTATAGTTTCTCCATTAATATCTGATAAATGCTCAGACAAATCCCTTATAGAACCATTTTGATCTAGAATACCTGGTTTTTCTTTTCCAAAAGCACCATGACGTAGCAATTTCATTTTATTCTCCTCCCTATTATAAATAATACTATATCTAAATTTGACATTTTCTTAAGTACATATTCCACCATCTATAATGTGAAATTGACCAGTTGTAAAAGCTGAAGCATCGCTTGCTAAATAAACTGCAAGGCTTGCAACTTCCTCCGCATCTCCAATTCTTCCCATTGGTTGTCGAGCAACAAATTCTTTCCTTGCTTTTTCATAATCACCCATATCGGATAATCTTTGCTCTAGTGATGGACTATTTATTGTACCAGGACATATGGCATTGCACCTTATACCTTGGGTAATATAGTCAGCAGCAACAGACTTAGTTAAACCTAAAACAGCTGCTTTTGATGCACTATAAATAAAACGGTTTGGAATACCTTTTAGAGATGAAGCGACAGAAGCTATGTTAACAATCGATCCTCCTCCTTTTTTAATCATTATCGGTATTACTTCTTTAATCATATGATACATAGCTTTGCCATTAAGTTTAAAAGCAAAATCCCAATCATCATCAGTAGATTCTAAAATTGTTCCATTATGGACAATTCCAGCACAGTTAAATAATATGTCAGGTTCTTTGATTGATCCGACTAAGTTTTTAATTGCATTATTGTCTGTTACATCAAGTATATGGGTTTCATCCACAATCTTATCTAAAGAAGATAATGTTTCACGATTTATATCCGTTGCAATCACGTACGCACCAGCCTCAGAGAATGCTCTAGCAGTAGCTTTCCCAATACCCTGACCAGAAGCTGTCAAAAGAGCAATTTTGCCTTTTAAATCAATCATAAAAACTCCTCACATTGTTGCTCCAATTTGCCAAGGTACAAACTCCAAGTCTCCAAGACCTTGATACTCAGACTTTGATTTTTCGCCTGAAGCTACCCTTACTATTAAATCAAAAATTTCCTGACCAACGTCTTCAATACTTTTATTGTCAGTTATTACCTTTCCTGCGTTAACATCCATATCTTCAACCATATTATTATACATCTCTGTATTTGTAGCTATTTTTATAGATGGAGAAGGTTTGCAACCAAAGCAAGAACCTCTTCCAGTTGTAAAGGTAACAACATTACAACCACTTGCTATTTGCCCAGTAACAGACGCAGGATCATACCCAGGACTATCCATAAATAAAAAACCTTTTTTTTCAGCTTGTTGGGCGTACAAAAGAACATCATTTAATGGAGTTGTTCCCCCTTTAGCAGCTGCTCCCAGTGACTTTTCTAATATAGTGGTCAAACCACCAGCCTTATTACCAGGTGATGGATTGTTATTTAAACTTCCTTTGTTTCTAGTAACGTAATCTTCCCACCATAAAATTCTATCAATAAGCTTTTTCCCAACTTCTGGAGAGATTGCCCTTCTAGTTAGCATGTGTTCAGCGCCGTAAATCTCAGGTGTTTCAGCCAAAATAGCTGTGCCACCATTTTTTACTAATAAGTCTGCAGCATGACCAAGTGATGGATTTGAGGTTATTCCTGACCAAGCATCAGACCCTCCACATTGAAGCGCAACGCTAAGATGTTCTACTGATTGCTCCGTTCGTTCTATAGAATTTACTTCTGGAAGCATTTCATCTATGCATTTTATTCCTGCTTCAATTGTTTTTCTAAGTCCACCCATATCCTGCAGTGTCATTGTTTTAAAAAATGGATTTTCATGTAAATCAAAAGCATCTAAAAGAAACTTTATTTGGTTTGCCTCACATCCTAAGCCAATTAACAAAATTCCGGCTAAATTAGGATGTTGGATATAGCCTAAAAGAACTCTTTGAAGAGCATCAAAGCCATCGCCAGAATCTGCCATTCCACAACCAGTACCATGAGTAAATGAAACAACCCCATCAACATTTGGAAATAGACGTAATTTGTCCTCTGTAAAAACTTCTGCAATATTTTTTGCAGCTGTCGCAGAGCAATTAACTGATGTAAGGATACCTATATAATTTCTTGTTCCAACTTTGCCGTTTTGTCGTTTGTAACCTTTAAAAGTAGGTCTTTTTTCAGGTTCAATCATATTTGGTAACTTAATAGATGTTGAAAACTCATAATCATGATCAGTTGATTTGAAATCAGTATTGTCAACGTGAACATGGTCTCCAGCTAGAATTTCTTTGCTAGCAACACCAATAAGTTGATCATATTTGATTATTTTCTCACCTTTATTAATTTTTCTAAGAGCTATTTTATGGCCTTTTGGGATTTTGTTAATGCTTTCAAGGTTCTGTGTGGCTTCACCTACCCCTATTTCCCTTAAAGCAGTAGCAACATTATCATTATTATTAAGTTTAACAGTTAACTTCTCACTATTTGACATTTTTATAACCTCCCACATTATAAAAAATAAAAACTGAAATTATCTTTTCGATTTTTTTAAAATCAAGTATGATATTAACAATATTCTTAAAATTTAAAATAAATAATGTAAAATATTCAAACTATTTTAAATTAAATTAATAAACTTTTATTATTTGTTAAACTTTAAAATTTTACTTGGGAGAAAAGTTATGTCAGATAAAAATTTCAATCCAAAATATCGAAGTCAACAATGGTTTGATAATCCGACTAATCCTGGAATGACTGCTTTATATCTTGAAAGATCAATGAACTTTGGACTTACGCCAGAAGAGTTGAGATCAGGTAAACCTATCATTGGAATTGCACAAACAGGCTCAGATATATCTCCTTGTAATAGAGTACATATAAAGTTGGCAGAAAGAGTAAGAGAGGGAATAAGAAGCGCTGGAGGAATAGCCTTTGAATTTCCCGTCCATCCTATTCAAGAAACTCTTAAGAGACCAACTGCAGCGGTTGATAGAAACTTAGCATATTTAGGATTAGTTGAAATACTTCACGGTTATCCTTTAGATGGGGCAGTTTTAATGACAGGCTGTGATAAAACAACTCCTTCTTGTTTAATGGCGGCAGCAACAGTTGATCTTCCTGCGATTGTTCTTAATGGTGGACCAATGTTAGACGGATGGCATAATGGCAAACTTGCGGGTTCTGGCACAGCTGTTTGGGATAGTAGAGTTGAACTAGCAGCGGGCAGGATAGACTATGAACAATTTATAGATATTGTAACAAGCTCAGCTCCATCTGATGGACATTGTAATACAATGGGAACTGCATCAACAATGAATTCTCTGGCTGAAGCATTAGGGATGAGTTTAACAGGCAATGCTAACATTCCTGCACCATACAGAGAACGTGGACAGATGGCATACAAAACTGGTCTTAGAATTGTGGATATGGTCAAAGATGATTTGTCGCCCTCTCAAGTTATGACCAGAGAGGCTTTTGAAAATGCTATTACTGTAAACTCAGCTATTGGAGGCTCTACTAATGCTCAAATTCACATTACTGCAATTGCAAGACATATAGGAGTGGAATTAGAAACTGAAGCATGGCAAAAAGTTGGTTACGATATACCGTTAATGGCAAATATACAGCCGGCAGGTGAGTACTTGTGTGAAAGTTATCATAGAGCAGGAGGAACAGCGGCCATAATGTCAGAGCTTTTAAGTCATGACAAGCTTCATGGAGACGTAATGACAGTGACGGGTAAAAAATTGTCTGAAAATTTAAAGGGTATTAAAATTAAAGATGAAAAGGTTATTACCCCTTTTAAAAATCCAATGAAACAAAAAGCAGGCTTTATTGTATTAAAAGGTAACCTTTTTAATGCAGCAATAATGAAAACATCTGTTATTTCAAAAAGCTTTAAAGATAAATTTTTAAACCGCCCTGGTAAAGAAGGGATACTAGAAGGTAAAGTTATTGTTTTTGAAGGTTCTGAGGATTATCACGACAGATTAAATGATAAAAGTTTAGATATGAATGAAAATTCAATTCTAGTTATTAGAGGTGCTGGACCTGTAGGTTGGCCTGGGTCTGCTGAAGTGGTAAATATGCAGCCATCTGATGAACTAATAAAAAAAGGTATAACTGAATTACCTTGTATTGGAGATGGAAGACAATCTGGAACATCAGGAAGTCCTTCAATTCTAAATGCTTCTCCAGAGAGTGCAACTGGAGGTGGCTTGGCCTGGTTAAGAACTGGTGATACGGTAGTAATAGATTTAAATAAATGTACAGCAAACATGTTAGTTAGTGACGAAGAAATAGAATTAAGAAAAAAAGACGGTGTTCCATTATATCCTGAAAGTCAAACGCCATGGCAAGAAATTCAAAGAAAATTTGTTGGAGAATTATCTGACGGAGCTGTTCTTGAAAACGCCGTTAAATATCAAAAGGTAAGAAAAACTTTACCGAGGGATAATCACTAAACAATATTATGGATATTAAAATTAAAAATATCTTAGTTGTTGGTCTTGGATCAATGGGCTTTGGAATAGCTCAGTCACTGATACGTGCAGGGTATAGTGTTTATGGGCAAGATAAAAACCTTAAGCAACAGAAAAGACTTATCGAAGAAGGTGGCTATGATAAAAATATTCCATTTAATGATTTACAAGCAGTAATTATAGTTGTTTTAAATGAAAAACAAACAAGGGAAATTATCTTTGGCCAAAATGGTATTTCAGAAAAATTAAAGAAAAATAGCCTTATCATGGTTTGTACAACAGTAGCTCCAGATTTTGCTAAAGAAATGGCATCTTCTTGTAATGATAAAGGACTTTTATATTTAGACGCTCCCATTTCTGGAGGATCAAAAAAATCAGCTGAGGGTAAGTTATCCTATATGATTTCAGGTAGCCCAAAAGCTTTTGAGGTTGCTAAGCCTATTTTAGACTGCACTTCAGAAACAGTCTTCAAATTTGGGGAACATGTCGGATCAGGTTCTGCTATGAAAGCAGTCAATCAAATGCTTGCGGGTGTTCATATTGCTGCAATGGCTGAAGCTATTACATTTGGTATAACACAAGGAATTGATCCAAAAAGGTTTTTAGAAGTTATCTCGAAATGTGCTGGGACCTCTTGGATGCTTGAGAACAGAACGCCTCATATTATAGATAATGATTATTCCCCAAAATCTTCGATCAATATTTGGCCAAAGGATCTAGGTATAGTTTTAGATATAGCTAAAAATTCAAATTTTCCTGCTCCCTTGACTGCTGCAGCGTTACAACAGTTTATTTCCGCTGCAGGCTCAGGTTTAGGACAAGAAGATGATGCTGCAGTTGCAAAAATATATGCTAGAAATGCTGGAATAAAATTACCCCAAAATTAGATTATTTTTATACTACTTCTGATATAAGAGATTTATTTTCAAAATAATTTTTTATATTATCAAATACTAATTGTCCCATAGCATTTCTAGTTTCAACTGTTCCAGATGCTATATGAGGTAATAAAACAGTATTTTTAAGATTTATTAATTTTTCTGGGATATTAGGCTCATTAGTGTAGACATCTAATCCTGCAGCTAAAATAAGATTGTTTTCCAGGCAATGAATCAGTTCGTCTTGATCAATTACTGACCCCCTCGCTACATTAATAATTACGCCATTTTTGCCAAGGCTACTAAGAACTTTTTTATTAATTAATTTCTCTGTTTCTTTTCCGCCTGGTGTAATTACACATAAGGTATCTACTTCTTGAGCTAACTGATTTAAGTCACTGATATATTTATATTTCACATCTTTTTTGTTTCTAGAATGATAAGAAATTTCACAGTCAAATGCTTCGGCTCTTTTTGCTATTGCTTTTCCAATTCTTCCCATTCCAACAATACCTAATTTAGTACCACTAAATTTTTTTGTTAATGGAAAATCTCCATTAAGCCAAGAGTTGTTTCTTGCAAAACTATCTGCATCTACAATTTTCTTATAGACACATAGCATTAGTGCAATAGCTGTGTCTGCCACTTCGTCATTAAGTACTTCAGGGGTGTTAGTAACTTTTATACCTAGGCTTTTTGCATAATTTATATCTATTGCGTCATAACCTACACCATAACAGGCAATAATTTTTAAATTAGGCATACTTTTCATTAACTCTGGTGTAATTTTATAACCTCCCATAACGGCAATCGCATCAACGTCTATTTTAATCTCAGATAAGTAATCATCTTCATTTTTGTTTAACCACAATTTATAAGTATTAAAGTTTTTATCAGCGAGACTTACAAAATATTCAGGCATTTCTGTCATTATAAGTAAGTTTTTGTCCATTTTATTTCTTCCTTATTTAAGTGTTTATTTTAGGCATATTTTTATTGGAAATAATAGCGCCTTTATGCTTTATCACTTCTCTAGTAACAGAGTGGGATTTTAATATATTTTCTTCTATTGAAATATTTTTATTGTTATTAATTAAAGCAAGGAAAGATCCATTGAATGCGTCACCAGCAGCCGTTGTATCAACCACCTTTCCATGAGGGACTTTAATAGTTTTTATTTCTTGTTGTTTGTTTTTAAAAATAATTGAGTCCTTAAATCTCATAAGAATTAGATTTTTTTTGTCATTTAATATCTCAAAAACTTCAAGTGGATTTTTAAAATCAAATAACTCTTTAACGTCATCAAAAGACACAAAGTTAATATCTACATTTTCACTAATCTCTTTAAATAATAATTGTGACACTTTTTTATTATTATGAACTTGCGATCTATAATTAAAATCAAATCCACATATAACCGCAGTTGATCCTATTTTAATTAAATCCTTTTTTTGTTTTGCATCAAGAATACCGGCAGAAATACCAGTATAATAAAAAATATCTGCATTTTTTATTTCTCTAGCTAGTTTTTTTCCTTTTGACCCTAAAAAAATATATTTTGATGGTGATTGATCTCTCCAATAAGAAAAACTTCTTTCACCTATTTCATTTATTTCTATTGAATATAAACCAGGAGGGTTTTCTCCATCAGTCCTTACATAATCACATTTAATTTTTTCATTTTTAAATCTTAAAATCATTTTTTTAGAAAAGCTGTCATTCCCGAGTGCTGTTGAATAGAAAGTATTTGTTTTATTATTTGCTAATCTTGAAAAATATATTGCAGAATTATAAGTGTCGCCTCCAAAATTAATTTGCATTTTTGAACTTTTATTTTCCAATGAAGAAATATCTCCATTGAGTTCAATCATGCATTCACCTAAAAAAATAGCTTTTTTGTACATTTTTTTGTAAGCTTTCTAACAAGAAGTTAAAAACTATAACAAATAAAATTTTTATTAAAATGTAATAATTTACTCAATCTTTATTTTGAAATATATTAATACAATATTAAAGAAAAACTTATGTGAGGTTAATTAGTGACGATTTTAGATGTAAGAAACAACTCTTTTTATTCAAAATTTGAGTACAATATAAATATTGCAGTAGAAGCATTGAAAAAAGAGTTTGGACAGCAATTCTCAGTTTCAAAATCAGTTCGTGAGCAGCATACAAGTACAACAACAGTTCATAAGCCAGAATTACCTGATGGTGTTATTTTTGCCTATAACAAAGAGGATGTAAAAAAAACAGTAAAAATATGCCATGAACATGGATGTCCAATAATACCTTTTGGAGTAGGTTCTTCTCTTGAAGGTCATCTAAATGCTAATTTTGGTGGTATCTCCATAGATATGAATAATCTGAATAATATAATTGAAGTTCATCCTGAAGATTCAACTGTTGTTGTACAACCAGGTGTAACTAGAGAACAATTAAATACACACCTTAGAGATACGGGTTTATTTTTCCCTATTGACCCAGGTGCCAATGCCTCAATTGGAGGTATGGCATCGACTAGAGCCTCTGGAACTAACGCCGTTCGTTATGGAACTATGAAAGATAATGTAATTTCATTAGAAGTTGTAATGCCAAATGGAGAAATAATAAATACGGCTAGTAGAGCTAGAAAAAGTTCTGCTGGATATGATTTGACGAGATTAATTGTTGGATCTGAAGGAACGTTAGGTGTAATAACTGAAATTACACTTAAACTTTATGGTATTCCTGAAGAAATTGGAGCTGGTAGATGTACTTTTCCTTCTGTTCAGGATGCAACGGATGCTGTGATTATGACTATACAGGCTGGAATTCCAGTTGCCAGAATAGAACTATTAGATATTGCGCAAGTTAAAGCTGTAAATAATTACTCAAAGTTAAACTTACCTGAGTCACCATTATTATTATTAGAATTTCATGGAAGTAAATCTTCTGTGCAAGAACAATCCGAGTTATTTAACGAAATTTCCAAAGATTTTGGTGGTGATAACTTTGAGTGGAATGCAAATATTGAAGAAAGAAATAAACTTTGGAAGGCTAGGCATGATGTTTATTATGCTGTTAAAGCTTGCAGGCCAGAGGCGGATTATATTGCTACAGATGTTTGTGTTCCAATATCAAGATTGTCAGAATGTATTACTGAAACGATAGATGACATGGAAAAAAATAATTTGTTTGGTCCCATTGTTGGTCATGTCGGTGATGGTAATTTTCACGTTCAGCTAATGATTGATCCTAAAATAAAAAAAGAAGTTGATGTTGCAAACGGGTTTTTAGAGAGATTAGCTCATAGAGCCATTAGTATGGATGGAACATGTACAGGAGAACATGGAGTAGGGCAGGGTAAAAAACAATACTTAGTTGATGAATTAGGCCCTGCTGTTAATTTCATGAAACTAATAAAAGAAGAAATTGATCCAAAGGGTATTATGAACCCAGGAAAAATTTTATAGAAATTAAAGAAAAGGTTTTTAAAATGGATGGTAGTGTTTCAGTATGGTCTGACGAGGATTATGATAAAGAGAGCATCAAATTATGTGTGAAGAAAATCCAAGAAGAATTTGGGCAACAATTCTCTAGTAGTAAAAGTATACTTGAACAACATACTCATACGATGACTATTCATGAATCAGAATTACCCAATGGCGTTGTTTTTGCCGAGAGTAAAGAAGATGTTCAAAAAGTTGTAAGAATTTGTAATGAATTTAAATGTCCTATAATTCCTTTTGGCGTTGGTTCTTCATTTGAAGGACATCTTAATGCTCCATATGGTGGAATTTCTATTGATATGAATAATATGAATAAGATCTTGACAGTGCATCAGGAAGATCTTTTGGTTGTTGTACAACCTGGGGTTACCAGAGAACAACTAAACACTCACTTAAGAGATACTGGATTGTTTTTTCCAATTGACCCAGGTGCAAATGCATCACTTGGTGGAATGACAGCTACTCGAGCTTCTGGAACAAATGCAGTGCGTTATGGAACAATGAAAGATAATGTAATTGCTCTTGAGGTTGTTACTCCTGATGGTCAAATAATAAAAACAGCAAATAAAGCAAGAAAAAGTTCAGCAGGTTATGATTTAACTCGGTTAATGGTTGGTTCAGAGGGTACATTAGGTATAACTACAGAAATTACACTAAAGCTTTACGGTATCCCGGAAGTCATTGCAGGAGGTAGAGTAAGTTTTCCATCAGTTAAGGATGCAACTGATGCAGTTATAATGACTGTACAAGCTGGAATTCCAGTAGCAAGGATTGAGTTTTTAGATGTTGCTCAAGTAAAAGCAGTTAATAGTTATTCTAAGACAAATCTTCCTGAAGCTCCTTTATTACTATTAGAGTTTCATGGCAGTGAAAAATCTGTAAAAGAGCAATCAGAATTATTTAGTGAAATAGCATCAGATTTTGGTGGTAACGATTTTGAATGGACGTCTAATAATGAAGAAAGAAACAAATTATGGAAAGCAAGGCATGATGCATATTGGTCATGCAGGTCAGTAAGGCCTGAGGCAGAAATTTATTCAACAGACGTTTGTGTGCCAATTTCCAAATTGTCTGATTGTATCACAGAAACGATTGAAGACATGGAAAAGAACAAATTGATGGGTCCAATAGTAAGTCATGCAGGTGATGGAAATTTTCATGTTGCATTACTAATTGACAAAAATAGCAAGACCGAATTAGACAAACTAGATAGTTTTTTAATTAGAATATCTGAAAGGGCTATTAGAATGGATGGTACATGTACCGGAGAGCATGGTATTGGACAAGGCAAAAGAAAATATATGTTGAAGGAATTAGGAAACGCTGTAGACGTTATGAAAAAAGTTAAAAATGCTTTTGATCCAAAAAAAATAATGAACCCAGGAAAGATTTTTTTATAATAATGTGATTATCAAAATCTAATTATAATTATATTTTCAAAAATAATCCTATTGATCCAAGGTATAGATTTCATCTATAGATTTAAATGATTGCTTACATAATTATTAGTTTTTTAATGATGGTTACTCCTGGTCCAGGCGTACTTTCCTTAGCTGGTGTTGGTGCTGGTTTTGGATGGAAAGTTGGAATGATGTATCTCATTGGGTTGTTTTTTGGAACTAATGGGGTAGCATTACTAGTTGTGATGGGCTTTAAACAGTTTCTGTTTGAAATTGAAGGAGTTCAACTAACTTTTTTATTTTTATCATTATCTTACTTATCTTTTTTATCTTGGCGTATAGCTACATCTGAAAATAAAACTGGTTTTAAACAAAGTTTTAAAGCTCCAAAATTATACGAAGGAATTTTTTTACAATTTGTCAATCCAAAGGCTTATGTAGTCCAAGGACATTTGTTTGTAGTGCTGTCACTTGGCATGGCTTCTTATAATGTTGAGATTCTAACTAAATTTATTATAGTAAATTCAATTTGGATACCTATTCATTTATTTTGGCTGTGGTTAGGGATAAGTCTAAAAAGATGGTCATTAGCATCTAACAAGCAGCTTTGGGTAAATAGGGGAATGGGACTTTCTTTATTCGCAGTTGTAATACTTTCTGCAGTAATGGAAATTAATACAACGATTTAAAATGATTAAGTATTAAACAAAAATTATAAAAGAAAGTTTTTTGCACAAATATATAACAAATTTTAAGCTCTGAAAGTTTATTTTCGATTATCACAAGACAAACTTCGGAAAAGAATCAAATATTGAACATGTTCAATAAAACTCCCCTGTTTAATTGTACTAATTCTAACTAATAAGTTCCTCCCCCGATTATTAGTTTTTGAGTTAAGGTGCAGAGGATCTCCTAAAAATCCTCACCAATTAATATGTAGCTCTACCCCCTGATATATCAAAAACACCCGCTGTAGTGAAACTATTCTCTTTACTCGCTAGAAAAGTAATAAGAGAAGCAACCTCTTCAACAGTCACAAATCTATTTCTTGGAATTTTTGAAATCATGTAATCAATAAATTCCTGTGATACTTGATCAAGAATTCTTGTTTTAGCCGTAGCTGGTGTTATACAATTAACAGCAATGTCTTTATCTGCTGTTTCTTTACCAAGAGATTTTGTTAAACCTATTACAGCTGCTTTAGATGCTGAATATGCAGAAGCATTAGGATTACCTTCTTTGCCTGCAATTGAGGCTATATTGATAATTCTGCCATAATTTTTTTCACGCATTGATTTTACAACATGCTTATTACAGTAAAATACACCATTAACATTTACGTCAAATACTCTTGACCATTCTTCAACAGGATAATCCCAAGTTGAATAAGTAGGTCCAGCAATTCCTGCGCTACAAACTAGAATGTCAATTTTATTTATTTGGTTAAGAGTTTTTTCTGTGACTTCTTCGACTAAGTTGTTATTAGTTTGATCGACTTTTAAAAAATGACAATTTAGCTCTTTTGCTGCCTCCACACCCATTTTTTCGTCTATGTCCCAAATCATAACTTCACAGCCATCGTTAATAAAACTCTTTGCAGTCGCTAAACCAATACCTTGTGCTCCCCCAGTAATTACTGCAGTTTGTCCATTAAAATTAGCCATAAATCTCTCTCCTCTAGTTTTTATAGTTTCAAAGTTCATCAAAAAAATAAAATACAATAGATATATTTTAAAGATCCCTTATATTGTTTTATATTGTTAAAGAGTTCATTGCTATAAAAATTTAAATATAAAAAGGGCTTTTAATGGAAATATTGAACATTGTAATTATTGGGATTATTTCATGTCTTGCGATGGATATTTGGCAGAGATTACTAAAAATTATGTATGACATAAATCCATCAGACTGGGCTATTGTTGGAAGATGGTATATATTATTAATATCAAAAGCAAAAATATATAATCCAATAATTGAAGAAGTGCCCCCAATTAAAAATGAAGTAAAAATTGGTTGGGCTGTTCATTACACTGTTGCGATTATGTATTCAATTTTTTTCTTTATGTTACTAAAATATAATATTTGTAATGCTTCAATTTTTAATGGATTTGTTTTTGGTTTGCTAAGTGTTGTTGTTCCTTGGTTTTTCTTCATGCCTGTTTTGGGCAAAGGTTTTCTGGGATTAAAAACACCATCACCTTTTTTATCTTGTTCCTTAGCTATTGGCAGTCATGTGGTAATTGGCTTGTCTATAGGTATTTTATACCAATTATTTGGTTACTGAAATTAATATATATAGGTTATACTTTATAAATGAACGAAAATAAATTAAGAGAACAAATCTGTACTTTGGCGTCTTCAATGTTTGATAGGGGTATTACTCATGGATCAACAGGTAATATTTCAGTTCGTTTAAATAATGATGATATACTAGTTACACCTTCAGGATCTTCATTTGGAAGGCTTGATCCAAATGAAATAGTTAAAGTGACAAAGTCTGGTCAATTCATAGGATCTTTATCACCAACTAAGGAGTTACCCCTTCACAAAGCTTTTTATGAAACAAGAGGTATGAAATCTGGTGCTGTAGTTCATCTTCATTCTACTCATTCTGTGGCTTTATCTATGCTACCTGGAATAGATGAAGATAATGTATTACCATCTTATACACCATACTCAATAATGCTGTTAGGGAAAGTTAAGTTACTTCCCTTCTTTGTGCCTGGTGACCCTGCTATGGGTGATGCTATCAAAGGTCTTGCTGGTAAAAGGTCAACAGTTTTGTTAGCTAATCATGGACCGGTTGTCTCATGCAAAGACTTAGAATCTTCAGTTAATGCTATTGAAGAATTAGAGGCTACTGCAAAATTAGCTCTAATTTTAAAAGGTGCAGATGCAAAAGCATTAGATGAATCTCAAATAAACTCAGTTATAAAGAAATTTAATGTAGAATGGGATTAATATTATGTATAAATTTTCTGCAAATTTAGGTCTTTTATGGAATGAATTTTCCCAGATAGATGCTATTTATAAATCAAAAGAATATGGATTTGATGCTGTTGAATTTCAATTTCCATATCAATTTGACTCAAAAGATATAAAAAAAGCTTTAGATGAAGTTAATTTACCAGTCATGGGTATAAATACTATAAAGGGAAATATTGAGGAAGGTGACAATGGTTTACTTGCAGTTCCAACAAGAATATCTGAAGCAAGAGATGCTATAATTCAAGCTTTTGAGTATGCTAAAGTTATTAAATCAAAAAATATTCACGCTATGGCTGGTGTGACGGATTTATCAACAAAATCTCTAGTAACTTTTATTGATAATTTAAAATTTGCTAAGGACTTACTAAAAGACAATGGTATAGGCTTAGTTATTGAACCTTTAAATTTAAAAGATAATCCAGGATACTTTTTAACTAAAGTTGAGCAAGCAAGAGAAATTTGTGAACTAGTAGGATCAGATACTGTTAAAATTATGTTTGATTTTTACCATGTTCAAATAAATCAAGGCAATGTAGTGAAAAGATTTAAAGATCACTTACCTTTTATTGGTCATGTCCAAATAGCATCAGTACAGGATCGAGCAGAACCAGATAGTGGGGAATTAGACTATAGTTATATTATTCCCGAAATATACAAAGCTGGATATAAAAGTATTGTTGGAGCTGAGTATAAACCAAAGGCAACTACTGAAGCGGGTCTTACTTGGATGAAAAATTTTAAGAATAATTAAGAGGTTTTGTTACATGAAAATGATAAGAGAGTTTGGGCCTAATAATTTAAAAAATTCATCGTTATGTTTTGGTACTATGCAATTTGGTGACGGAGCAAACGAGAAAGATAGTCAAGAAATGTATGAAGCTTGTCGTGATAGAGGTATAAACTTCTTTGATACTGCTTTTGTATATACGGGAGGTAAATCTGAACTAATTCTTGGTAATTTAATTAAAGAAGAAAGGGATAAGATAATTTTAATTACTAAGGCTGGATCAGTTGGCGGGTCTAGTGGTAAAAATATAAGATCACAGTTAGAAGAAAGTCTTAAAAGATTAAAGCAAGACTATGTAGATGTTTTTTTCTTACACCATTGGGATGACAATGTCCCATTAGAAGAAACACTTGAAACGCTTCAAAAACTTAGAGAAGAAGGAAAATTTTTTCAATTAGGTGCTTCAAATTTTTCTGCTTGGCAAGTAATGAAAGCGCAGTTGGTTGCGGAAAAAAATGGGTTCCCGTCAATTGATATTCTTCAGCCCATGTACAACATAGTTAAAAGACAAGCTGAGGTCGAAATTCTTCCTATGTCACAAAATGAAAATATTGGCGTTATTAGCTATAGTCCATTGGGTGGTGGACTTCTAACTGGAAAATATAGTTCAGTTGATTCATCTAATAAAAATAGTTTGGGTAGACTGCACGATAATTCTAAATATAAAAAAAGATATGGTCAAAATTGGATGTACGACGCAGCTAATTCACTTGTCAATTTAGCTAACGACTTAGATTATGACCCAATTGCTTTAGCTGTTGCTTGGGTATCATATAATGATGCTATAACTGCACCTATTATAAGTGCAAGAAACTTAAAACAATTAAAACCATCATTAGACTCAGTAGAGATTTCTTTAGACCAAGAAACTTATAATTTAATATCTAATATTAGCCCAACACCCCCTCCAGCAACTGATAGACTAGAAGAAGTTTGATTGTCAAAGGAGAAATTAAAGTGGATACAGTTTTAGAAAAAAATTGGGAAGTATATGCTTTAAAATATGCAGAAAGAACGGACAGGACTAGAAAAGAGAGTTTCATATTTGATGATCATTCCCACGAAGCTCATACAATTGATTATTTTATATGGGTTCTTAAATCAGACAAAGATATTATTATTGTTGATACTGGTTATGATTACGAAGAAGCTAAAAGAAGAAACAGGCCAATTGATAGATCGCCATCTGAGGCCCTTAAAGCAATTAATATTAATGCCAGTCAAGTAACTGACGTTATTATAACGCATTTACATTATGATCATGCAGGTGGATTAATTGAGTTTCCTAATGCAAAGTTTCACTTGCAAGAAACAGAAATGGCGTATGCAACTGGACCTTGTATGTGTCACGAAACAATAAAAATGCCCTTCACTGGAGAACATGTATGCCTTATGGTAAAAAATGTTTTTTCAGGAAGAGTTATATTTTATAGTGGAATTGGAGCAATTCAACCTGGAGTAACTACTCACCTTATTGGAGGACACTCAAGAGGATTACAGTCAGTAAGAGTTAAAACTGAAAACGGATATATGTGCTTAGCATCAGATGCTACTCATTTTTATGAAAATTTTCTTACAGGTAAACCTTTTCCAATTGTTGTAGATCTTGAAGATATGCTTAATGGTTTTAAAACCATCAGAAAGTTAGCTTCAAAGGACGAACTTGTAATACCTGGTCATGATCCACTTTTAAGAAAATTTTTTCCAAACGAAGGAAATTCAGGTTTTGTATGGCGGTTAGATAAAGGACCAGATAAGCCTATGATTTTTTAAAATCCTTTTCCATTTTTCTTCTGTATGAAATTGCAGGATCATTTGATGAAAAATCAACATCATTCCACGTAATTATTTCATTTTCTTTAATTTCATTTTTAAGTTTAATTCCATGAGCTAGTCCAATAGGAAGAGCTTCCATATATAACGATAGTTTTGATGGTATAAGTTTGCCCCATACAGTTGCTCCACCTTCTCCATCAAGAATTTCATTCTTTTTCAAATTTTTCTTAGTTGTTGATACAACATCTCCAGTAAATTTTTTGGTTTGTCCCGTTGCCTGATTTAACAATGCAGCTGAAAAAATTGATATATTAAGCTCCATCCCTATGAGGTGAAAAGGTTTATACATCGCAGAATATTTACCAGTATGATCAGTATTCATTCCATATTGTTTGAAACAAGACGCTGCATAATCATTTGGGGCTTCTAACACGGCATACACGCCCCAACGTAAATCTTTAAATACAGGTCGACCATCTCTCTCAAGTGAAGACACAACTTCAACTTGTCCAGTCTTTTCTAACAAACCACCAAATTCTAATGGTTTTAAAATATTTGCAAGATCGTCCACTCCACATGGAGGAAATAATAGACCATTAGTTGGGACTTCTAGATCACATGCATTAGCTATAGCAGCCATTTCCAATCCAGATTTAGTTCCATCTAAAAATGAGTTGAACATTTTTGGGTTCATTCCTGCTTTTCTTGCTTCTTCGTGGGTCAAGCCGTAGTAATCCCATACCGTGTCAGGTGATGATTTGTGGTATATTGGTTGATATCTGGTTCCTTTACCTGCGGCAGTTACATTGAAGCCAGAAGCTCTTGCCCATTCAACTATTTCTGCAGTTAGGGCAGGTTGATCTCCATAAGCCATAGAATAAACAACTCCTACAGAATTAGCCTCTTTAGCTAAAGCTGCTCCAGCCAAGACATCTGCTTCAACATTCACCATTATTATATGTTTACCATTTTTAAAAGCTTGTCTTGCATGTTCAATACCTGCTGCAGGAAATCCTGTTGCTTCAATAACTACCTCTACTTCATTTAATTTTATCGCATCAGCACCTGTATCAACAAATTTTGTTTTGTTGATTAAATCATCACTCCAACCAACATTTTTACAAGCTTTTACGGCATTGTCAGGTTTCAGATCTGCAATTACTAAAACTTCTATTCCTATAGTGCTTGGAACTTGACTTAAAAACATCGAACCAAATTTACCAGCTCCTATTAAAGCTACTTTGACTGGGTCATTATCGTTAATTCTTTTTGCAATTGCATTTTGTAAAAACATTTTCTACCTACATATTGGAATATTGTTTTTTTAATTTAGCAATGTTATTTTTATCAAAATGAAGTTCTTTCATTATATAATTTTCTAAAGTTAGATATTTACTTTCTATTTCATTAATTGCTGCCAATAAGTATGTTTTTTTTACTTTTCCAAGAGTACTTAACATATTTTTTGTTACCTGAATGTTATCATTACTAGAAGTGGTTGTTTGTTCAGCTGTCGCAGCTTTCGTAGTCAATAATTTATTTGATAGTAAATAGTTTTTATAAATCAGTTCCATAGAATTATTTAATATTCTTTGAATAATAAAACTTGCTATACCAGTTCTATCTTTTCCAGCAGAGCAATGAAATATTACAGGGTTGTTGTTAGAATTTAGTAAAATCTTAATAAATTCTTTCCATACATGTTTATGATTATTTATATATAATTTGTAACTTTCTTCCATAACTTTTTCGTAGGTTTTTACGTTATCACCAACTATCTTTTTTTGTGTAACCATTCTACCAAGAATGCTAGCAGAAATTGGAAGACTTATATGTTTATCTAGCAATTTTTTTGATAAATTATCGGGAGCTTTATTAATTTCTTTAGGATCTCTAAAGTCAATAATAGCCCATGGATTTAGTGCTTCTAATTTTATTATATCTTCTTGACTTAAAGTGCTTAACTTAGCGCATCTAAATAATAAATTTGTCTTCATTTTAGAGCCGATAGCTACATCTCTAAAATTTGCAACTGAGTTTATTGTTAACAAAATTAAATATTCCTTGATAGAAAGTATTAATGTTTACTCTGCAGCACTAACGTTTTCGCTTATTAATTCGTTTAAACAATTGTCACTAAGTTTAGAAATAGGTGCAAAGTCTCTGTGAGCTATCCATTCATCACGCTTGAATTTTTGTATATGGTTATCAACATGGCATAATGAGAGGTAGACAATACTTCTTCCAAATGGAGAAATATTTGGTGGACTTGCATGCACTAAAAGTGAAGAAAACATAAGCATACTTCCTGCAGGTCCTGTCGGCGCAACACAACCACCCCTCTCAGCTAACTCAAGAACTTTTTTATTATCTAAAGTCCATAAAGGGTAACTGGTTGTTTCGAGGTCGTGACCTGCGTCTATAACGCCAGACTTATGACTTCCAGGAATAAATAATAATGGACCGTTTGCAGCTGTTACATCATCTAAAAAAACTGCTATATTCATTGCTCTTGGCTCTGGCATACCATCATCTCTTTTCCAGGTGCCATAATCTTGGTGCCATTGCCATACTGCTCCATCAAATGCAGCTTTTGCATTTAACTTAAACTGATGCATATAAATATCTCCCTGCAACACTTGAGAAACAGGGTCAATTAATCTTGGATGTGCTCCTAATCTTCTAAAAGCTTCATTATATTTATGAGCGGCAAAAGCTGTACGAGCAACCCCAGAACTTTCTTTCCAAACTTCTTTTCTATTTTGTGAATAAACTTTTTCTGCTTCTTCTTTTAAAAGTGATGCTTCATCCTTGTTGAACATTTCTGGAAAAAACAAATAACCATCTTCATCAAATTTTTTTAAATCAGACTCATCCAAAAACATCTTTATATCTCCACTCTAAAAATAATTATTTAATTATATTAAAAAAATAAGTTCTTGTAATTAAAATAATTGAAGAATTTATTATTAGCGTGTTAAATGACTATTTAAATTTTCGAATAAACTATAGGAGACAAATTTGTCACTTCTTCCTCCATTAGATAAACTTAAAATACCAGTAATTGGTTCTCCACTTTTCATCATTTCAAATCCTGATCTTGTGATTGCTCAATGTAAAGCGGGAGTAATTGGATCATTTCCTTGTTTGAATGCTAGAGAAGGAGAGGGTGAACCAAATATGTTAGAGATTTGGTTAAAAAGAATAAACGAGGAATTAGACAGGCACAATCAAAAAAACCCAGATAATCCAGCAGCTCCATATGCTGTAAATCATATTGTTCACAAGTCTAATATAAGATTAGAAAAAGATATTGATATTTGTGCAAAATGGAATGCTCCTGTGTGGATAACTTCTCTTGGTGCCAGACCAGAAGTTAACAAAGTTGCTCATGAAGCAAATGGTATAGTTTTACATGATATTATTAATAATTTTTTTGCAAAGAAAGCAATTGATAAAGGTGCTGACGGTTTAGTTGCTGTAGCTGCTGGGGCAGGTGGTCATGCTGGAACATTGTCCCCTTTTGCATTAATTCAAGAAATTAGGGAATGGTTTGACGGTCCTCTTTTATTATCTGGTTCAATAGCAAATGGTGGAGCTGTTCTTGCAGCACAAGCTATGGGGGCTGATCTTGCATATATAGGCTCTGCCTTTATTGCTACAAATGAAGCCAATGCAGATCAAAGATATAAAGAAATGATTACTCAATCAAATGCTGATGATATTGTTTATACAAATTTATTTACAGGAGTTCATGGTAATTACCTAAAGAGGTCTATTGAAGCGCAAGGACTTGATCCTGACAATTTAGAAGAAAGTGATTCGAGTAAAATGAATTTTAGCTCGGGTGCCTCTAAACCAAAAAGTTGGAAAGAGATTTGGGGTTCTGGCCAAGGTATTTCAGCTGTTAAAAGTATCTTACCTGCAAGTAAATTAGTTGAAAGAATTAATAATGAATATTTGGAAGCAAAAAAAATATTAATAAAGTGAGGTGAAAATGACAGTAGTAAAACATAATATTTTAGATGAAATTGCGGTTATTGAAATATCCAATCCACCAGTTAATGCTATAAGTGCTGCAGTAAGAATTGGACTTCTTGAAACAGTTAACAAATTATCTACAGAAAAAAAAATTAAAGCAGTTGTTATAACAGCTCCTGAAAGAACTTTTCTAGCAGGAGCTGATATTAAAGAGTTTGGTAAAGATATTGATGCACCTATTTTAAGTGAAATTTGTGATAAAATAGAAAATTTAGATAAAATAGTTGTTGCTTCTCTTCATGGTACTCCCCTAGGAGGTGGTCTAGAGGTTGCAATGTCAGCGCATTACAGGATAGCTGCTCCAAAAACTAAAGTTGGATTACCGGAAGTTTTATTAGGCATTTTACCTGGCGCAGGTGGAACCCAAAGATTACCTAGATTATGCGGTGTTTCGATGGCCTTGGATATGATGTTAACTGGTAGACATGTTCCTGCTGAAGAAGCTTTTGAAAATGGTATTATTGATGAAATAGCACCTGATGACAAAACTTTAGAAAACGGAGTATCTTATGCTCGAAGATTAATTAGTGAAGGTTTTGATATTAGGCCAACTTCAAAAATCACAACTAAAATTAATAATTTAGAAAAGATAAAAGAAATAATTGCAAATACAAAAGCTAACGCTTTAAAAAAATATAAAAATTTATTTTCTCCACATAATATTATTAAGTCTGTAGAAGAAGGCTTAATTTTAGATTTTCAAGCTGCTATAAAAAATGAAAGAAAACTTTTTAAAGAATGTATTGAAAGCTCACAAAGACAGGGATTGATACATTCATTCTTTGCCGAACGAGCTATAACAAAAATACCTGAATTAAAAAAT
This sequence comes from SAR116 cluster bacterium AG-325-F22, assembly GCA_003282885.1. Classification (GTDB taxonomy): domain Bacteria; phylum Pseudomonadota; class Alphaproteobacteria; order Puniceispirillales; family Marisalimonadaceae; genus Marisalimonas. Next base: position 60,923 of record QBYJ01000003.1, read on the forward strand.
GGCAAACCCTCTGAAGTAAAAAAAATTGGTGTCATTGGTGGTGGAACTATGGGTACAGGAATTTCAATGGCTGCTATGAATGCAGGATTTGATGTGATTATGATTGAGCAAAATCAAGAAGCTATTAAAAAAGCTTTTAATAAAATTAACTCAACATATGACAGAAATGTTAATTTGGGTAGAATGACGACTGATCAGAAAAGCCAAATTATTAATTTATTTAAATCAGATACTGATTTGAATGTTTTAAATGATAGAGATTTAATAATAGAAGCTGTTTTTGAAAATATGGATGTAAAAAAAGAAGTTTTTATTAAATTAAATGAAGTATGCAATCAAAAATGTATTCTAGCCTCTAATACCAGTTATTTGGACGTAAATGAAATTGCTACAGTAGTTGATAGTCCAGATAGGGTGATAGGCCTTCACTTTTTTTCACCTGCTAATATTATGAAATTGTTAGAAATTGTTGTAGCAGATAGTACGTCAGAGAATACAGTATCAACTGCGTTTATGTTAGCCAAAAAAATGAGAAAAGTTCCCGTGCGTTCTGGAGTTTGTGATGGATTTATTGGTAATAGGATACTTTCAAAATATTTGGTAGGTACGTATCACATGGTAGAGGATGGAGCAAGTCCATTCCATATTGATAATGTATTAAGAGGATTTGGATGTGCAATGGGTGTGTTTCAAGTTATAGATCTTGCCGGAGGCGATATAGGTTGGGCTACTAGAAAAAGAAAGGCGCCATTCCGTCATAAAGATGATAGATATGTAGAAATTGCTGACAGAGTATGTGAGAGAGGCTGGTTTGGACAAAAAACTTCAAAAGGCTATTATCTTTATGGAGAAGGTGTAGAGTTTCTTACACCAAACCCAGAGATAGAAATTATTTGTAATGATGAAAGGAAAAGAGTTGGAATAAAGCCTAAAAATTTTTCTGATCAAGAAATATTAGATAGATATATCGCTGCAATGGTATATGAGGGAACAAAAATTTTGCAAGAAAAAATTGCTATCAGGCCTTCTGATATAGATGTTGTTTATACTAATGGATATGGTTTTCCTAAGTGGAGAGGAGGACCCATGAAATATGCTGATATGATAGGTTTAGATAAAGTATTGGCAAATATTGAAAAATTTTATCAAGAAGATAAAAGATTTTGGTCTCCACCTCAATTACTTCAAGATTTAGTTAATAATGGCAGAAACTTTGATAGCCTTAATTAAGACTATCAAATGATAATTAATTAGATTGTTGGGTCAGGATTTACTCTAACAACTAGTTTCCCAAAATTTTTTCCATTTAATAAACCAATGAAAGCATTAGGAGCATTTTCGAGACCTTCCACAAAATCTTCTTTGTATTTAATCTTACCTTCTTTAATCCAATTAGAAAGAACTTTGATCGACTCTTCTCTTTGATCATAATGGTTAAATACTATGAAGCCCTTGATCATCATCCTTTTTGTTAAAATTTGTCTAAATAATAGTGGTAAACGATCTTTTTCACCACCAGGCATACTTGTAGCATTATATAAGGAAATTAAGCCACAGACAGGTATCCTTGCATAATCGTTAAGAAGTGGCATTACAGTGTCAAAGGTTATGCCTCCAACATTTTCCCAATAAATATCCACACCATCGGGACAAGCGGATTTAAGTTGGTCTTTAAAATCATTGTCTTTGTAGTTTATACATTCATCAAAGCCTAATTCTGATTTTGTAAATTTACATTTTTCGCTAGTGCCAGCAACACCAATTACTTTGCATCCATATATTTTCCCAATCTGACCAACGGTCGATCCAACTGCACCTGAAGCTGCAGAAACAACTAAAGTTTCACCTTTTTGTGGTTTTGCAAAGTTGTGCATTCCAACATACGCAGTTGTCCCAGGCATTCCCAATACTCCAATAGAGGTAGATAGTGGAGCCATATTTGGATCAATTATTCTTAATTTTTTTTCATCAACTGTAGGATTATCTTGCCAACCGGTTCGACCTTCTACAAAGTCACCAACTTTAAAATTTTTTGATTTACTTTCTATTACTTGACTTAATGCACCTGCCTCCATTTCTTCACCAATTGCGACAGGTTTAGCATAGCTTTTTGTATCATTCATTCTACCTCGCATATATGGATCTAAAGACATGTAGATTGTTTTAAGTAAAACCTCTCCTTCTTTTGGAGGCCTGATTTCTTCTTTTACAGTTTTAAAGTTTTGAAGAGTTGGTTCACCATGTGGTCTTTCATTGAGTAAAATCTTGGTGTTCATATAATTTTCTCCGTTTGTTAAAAATTTTTGTAATTGATAGATTGTGACATCTATTTTATTTAAACTTTTGATAAATAATACTTAAAACATAATGTTGAAAATAAAGACCCTAATCCTAAACATAAAAATGACAAGAGCCAAGCTAAATGACTTGTTTGTCCACCAAAATTATCCAAAACAAAACCAATTATAGGGCCTCCCAAAGCTCCTCCAAAAAAACCGACCATTGAGTGAAGAGCAAGTCTTACGCCTCTATCTTCTGGTTTACCATTAATTACTGTTCCAGTTGTTAATGATCCTGAATCAAGTACTATAAGACCATTATAAATTAAAAGCATTAAAAGGGCTAACCAGAAACTAAACCAAAAAGAAATAGCAGTTAAAATTGAACCAATGAAACATAATAATCCCATTTTACTTACTATTCTTGCTCTGTCTTTTCCTATGCAGTATCTAGCACCATAGATAGATGCGAAAATACCCAAAAAGCCCATCAAACCAATACAATTTGCAATGAATGCATCACTAACTTTGGTGTTAAAGTAATTTGAAAGAAATAATATACAGGGAAATGTCCAACTCCTAAAGCCAAACAGTTCATATGTGTGTCCTCCATAGCCAAGTATAAATGGTAATGCTTTCTTATTTTTAAATGTTGTAAAAATAGGGATAATTACTTTTATAATACCTTGGTAGGATCTTTTTTTGCGTTCTTCAATTTCTTCTCCAGAAAATAACAATAGAGGAAAAGCAGAAATAAACAGAATAATTGAGGCAAATAAAAAGGCTTCTTCCCATGGAATTTCGTAACTCTTTATAAAACCAAATAGAGAGAACGAAAATGCTACTCCCAATCCAAAAAAAGACGTATAGACTGCAACATATTTCTCTCTTGAGATTTTGTTAAGTCTTGAATTAAGTATTTGTAGTCCAGGCATATATGTGCCAGCAAGACCAGCACCAACAAGAGCCCAATAGATTGAAGCATTAATAACGTTACTGGCAAAGAAAGAAAATAATAATAAACCGAAACAACCCAGTAAGGAAGAAAAGCAATATAGTTTTCTGGCATCAAAAGTATCGGTCATACTAACTAAAAATGGAGTTGCAATGACATACCCAATGTAGAAGGATCCACTTATCCAACCAGCTTCACTATTTGATAAATTCCATAAAGTTTGAAGGTCTAATAAATAAATAGGCCATACAGCAAATCCAGTCATAGAAAACATCTGAATAAAGCAACTTAAAATAACAATTCTAGGCATTACAATTTTTAAAACAATCTACTAATTATATTTTATGTTTCATTTAACAAGTTTATTTTTTAATGTAGATTATAGACTGTTTTAAACTTGTCTATTAATTAAAGGTAAAACATGACTACTTTACAAGACATTATGTCACCTAAATCAATTGCTATTGTTGGAGCCTCAGATAATAAAGCTAGGATTGGAGGGCGTCCATTAGCTCATATGATTGAACAAAAATTTTCAGGAGGGATTTTCCCGATTAATCCTAATAGAGATACTGTTCAAGGAATAAAGGCTTATTCTACTTTGTTAGATGTGAAGGAAGATTTAGATTTTATTTTAATAGCAGTTCCTTCTAAAATAGTTGTATCTGTTCTTGAACAGGCGGTAGAAAAAAAGGCAAAAACAGCATTAATTTTTTCTTCAGGTTTTTCTGAAATCGGTGGTCAAGGAGAAATTTATCAAAACCAAATTAAAAAAATCAGTAAAGATAGTGGTTTAAGAGTTATAGGACCAAATTGTCTTGGACTATTTAATTCATCCACGAATTTTTATCCAACGTTTACTTCAACTATAGACAGAGCCACTCCAAGGCCAGGCGGAATATCAATTGCTAGCCAATCTGGGGCTTATGGAAGCCATATATACATGGTAGCGCATCAAAGAGGATTAGGGATAAGATATTGGATGACAACCGGAAACGAAGTTGACTTGTCAGTTGGAGAGACAATTCAATTAATGGCCGAGGACCCAGATGTTCATTCAATTATGGCATACGCTGAGAGTGTAAAAGATGGAGAGCAATTTACTAGGGCTTTAGATACTGCAAGATCAGAAAAAAAACCAGTGATTTTTATGAAAGTAGGTAGATCAGAGGTTGGGGCTGCAGCAGCTAATTCACATACAGCTTCTCTGGCTGGTGAAGATGCTATTTATGATGAGATTTTAAGAGCACATGGTGCATACAGAGTAAGAAGTACAGAAGAAATGTTAGATGTGGCTTATGCAACTAAACCTAGAATATTCCCAGCAGGAAAAAATTTAGGTTTAGTTACAATATCAGGTGGAGGTGGTGTCTTAATGGCAGATGCAGCTTCTGATGAAGGGCTTACAGTAGGTCCTATGCCTAAAGATGCTCAAGATAAATTAAAACAACTTGTACCTTTCGCTTCTCCAATGAACCCAGTTGATGTTACTGCTCAATTTTTCAACGATTTATCTATAGTGCCAAAGTTTACTGACTTAATGCTGTCTCGAGGAGGATACGATGCCCTGATAGGTTTTTGGACATCTGTTGCTGGTTCACCACTTTTATCAAAACCATTACTTTCTTCTTTAAAGCAAGCAATGAAAGGTTATGAAGATAAATTATTCATTAATTGTATGGTTGCTCCAGATGAAATTGTAAGAACATATGAAGCTCAAGGTTTCTTGTGTATAGAAGATCCAACTAGAGCTGTAGTAGCTATGTCTGCACTGATGTTTTTTGGAGAAAATTTTAATCTAAGAGAAATTAAACAAGACTTTAAAAAAGATAATTATGTTATAAAAAATCCTAAAAAGAAATTAAACGAAGTAGATTGTAGTGAAATTTTAACAGCTGCTAATTTACCAATTGTCAAATCCTCACGGATTGAAAATTTAAACGATTTATCCTCTTTTTATAAAAACAATGATAATAATTATGTAATGAAGATTTTATCTTCAGATATTCAGCATAAAACAGACGTTGGTGGTGTTATTTTAAATGTTGAAAATATCGATCAGGCCAAAGAATCTTTCAAAAAAATTCATTTAAATATTAAAGAAAAAGCTCCTAATGCTTCAATTGATGGGGTTGTGATTTCACCAATGATAAAAGGAGGAATTGAATGCATTTTAGGTGCTAAAATTGATCCAGTATTTGGACCAATCGTCATGTTTGGGCTTGGGGGGATATACACGGAGGTCATGAAAGATATTTCTTTTGCTGAAGCCCCAGTATCTTCTAAGAAAGCTGAAAAAATGATTTCGTCTTTAAAAAGTAAAGATGTATTTTGGGGGGCTAGAGGTCAACCTCCAGTTGATATTAAGTCTTTAATAACTGCTATTGTTAATTTATCTAATTTTATTGCTGCTAATCTTGATTGGATTGATCAGGTTGAAATGAATCCACTTTTAGTCAATGAAAATAGGGTTGTTGCACTTGATGCATTGATAGTAACTAAATAAAGTTTTTAAGAGGGAGAAGAAATGCCAGAAAAATTACAAGGATCAGTAGGACCAGAACAACAATTTAAAAATTATTTATCTGAAGGAAAATTTATGATCCAAAGGTGTAAAAGTTTGAATAAATTTTTCTTTCATCCACGAGTAGCTTTTCCGGGTACTGGTGAAAGGGATTTAGAGTGGGTAGAAGCTTCTGGAATTGGAACTGTTCATAGTACTACTTGCAATAGGAGGTTACCTGAAAGGGGCGGTGATTTTAATTTATCTTTAATTACTTTAGATGAGGGTCCAAGAATGATGGCAAGGGTTGAAGGCATAGAGCCTGACAAAGTTGAAATAGGTCAAAAAGTAAAAGCTAGAATTTCAAGTTTAAATGGAGAACTAGCAATAATTTTTGATATTTTATAGGGATAATAATCATGAAGCAAAATGATATTAATAATTTAAGAGGTAAAACTGCTGTTGTCGGTCTAGCAGAAAGTGGTTGTGGAATTGCATCTGGTTGGAGTGCTATGGAAATAATGGCTAACTCTGTACATGATGCTTTAGATGATGCAGGAATAAAATTGAACGAAGTTGATGGGGTTTTCGCTGCAACAGCCTTTCATTCTATGGCAGCAATGTCTTTGTCTGAATATCTTGGTATAAAGCCTAAATTTGCTGATGGTTCTCAGATTGGTGGATCAAGTTTTTTATCTCATATTTTGACAGCAGCATTAGCTTTAGATGTGGGATTGATAAATGTAGCAGTGGTTGCATATGGCTCAAATCAGAAAAGTATTGGAGGTTTTAAAACAATCTCTGAAGCAATGCCATATGAAGCGCAATATGAACCTAGAATGCCAGTTACTGCATATGCTTTAGCTGCAAAAAGGTATATGCATGAATTTGGAGCGTCTCGTGAAGATTTAGCAAATGTAGCAGTATCTGCAAGAGACTGGGCCTTACTAAATCCAAGAGCTTATACTTATGATAAGGGGCCATTGACTGTTGAAGATGTTCTTTCAGCAAGACCAATTGTAGATCCCTTGGGTAAACTAGATTGTTGCTTAGTCACTGACGGAGGGGCTGCGGTAGTAATGACAAGATCTGACAGAGCTAAAGATACTAAGAACACTCCTATTTATTTGCTTGGAGCAGCAATGGAGCACCATCACCGAATGGTTTCTGAAATGCCAGATTTAGTTAGAACATCAGCGATAGATAGTAGCCAAAGGGCGTTTAAGATGTCTAGTTATAAAGCTACTGATATGGATACGATACAATTATATGATGCCTTCACAATAAATACATTGTTATTTCTTGAGGATTTAGGCTTCTGTAAAAAAGGTGAGGCTATTGAATTAGTTAAAAACAGCAATATTGGGCCCTCTGGATCCTTAAAAGTTAATACTAATGGAGGAGGATTGTCTTGCGTACATCCGGGAATGTATGGTCTTTTTGTAACTTTAGAGGCTATTCGTCAATTAAGGAATTCTGCAGGAGACAATGTTGGTGAAAGATCGGATGGAGGATGGATTGACAATGCAAAATTGTCAGTAGCTCATGGTAATGGAGGAGTTTTATCAAGTCAGGTTACAAATGTTTGGGGTGTTTCTGAAACTCTTTAAATTATGATTTGAGAATTTTTAGATAATAAAAAGTTCCAGTTTCTTCATTATATTTTACCTCAAGCTTACCTTTTATTGTTATAGGATCAAATGAAAAGTCAATTGCCTTTTCTGAACTGATTTCGATAACTTGAGACGGTCCAACATGGTAGTGAAATGGACAACTTAGGGGATATGGTCCAATCAAAAATTTTTTTTGTTTTTCTGATTGCTCGAGAGGAAACATAAAGCCCATTATAGTAACTGTTTTTCCATTATATTCTTTAACATTATCATCATAAATTGGTTTTATAAGACAATAATCAAAACCATCTTTATCAATTGTACAATCTTCAATCTCTTTGGTTTTTTTAAATAATTGCCAGGGTATGGCATTACCCGTTACTTCGAGTGGCTCATATAAATCCTCAACTATAATATTCTCAGATGGATCAATATCATTAAGGTTAAATTTTTCATAGCCAAATACCTTAAATGTAAATAAAGAACATATGAGAATAATTACAAATTTTTTATTCATATTTTAACCTTTTCATATCTCACTTTACGTCCATAAAAATAAATAATTAACTATTTAACAATGTATTTCTAATATTTTGTTTATATACTTTGATGCCAGGTATAAGACAAGTAAGAAAAGAAATAATCAGAATAACAAACCATATAGTTAAAATTTCATAAATAAGATTAAGCTGTCCTGTAACTATATTTCTTCCAAGTAATGAAAAAAATTCAATGCACTTATAGACTATACCTCCTAAAATTAACCCAATAAAACTTCCTAAAATTGAAATAGTCATTCCCTCGATTAAAATTATAGAAAAAATTCGTTCCCTAGTAAAACCAAGTGTCCTTAATATTGCCAGGTCATATTTTCTTTCGTTTATGTTATTTAATAATGTGAATAATATCCCTGCAAATGATAATGATACAATTATTATGCTTAAATAATTAATAATTTTATGGGCTTCACTAGTTAATTTAAATAATTTAGATATTTCAAGATTAGGACTAGCTGCCTGCATACTTGTATTTTTGTTAATTAGTCTTGGAAAAGAAAAGACAGAAGTTTTATTTTTATATTTTAATAATAATGCTGTTACTTCTAAGTTATCACTGTTTTCCAAAATGTCATTTTGATTTGAATGTAAATTCCATACACTATCCAAACTGGTGATAATTAAATTATCTAATATAGTACCTGTCTTTTTTAAGATCCCAACTACTTTATAGGGTTGTTCAGAATGAATGTCGCCTGTATCTATCAAACCATGAGATCCCACAAAAAATTTATCAATTTTTAATTGGGTAGAATTAGCTACATTGGAACCAATTATGGATTGCATAGGCTTTTCCCACATAGAACCTATTTCTAAGTCTGCATCATATAGTTTTAAGAATTTCTTATCAGTACCTACTATCCTATAATTTTGGAAATTGTCACCTAATGAGATTGGAATCCCAAATTTAATAGCAGGATGTTTCATAATTTTTTTAGCATTTTCGTAACTTATATTTCCTGTTGGAATATCAATATGATGAATAGATGACAAAACTAATTGGAGAGGGCTTCCCTTGGCGCCTACTACTACATCCAAGTCAGGATTATTTTTGGTAAAGGTATTTTTAGTAATTTGATTAACTAAAACTGATAATGTAATTATTGTGACACCAAATATCATTAATAGTGTACTCATCATAAAATTTAATGGCTTAGAGTTTAAATACAAAAATGAAATTAAAAATATATTTATAATACTTCTCCTAATCTTAATATTTTTTTGAAATTAAGAATTGATTGAACACGTTTGTCGTGAGTTATTAAAATTAATGAGGCTTTGTGTCTTAAGCTTTCTTCTTTGATTAGGTTTATTATAATATCTGTATTTTTATCATCTAATGATGATGTAGGCTCATCACAAAATATCCATTTTGGTTTTCCTATAAATGCACGCGTTACCGCAACCCTTTGTTTTTCACCAATACTTAAATCTGAAACCTTCATATGAGATTTATCAGCTAATCCCACTCTTTCAAGGAGGTCGTAAAGATGATCAGTATTTTGAGAACCTTGCGCAGTATTTGCTATTTGCAGATTTTGCTTTATTGTGAAGGCATTAATTAAATTAAAACTTTGAAAAACTACTCCGAGTTGTTTTCCTCTAAATTCGTCAATTTTGTTTTCAGATAAATCATAAAGGGATGTATCATTATAAAGTATGCTTCCTTCAGTAGGTACTTGAAGACCACATAAAATACTTAATAATGTTGTTTTTCCTATACCAGAAGGACCTGTAATCAACAGGTCCTTTTCTTTTTTTATTTTAAAATCTATATTTGAGAATAATTTGTGACCATCAATTGAAAATGAAAGATTTTCACACATTAACATAAGTCATTTATCCTAAACATTCCTTTAAACTTTTAGCCATATTTTTTAGTAATTGTATATAAAAATTTTCTTTTCCAGAAATGTTCACGCCTAATGGATCTAAGGTTCCAATTTGTGCATTAGTTCCTTCAACTACTATTTTTACTAATTTACTGTCAAATTGTGGCTCTTGAAATACACATGAGGCATTTAATTTTTTTATTTTATTTTTAATAAAAGATATCTGTTTTGGTGATGATGCGATATCATCTTCTAGTGCAACAGAACCAACGGCATTTAGCCCAAATGCTTTTTCGAAATATTGATACGCATCATGAAAAACCACATAAGGTTTGTCTTTAATTGGAGCTAGATCTTTTGTTAACTCACTTTTTAAATCACTTATTTTATTAATAATATTATTTGAATTTTCTTTATATTGACTAGCATTGTCTGGGAAAAGCAAACTTAATTCTTCATTCACTTTTTTAACAATTTTGATTGCATTATCTGGGCTTAACCAGATGTGAGTATCGTTTTTACTTTTATGATCATCGTGATTGTCATGCTTTTTTGCATGTTTATCATGGCCGTGATCGTCATGTTTTTTACCATGTTTATCATGATCATCGTGGTCGTCATGCTTTTTTGCATGTTTATCATGGTCGTGATCGTCATGTTTTTTACCATGTTTATCATGATCATCGTGGTCGTCATGCTTTTTCCCATGTTTATCGTGATCATCGTGGTCGTCATGGCCTTCATGTCCATGGTGGTCATGACGTTCCCAAGCTTCATTATCCCTTATTGCAAGATGTTCGATACCTGTCTCTTCTAATAGATCTATGATTTTAATATTTTTAGGCAAATTTTTGAAAACTTTTGTAATGCCACTTTCTAGATGATTTGAAACGAAGAAAATAATATTCGCTTCTTGCATTTTCTTTGCATCAGAAGGTTTTAATTTATATTCATGTGGAGAAATTTCTGCTGGTATCAATGAAATAGTTTTGCCAGTATCACCAATTACTGCACTAACAAGTGAATTTATAGGCTGAATTGTTGTGACTACTCCTTTTGTCTCGTTGGCAAAAACAGAAGAGTTTGAAAATAATATCAAAATTAAAATAGAAAGTATTTTATTCATCATTTGTCCTTAAAATTTTTGTAATGTTATAACATAACACAAATATGTATCTAACCTTTAAAAGTCAAGATTAATAAGGTATAAGAAATTATAAAAATTAGTTAAGTATGAATGTTAAACAATTTATTAATTATGATTTATTAATATTATTTAAAATTCAAAGTTCAAAAAAAGATTGTCATCAAAAAATGAAAAGTACAAATGCATTAATATCGGCTCATAATATTAGCGTAATTAAAAATGAAAAAGTCATATTAGACAATATTGAAATAGAAATAAAAAAAAACGACTTTCTTACAATTATTGGACCAAATGGTGCTGGTAAAACTATGCTATTAAAATGTTTAATGGAGTTTTATAAGCCCAATAGTGGTCAAATTATTAAGAAAACTAATTTAAAAATAGGATACATGCCCCAGTCCATAAATATCATTAATACAATGCCTATGAGCGTCCAAAATTTTATAACCGTACGAAAAAAATTTGACGATATTTCTTATAGACAAGTTGTATCTGAGACAAAAATTAAGAAAATAATTAACAAGCAACTTTCAGTTTTGTCTGGTGGTGAAATGCAAAGAGTATTGCTTGCAAGAAGTTTGCTGAATAATCCTGAATTACTTATCCTTGACGAACCAGCTCAAAATTTAGACATTTCTGGTCAAATCTACTTCTATAATCTTTTGCAATCCATATATCTAAAAAGAGGTTTAAGTATTCTTATGGTGTCTCACGATTTACATTTAGTTATGGCTTCAACAAAAAAAGTATTATGTCTTTCTAATCACATATGCTGCATCGGTAAACCTCAACAAATTACTAAAGATCCGGAATTTATATCTATGTTTGGTAAAGATATGGCAAATATAATGGCAGTTTATCAACATTCAAACGAGATTAAAAAAGTTCAACACAATAATACTATTACTGGAGAATAAAATAACTGATCCTTTCATTATAAGAGGTATTTTAGCTGGTGTCGCCGTTGCTCTAATATCTGGTCTAGTAGGCTGTTTCGTCGTTTGGAGAAGACTTTCATATTATGGTGAATCAATTGCACATAGTTCCTTACTAGGTGCGGGAATAGGAATATTACTTGGTGTTGGCATAAATATAGGAGTTGTTTTTGTCTGTTTGGTCTTTGGATTTCTATTTTTATGGTTACAACAAAGTAAAGCTCTCTCATCTGATACTCTATTAGGTGTATTGGCCCACGTTGCCCTTGCTCTTGGGATTATAGTAATTTCATTCAATAAAATTAAAATAGATCTACATGCTATTTTATTTGGTGATATTTTGACAGTAAGCTCAAATGATATTTGGGGAATGTATATAGGAGTTTTTTTTGCTATAATTCTTATATTATTTAATTGGTCATCTTTACTTTTAGTGACTGTGGATGAAGATTTAGCAAAAGCAGAAGGAATTAATCCTCTATACATGAATTTGTTATTAACATCAGTTTTAACCATAGTTGTTGCGTTGTCATTGCAAATTATTGGACTTTTATTAATTACAGCAATGTTAATAATACCTGCTGCAACTGCTAGAAGGCTAGTTAATTCACCAGGAATCATGGTAGTTATTTCAACACTAATTGGTATTTTTTCAGTTATAATAGGAATTTATATATCTGTTGAAACAGATATTCCATCTGGACCTTCCATTGTAGTTGTTAGTGCAGTTTTATTTTTTCTTTCCCATTTTTTTGGGAAGTTTTTAAAAAAAGAATAAAAAATTTATTTTTTTTTATCGATTAAGGTTTTAAAATTATTTTACCCTTAGCGCCTCTGGCAAGAATTTTTTCTAACACCTTTGCAGCTTCTGACAATGGATAATTTTCCTCTATCAAAGGTTTAAGTAGATCTTTTTGATACCATTCAAATAGTTCAATCATATTCTTTTTATATTCTTCGGGTTCTCCTCGGGTAAAAGCTCCCCAGAAGACACCAACTACACTAAACTCTTTTACTAATGCTAAGTTGACTGCTAATTTTGGTATTGTACCTGATGCAAATCCAATAATTAATAATCTACCACTTCTAGCCATTGTTCTAGCCACTGTGTCAAATATATCCCCTCCAACAGGGTCAAAAATAACATCGACACCTTTTCCATTTGATATGCTTTTTAATTCTTCTTTAAGATTATCGTATCCAATGGAAATATCTGCTCCATTATCTTTGGCTATCTTTTGCTTCTCAGGATTTGAAGATACAGCAATTACTTTTGCTCCTATTATTTTACCTATCTGAATGGCTGCTATTCCAGTTGAACCTGAAGCTCCTAAAACAACTAGTGACTCATTTTTTTGTAATTTAGCTCTTTGTTTTAGAGCGTAATGAGAAGTCCCATATGCACACAAAAGTGCGCATGAATCATCAAAAGACATTCTAGGCGGTATTTTAAAAACTTTTTTTTCTTGGACAACAGCTTGTTCTGCATATCCACTAAGCTGAGAAAGAGCCGTAACTCTATCTCCTATTTTAAAGTTTTTTACACTTGATCCAACTCTTATAATTTCTCCAGCTACTTCCATTCCAGGAATAAAAGGAGTTTCTGGTTTTAATTGATATTTGCCTTGAACTAATAATCCATCTGGAAAATTTACACCTACAGACTTAACATTTATGATTACACTTTCACTTTGAATAATAGGTTCTTTGACATCTTTATATTCTATATTTTGGATTGGTCCAAAATCACTACAAACAATCGCTTTCATTTCAGCCCCTTTATAATTTATTAATTATGAAAATACTAAAGATATTGTTTCAGCAATAAATGCTGGCTTACTGTCATTTTTAATTTCTAATTCACATTTATTTACGACTCTGTATCCACCATTCTTCATTTCTTCACATGATATTATAGTTCTATTGAGTCTAACATGTGATCCCGCCTTTACCGTGTTGATAAAGCGTACTTTATCAGAACCATAATTTAATGTTTTAGATGAATTTTGAATTTGAGCATTTTGAGCAGCCAATTTTGGAAGTAAAGATACCATGAAGTAACCATGAGCAATAGTTTTACCATCGGGCATTTCTTTTTTTGCTCTTTCTTCATCAACATGTATCCATTGATGATCAGAAGTTGCTTCAGCAAAGTTATTAATTTTTTCCTGAGTCACGTGATACCATTCACTTGGTGTCAAAGGCTTTTTAATAAAATTTCCAATTTCTGAGGGGTGTTTAATAACTACCATTTTCTACTCTCTTATTTTATTTTAATTTTCATAATAAATGATAGATTATTTTAATATTAAATAAAAATAAATTTCTGCGTAGATTTTAATGTTACAAAATAAAAACATAAAATTAGAAGGTGTTATTCCAGCAACATTGCTAGCCTTTGATAAAGATTATCAAATAAATGAAAAAGCAAGTAGAAAGCATATAAAAGAGTGCGCGGTAACAAACGGTATTTCAGCTATTACTGTCAATGGACATTCTTCTGAGATACATGCCTGTGATTTTGAAGAACAAAAGCGCATTTTAAGTTTTTCTCTTGAAGAGGTTGGTGATTTTATGCCTATTATAAATGGTGTTTATGCTGACGGCAGTATAGAGGCTGCCAAAATTGCTAAAATGTCTTATAAAACTGGCGCCTCTGCTTTATTATGCTTTCCTCCGCAAAGTATGGCTATGGGTGGTCATTTGAGGCCGGAAATGGCTGTGGAGCATTTTAAAAGAATTGCAGATGCAACAGATCTACCTCTTATATGTTTTAACTACCCATCTGCAGGAAATTTAACTTATCCATTTGATACATTACTAAAATTATTTGAAGCTGTACCCACTATTAAAGCCATAAAAGATTGGTCAAACGATCCTATGGTTCATGAAAAACATATAAAAACATTTCAAAATCTCTCTAATCCAGTAAACGTTCTTACTACACATAGCTCTTGGTTAATGTCATCGTTGGTAATGGGAGCGAAAGGTTTGCTATCAGGTGCAGGCAGCGTAATTGCTTCTTTACAGGTTGAAATGTTTAATGCTGTCAAAGCTAAAGATTTAGAGAGTGCCCAAAGAATTAATGATCAAATATTTCCTTTAACTCAAGCTTTCTATTCTCCCCCATTTTTGGATATGCATAATAGAATGAAGGAAGTTTTAGTTTTAACTGGAAAGATGGAAGAAGCAATAGTGAGGCCTCCACTTATGAAAATATCTCAAAAAGAAATACTTAATCTAAAAAAAGCGATAAAGCGGTCTAGACTATAATTTTTTAAAAACTATAATATTTTAGATGTTGAATTATAACTAAAAATTTAGTTTAGTTATGATACTTTTTTAACTTTGGAGGAAAACAATGAATTTTTTTAGACAATGTCTAATTTTAACATCATCATTTCTAATTTCTTTATTAACTTTTGTTGGTATTAGTAATGCTGACGGACATAAAGGATTTAAGCTTGGTGTGGTAACATTCTTATCTGGGCCGGCGGCTGAGCCATTTGGAGTTCCTGCGTGGAATGGAGGTAAATTATTTATTAAACTACTTAATGAAGGAAAAGCCCCAGCCCCCTATAACAAAATAGGTTTTGGTGGTATGAAAATCACAGCAATACCTATAGACGAATCAGGTGGAGCGACAAAACAAGTTCAAGAATTTAGAAATTTAGTTCAAAGAGATAAAGTTGATGCTGTATTAGGATATGTATCTTCTGGTGATTGTATGGCTATTCCGTCAGTAGCGGATGAACTAAAGGCTTTAACTGTACTTTATGATTGTGGAACTCCTAGAGTTTTCGAAGATGCATCATATAAATATGTTTTTAGAACTGCAGCTCATGCAGCTATGGATAATATCGCAATAGCAAAATATTTGATAGAAAAGGGCCACGATATAAGTTCTATAGCTGGCATTAATCAAAATTATGCTTGGGGAAAAGATAGTTGGAAAGATTTTAGTGTTTCAGTAAAAAAACTATCTCCTAGTTCTGAAATTAAAAATGAATTATTTCCAAAAATTTTCTCAGGTCAATATGGAACTGAAATTTCTGCTTTAATGAATTCAAAAGCAAAAGTTGTTCATAGTTCACTATGGGGTGGAGACCTTCAATCTTTTATTTTGCAAGCCAAGCCTAGAGGATTGTTTAAAAGAACGCAGGTTGTGTTTTCAGCTGGTGACCATGTAATGCCTGGCCTTGGTAACAAGTATCCTGAAGGTGTTATTCTAGGCGCAAGAGGACAATATGGAATGATGGCTCCTGATACCGCATTAAATAAATGGTTTTATAAATCTTATATGGACGAATATGGAGTTTTTCCTGCACAACCTCCATATAGAATGGTTCAGGGATTAATGGGTCTAAAAATGGCAATTGAAAAAGCTATGGAAACAAATGGTGGTAAAAAACCTAATAAAGATGAAATAGCTGCTGCTTTTAAAGGTCTTGAGTTTGACTCTCCAGGTGGTCTTGTGCAAATGAGACTTGGTGACGGTCATCAGGCTATTCAACCCCATGCTATTGGTAAAACTGCAAAGGATAAGGATGGTAATATAACTGTTACTGATATAGTCAGATATAAAGCAAGTTGTGTGAACCCTCCTAATGGCATCAAAGCTGTAGATTGGATTAATGCTGGATTTCCTGGAGCCGATTGCTAGTTTAAAATAAAAATAATATGGCCAAGACATAAAATCAGTTGTCTTGGCTTTATTTATTACTAATAAATTCACTTAAAGAGATAAAAATTGGTTGATGAAATTTTAACTATAGTTTTAGACGGTGCGATTTATGCATCATGGTTATTTATTGTAGCTCTTGGTTTAACTTTTGTTTTTGGTGTCCTTAAAATACTTAACATTGCTCACGGTGGAATATATGCACTAGGAGCCTACTCAACTGCTACACTAGTACCTATTTTTTATTCATTGGGAATGCCAGAACAATTAGTTATTTTAGCGATGCTAGTTTCCGCATTAGCAGTGGCTATAGTTATCACTCCAATAATGGAAAGAGGAATTTTAAGAAGATTTTACGGTCAAGATGAAGTTTTAATCGTTCTTGTGACTTATGCTATTTATCTTGTTTTAGAAGATGTTCAAAAATTAATTTGGGGAATGAACTCCTTATATGTTTCAGAACCAAGAGAACTTCTTGGAGCCCTAGAGTTTGGATCATTATATTATGTCGGTTATGACTTAGCTCTTATCGGTTTAGCTATTTTTTGTGGCCTTTTTCTATGGTTTGTACTTAATAAAACTCAGTCAGGTAAAATAGTACTGGCAGTCATTCATAATCCGGAAATAAGTGGTTGTATGGGAGTAAATATAAATAAAGTTTATTTAGCAGCCTTTTTTATTGGAGCATTTTTAGCCGCATTGGCCGGATCTTTTACTGCTCCATTAATTTCAGTTCAGGTTGGCATTAGTGTTGCGGTTGTAATTGAAAGTTTTGCAGTAGTGATAATTGGAGGGCTAGGTAGCATTCCAGGAGCTGTTATTGGTGCTTTGATAATTGGAATGGCAAGAGCAGCATGTGTTCATAAACTTCCAGAGGCTGAAATTTTTATAATGTATTTTTGTATGGCAGGGATGTTAATTTTTAAACCCAAGGGTTTGTTTCAAGGTGCTCAAGCTAGGAAAATATAATGTCAGAAAAACTTTATAATAACTTATTGTTTCAAAGTATTTTTTTAATGTCATTTTTAATTCTCGTTGGACTATTAATTCCAAACTGGCTTGTCTTTGTTATTACAAAAGCTATTGCTTATGGTCTTGTTGGTCTGGGAATAATTACTCTTATGAGAGGTGGATTGGTATCTTTTGGCCAAGGTTTTGTTTTTGGAATTGGTGGTTATACTGCTGGGCTTCTTGGTACACAAGCCGGTCTAACTGATGCAATGTTATTGTTATTTATAAGTTTTTTATTTACAGGCTTGGTTGGCTTAATAATAGCTCCACTTCTTGCTAGATATCGAGATATATTTTTTGCCATGCTATCACTTGCTTTTTCTATGGTCCTATACGGAATTTTAATAAAAATTGATGCAATTGGTGGTTCTGACGGTTTTGTACTTCCTGAGTCTACTTATTTTGGAATTAAACCTTCTTCAGAATATGCTGATTATGTATTGTACGTGGTTGCTATAATAATGACAGGATTCATATCAATTTTGCTCAGGTATTATTATGATTCTACCCCTGGATTAATTGCCTTAGCTGTTAGAGAGAATGAACTGCGAGTGGAATATCTCGGGTCTTCAGCTTTTAATGTAGCAGTATTAAATTTTACAATTGCAGCAGGATTAGGTGGTATGGGTGGAGCTCTTAATGGAATTGCGTTAGGACATATAGACCCTGAATTTACATATTGGACCACCTCTGGTGAATTTGTATTCATATCAATACTTGCGGGATATTTAAGTGTTCCGGCAGTATTTTTGGCAGCGTTGTTATTAGAATTAGTCAGATCTTTTTCAGGAAGATATTTCCCTGATACGTGGCAGTTAATTTTAGGGTTGTTTCTGATATTAAGTATTATTTTTATTCCTTCAGGAATTGGATCTTTTTTCAAACAATTTTTTGATAGATTAAAAAAAAGTAAATAAATAGAGTTATAGAGTTCTAAATGTCTAAACAAAGTCTTTTAAGAGCAGAAAATGTTAATAAATCTTTTGGAGCTGTAGTTGCAGCAAATAATATCAATATAAATATTGATAAAGGAGAAAAGGTTTCACTAATTGGATCAAATGGAGCTGGAAAAACAACATTTATGAACATGGTTACAGGATATCTTAAACCAGACACCGGACATATATACTTAAAAAATGAAGAAATTACTCAACTTGATCCGAGAATAATTACTCAAAAGGGTATTAGTAGATCATTTCAAATACCCCAAATTTTTGAACCTATGACAGCTTGGGAAAATCTACTTATTGCATTGGGTACCTCCCAAAAAAAACACTCTTATTTCAAAAATGCAAGATCGAAAGAAAATGGTGA
>QBYJ01000004.1 GCA_003282885.1 SAR116 cluster bacterium AG-325-F22
AGTAAAATAATAGTTCTTCCTTTTAAAAGTTTAAATGCTTCAGAAAAAGAAAATTTATTAGCTTTAGGCTTGTCTCAAGATTTAGGAACAAAGTTAACAAAATCGTCTAAATCATTAAATATAATGAATATAAATAAAAGACCAGATGACTTAAAAGCTTTGTCAAAAAAAACTCGAGCTTCTTATATATTAGATGGGAATATAAGAAAAATTGATAATATCTTGAGGGTTAAAGTTGACCTTATTGAAGGAGAAAGTGTTTCAAATGTTTGGTCAGAAACTTATGATAAGGAACTAACTGGACAGAATATTTTTATACTTCAAGATATGATTATTAACGAGATTGTAAACCAGCTTGTAGGGACTGGTGCTGTTTTATTAAAAGACATTAACAAAAAAATAGAAACTGTTAGCACTGATGATCTTTCAATCTATGAGTGTGTTAATTTAGCTAGAAAAGCTAAAACAAACCATCGTAAGTATAGATCAAAAGCAATAGAATGCTTAAAAGAATCTGTAAAAAAAGATCCCAATTATGCGCCATCTTGGATTTGGTTAGCTGAAATTACTAGAAAATTATATGCTGATTATCCTAAAGGTGAATATGATCATCTATTAAAAGATGCTAATATATACATTGATAAAGGTCTTTTACTCGATCCTCTTTCACCTAAAGGTTTATCTGTTAAAACAATGATCGAGTTTCACAAAAAAAACTGGGAAGAAATGTTTAATATTGCCGACAGGGCTTATGAATTAAACGTTAGTGATCCGAGTGTGCTTAGTAATTTGGCTGTAAATGTTGCATTTGGTGGTTCATGTACTTTAGATGAAGTTACTAAAATTAGTGAAAAACCTAAATTAAACAAAAACAAACAATGTCAATTTCACAAAGGTTGCTGGGAAATGGGTCTTAAAGCTCATAAATTAGATACCGGTAATTTTGCTACTATGGACAACTATATGTTGGCAGTATGCTATAATATAGTAAAAGATGGTAAAAATGCCCTAAAAATGATAAGTTCAATGCCACATAATGGAAATTTTTTCTTTGAAATCCATTCTGGAGTAGCTGCGCATTTTGCAAATAAATTTGATTTAGCTAAAAAACATTTTGAAAATGTGAAAAAATCAATAGAGGGTAATAAACTATCAAAAATTTACGATATTTTTAAAAAGTATAATAATGAACGTTTAAGCTATCCTGTTTACGAAGAAGTTTTGTTAAAATACGGTTTTGAATAATAATTTTATTTATTTCCTATTCATTTTAATTTTTAAATTTACATATCTATCAAATATGTCATTTTAAAATTTAATCATTTATACATTTATCAAATTGTTATCATAAAATTAAAGAAAGGATACAAAATGAAGATATTAACTAAGTTAATCGCAACTATGATTTTTGTTAGTATATTTTCTCCTCTATTTGCTGCAACTATTAAATGGTCTATGCCGGGAGACTCTCTTACACTAGATCCACATGCGCAAAATGAGGGGCCTACACACATGGTTTCTAGGCAAGTTTATGAAGGGCTTGTTACAAGAGCAATTGATATGTCTATTAAGCCTCAATTATCTACTTCATGGAAAACAACTGATCCAGAAACTTGGGTTTTTACATTGCGAAAAGGAGTAAAATTCCAAGATGGAAGCTTACTAAAAGCCAGTGATGTTGAATTTAGTATTAATAGAGCTCTAACTGGAACTTCTGATGTAAAAGAACTGATCAATAGTATTACTTCAGTCAAAGCTTTAAACAATTCAACGATTGAGATTAAAACTAAGGGTCCAAACCCTATTTTACTAAATCAATTAGTCCAAATATTTATAATGTCTGAATCATGGTCAAAGAAAAATGGTTGTGAAACAGCACAAGATTATAATGCCTCTCAGGAAACATTTTGCTCTATAAATGCTATGGGTACAGGGCCATTTAAAATTACTTTAAGAGAACAAAACACAAGAACTGTATTTGAGAGAAATAACAATTGGTGGGGTGATCAATCTCAACATAACATAGATAAAATTGAACTGCTGCCAATTAAAAATGATGCTACTCGAGTTGCAGCTCTTCTTTCAGGTGACATCGACTTTACTAATTTTACACCAGCCCAGGATATAAATAGAATTAAAAGCTCTTCAATGCATAAGGTAGTAAGTGCAGCTCAATCTCGAACAATTTTCTTTGGAATGGATCAAGGCGTTGATGAATTAAGATCGTCTAATATTAAAGGAAAAAATCCTTTTAAAGATAAAAAAGTGCGACTTGCATTTTACCATGCTCTAGATATGAATGCAATTAAAGAAAAAATTATGAGAGGTTTAAGTGAGCCAGCTGGTATGATAACTTTCCCAGGTGTTCAGGGTTATACAAAGCAATTAGATAAAAGATTATCATATGACCCTAATCTTTCTAAAAAACTTTTAGCTGATGCCGGATATCCTAAAGGCTTTGAAATAACTTTAGACTGTCCAAATAACCGATACATTAACGATGAAGCAATTTGTGTGGCTGCTGTAGGTATGCTTGCAAAGGTTGGTATAAAGGTAAATTTAGATGCTCAACCAAAAAGTATTCACTTTAAAGACTTAAAAGGTGGTTTAAGCGATTTCTATATGTTGGGCTGGGGTGTTCCAACATTTGATAGTCATTATGTATATTCATTTCTCTTAAAATCCGACGGAAGTTGGAATAAATCTGGTTTTAAAAATGAAAAGGTTGACGAATTAGTGGGTACTATGTTGACAGAAACAAATCTAGACAAGAGAAATGCTAATATCGCTGAAGCTTGGTCAATTGTTCAAGATAACATGCCTTATTTGCCTCTTCACCACCAAGTAATTTCCTGGGGAACAAAGAGTAATGTTAATATTCCTATTAGAACAAATAACGAGCCACTTTTTCGTTTCGCTAAAGTAAACTAAACAAATAACAATGCCAGTTTAAAACATTAACTGGCATTGTTTCAAAATAAACTATAAATATGTCAAATGTTTCAATATTTATTAAAAAGACTCCTTCAGTCAATTCTTGTTATGCTTATTGTGGGCTTTGTATCTTTTTCATTGTTTAACTTTGTAGGTGATCCTGTAAACAATATGGTTGGACAAGAGGCTAGTGAAGAAACAAGGGAGGAAATTCGAGAAAAACTTGGATTGAAAGATCCTGTTTATACACAATTTTTTAAATTTGTTGTTAATGCTTCAAATGGAGAATTTGGGTTGTCGTATGAATTAAGACGACCAGTTTCACTTTTAATTTCTGAACGATTACCTGCCACACTTGAATTAGTTTTAGTTTCGGCCTTAATTGCCATTTTCTTTGGAGTATTTTTTGGTGTATATACTGCAATTAATCGTGAAGGTTTAGTTAGTAACTTCATATTAGTTACATCACTATTCGGTGTATCTCTTCCTACTTTTGTTATTGGAATTTTATTCATATATTTATTTTCAGTTATTCTAGGCATTTTACCCTCTTTTGGTAGAGGTGAAGTAGTCGATTTTGGTTTTTGGTCTACAGGTTTTTTAACTTTGAGTGGCATTAAAGCATTAATATTACCTTCGATTACGTTAAGTCTATTTCAAATGACTTATATCATAAGACTTGTTAGAGCTGAGATGATGGAAATTTTGGAAACTGATTATATAAAATTCGCAAGAGCAAGAGGAATTAATAAAAAAGTTATAAATAATAAGCATGCTCTTAAAAATGGTTTGATACCCGTTATAACTATAACGGGTATAAATGTTGGCACTCTAATAGCTTTTTCCATTATTACAGAAACTGTATTTCAATGGCCTGGTATGGGTTTATTATTTATAAATGCAGTTCAATTTGTTGATATTCCAATAATGTCAGCTTACTTAATAATGGTTGCATTTTTATTTGTCATGATTAATTTTATAGTTGATATAGCGTATTACTTTATTGATCCAAGAATTAGATTTAAAGAAGAAACAACAATTAAATGATACGTCAAATTATTAAAAATTTTTTAGATACAGATATTGGATATAGCTTTTCAAAGTCTAAAGTTGCTATTGTTTCTTCAATTATATTTTTAGCAATTATGTTTACCTCATTATTTGCTGTTGTGATAGCTCCTTACAACCCTTTTGACCCCAAGAGTATTTCTCTAATGGATGCTTTTACACCACCAATATGGTCTATTGGTGGAAGTGTAGAATTTATTTTGGGAACTGATCAACAAGGTAGGGATATGTTATCAACCATAATATATGGTTCACAAATTTCTTTAATAGTTGGGTTTGCCTCAATAATTTTTGCTATGATTGTTGGTGTCTTTTTAGGAGTTACTGCTGGTTATTTAGGTGGCCGATACGAAATAATTGTGATGAGGTTAACTGATGTTCAACTAACAATACCTAGTATTTTAATGGCTCTTTTGGTTGATGGAATAGCGAGAGGGTTTATCAATAAATCACTTCATGATGAC
The DNA here is from genome assembly GCA_003282885.1 of SAR116 cluster bacterium AG-325-F22. Classification (GTDB taxonomy): domain Bacteria; phylum Pseudomonadota; class Alphaproteobacteria; order Puniceispirillales; family Marisalimonadaceae; genus Marisalimonas. The sequence continues at coordinate 4,467 of QBYJ01000004.1, forward strand.
ATGGCTATATACGTTCTTATCTTAGCTATTGGAATATCGGAATGGCCACAATTTGCTAGAATCACGAGAGCTGCTACTCTTGTTGAAAAAAACAAAGAATATGTTTTGGCTGGAAGAATAATTGGTCTATCTGATTTAGTAATTATGGTAAAACATATTTTACCTAATATTTTAAGGCCTATTTTAGTTATATCAACTATAGGATTATCGCAGGCAATTATAACCGAATCTACTCTTAGTTTTTTAGGGGTAGGATTTCCACCTACAAACCCGTCTTTGGGCACATTAATTAGATTTGGGAACAACTTTTTATTTTCAGGAGAATGGTGGATTACTTTTTTTCCTGCAATTTTTCTTGTTGTTCTTGCTTTATCAATTAATTTATTAGGGGATTGGATGAGAGATGCCTTAAATCCAAAACTCAAAGTAAGATGACGTTTTTAAAAATAGATAATCTGGATATTGAATATCAAACTCGAAAAGAAACAATTAATGCGAGTAAAAACGTTTCATTTAATTTGGAAAGAGGTGAAATAATAGGTATAGTTGGAGAGTCAGGATCTGGAAAATCAACGGTTGCTAATGCAATCATTAATTTAATAGATAAACCAGGAAAGATTACCAATGGATCAATTTTATTAGATGAAATAGAATTATGTAATAATGAAGAAGTCATTAGAACTATTAGAGGGAAAAAAATTGGTTTTATTTTTCAAGATCCACAAACATCATTAAATCCTCTTTTTACAATAAAAGACCAATTGATTGAAACAATTCAAACACATACAGACCTAAATTATAACAAAGCTTTTGAAAAATCTATGAAGTTGTTAACAGAGGTTGGAATAGAAAATCCTGAAAAAAGAATTAATGATTACCCACACCAATTTAGTGGAGGGATGCGTCAACGAGTTGTAATAGCCCTTGCTATAAGTTGTGAACCAGATTTACTAATAGCAGACGAACCAACGACCGCATTAGATGTCAGTATACAGTTCAAGATACTTAAACTTTTAAAAAAACTTACACTTGATAGAAAATTAGGTGTCTTAATTATTACCCATGATATGGGTGTAATAGCAGAAATCACAGATAAAGTAATCGTCATGAGGTATGGTAAGATTGTTGAGCATGGTGAAACATATAAGGTCTTATCGCAGCCAGTCTCTATCGAATGTAAAAGTTTAGTAATGTCTGTACCTCCCACAAACAAAAAAATTGATAGATTTAAATTTTTAAGCCCCGATGGTAATCAGATAATTGATACTTCTTTAAAGTTAACAAATAATATAATTAAAAATTGGGAAATTAGAGAGAAAAGTAAAAAAAAATTATTAGATTTTTTAAATATTACTAAGATATTTGACGAAAATAAAATTTTATCTTCAAAGAATGATGAGGATAAAATCAAAGCTTTAGAAAATGTTTCTTTTAATATATTTGAAGGAGAATCTTTTGGATTAGTTGGTGAATCTGGATCTGGAAAATCAACGATAGCTAAAATTATAAGTGGATTGATTAACCCAACAAAAGGAGAAATTTATTTTGAAAACTTATCATTGTTAGATCCAAGAAATAAATTGAAAATTAAAAAATTTAAAGGTCAAATTCAAATGATTTTTCAAGATCCATACTCTTCATTAAATCCTAGGTTTAAGATTAAGGAAATAATATCCGAACCTATAAAGTTTTTTAGGAAAAATATTGATAATTATTTTTTAGATCAAAATGTAAATGATTTAATTGATATTGTAGGTATATCAAGAAAATCACTTGAAAGATTTCCGCACGAATTTTCAGGTGGTCAAAGACAAAGAATTTCTATTGCTAGAGCTCTTGCTACAAAACCTAGATTACTTATTTGCGATGAACCTACTTCAGCCCTAGATGTTACAATTCAAGCACAAGTCTTAAATCTTTTAAAAGATTTGCAAGAACAATTAAATCTAACAATATTTTTCATTAGCCATGATCTACCAGTAATTCGTCAAATGTGTAATAGAATAGCTGTGCTTAAAAAAGGGCGTATTTGTGAAATAAATCAAACTGAAAGTATTTTTAATAATCCCAAAAATCTGTACACTAAAGAACTCTTAAGAATGATGCCAAAAATTGAAACTATAATTTAATATATCGATGGATTCAGGATTAAAGTTAGTGTAATTAATATTTTAAATGTATCATTTCTTTTAACTAATTTTTGAAAAAACTTATGTTTCTTATTTTATACACGTCATGAAGTCTTTATTATTTGGTTCTATTGGTTCTATAGTTGAAAGTTCTGAAATTCAAAGGAAAGCTTTTAATGCTGCTTTTAAAGAATTTGGTATTGACTGGTATTGGAACGTAGCTAACTATATAAAAATGCTTAAAAAGCCTGGTGGTTTAAATCGTCTGATTGAATTTTCAAAAAATAAATTGAATTTAGATGATGCTAAACAAATACATTTATTAAAAATTAAATATTTCAAATTATTATCGAAAAAAAATTTAAAACCAAGGGATGGAGTTTTAGAAGTTATTGAATATGCATCTATTCATAATATTAAAATTGGTTTTATTACAACTACAACTAAGGATACCCTAGATTTAGTAATCAACAATTTATCAAAACAGGTTGATTTTTCAAAATTTGACTTAATTACCTATGATGAGCTTGTTTCTAAAAGAAAACCTGATCCTGAAATTTATAAATTTGCATTAAAAAAACTAGAAGTGATGCACTCAAGTTCATTAGCAATTGAGAATACTATAGAAAACTGTCGTTCTGCAATGAATGCAAATATACAGACGCTTTTATACCCGGGTGAATATACAACTTATGAAGAAAGTTCTCTAATAAGCAAAGATATATTCAAATCTGTAAAATCTTTTTTTGAAGAAGGGTAAATGATACTAAATGGCAGAGATTGAACTAATTAAAGTGTCAAAAAGTTGGGGTGATTTCAATGCTGTAATTGATTTTAATTTAACGATCAAGGACAAAGAGTTTTTAGTGTTATTAGGTCCTTCTGGATGCGGTAAAACTACTACAATGAGAATGATAGCTGGATTAGAGGATTTAACAGATGGAATTATTAAAATTGATAGTAAAATTGTAAATGATTTAGAACCTAAAGACAGAGATATTTCTATGGTATTTCAATCATATGGTCTATATCCAAATATGACAGTCTATGAAAATGTTAGATTTCCTTTAAAAATAAGAAAGATACCTAAAGAAAGCCATAATAATTTAGTTATGGAGGCTATCAATTTAGTTGAATTAAATGATTTTTGTCATAGAAAACCGTCTGAACTATCTGGAGGACAAAAACAGAGAGTTGCATTAGCAAGAGCTTTAGTAAGAAAACCTAATGTTTTTTTAATGGATGAACCATTATCTAATCTTGATGCTAAATTGAGAGTTTCGACTAGAGGTCAGATTAAACACTTACAAAACCAACTTCAAATAACTACAATATACGTTACTCATGATCAAATTGAAGCAATGACTTTGGCTGATAGAGTTGTTGTTATGAATAAGGGTATTATTCAACAAATTGGTAAACCAAAACAAATTTATGACAAGCCTATAAATACATTTGTTGCTTCGTTCATAGGTAACCCCCCTATGAATTTAATTAATGGTTATATCAAGGATACTGATTTTATTGCTAAAGATATAAAAATTGAAAATTTTAATCATAAAAATGGAAAATATAAGCTTGGATTTCGTGCAGAAGATGGTAAAATAACTAAGGGTATTTCTGGAAATATTAAAGGACCAATTTTTTCAATAGAGCTTTTAGGTGATGCGACCATGGTAACGGTGAAAATAGAAGAAAATTTTATTTCAGTAAAAATGAGTAATACTTTTAACGCATCTTTAGGAGATGCCGTTAGTATATCAATTTTGTCTTCAAAGTGTCATATTTTTGATGATAAAACTGGTTTTAATTTGAGTTAAACAAGGAGAAAATATGAAACTATTATTAATAAAAATTTTATCTTCAATTATTTTTTTAACATCTACTAGCTCATTCGCATGTAGTATTTCTGCTAGAGTTAGTATTGTTGGAAATGAATTTCCTGCAATCCAAACAGTTGGATCGGGTGCAAAAGAATGTAAAGGAGCTAAAGTATCAGCAAATTTAACTGCAGATCATCAAAAAATTAATGTTGCAGGTATGAGTAGTGAGCCAGCTGAATATACCTCAGCTATTGTCGCAAATACATCAATTGTTGCATTACTTAATGAAGACCTTATAAGGCCCTTAGATAGTTTAGTTAAAAAGCATGGTAAGGGTTTGAAAAAGAACCAACTTATTACTATTGATGGTAAAATAATGGCTGTAGCATTTATGGCTAATGCGCAACATCTTGTTTATAGAAAAGATATATTGAAAAAACTAAATATTGATGTTCCTAAGACCTATGAAGAAATGCTTTCTGCAGCAAAAAAAATTAGAGATGCTGGTCTTGTAAAAAATCCTGTTGGTGGAGCTTACAAAGCTGGCTGGAATTTAGCTCAAGAATTTAATAATATGTTTATAGGTTATGGAGGATCACATTTTAAAGGCAACACTGCAGAACCAAATGTAAATTCTGAATCTGGTGTAAAAGCTCTAGAAATGATGAAAGCTTTGTCAAATTATATGAATCCAGATTTTCTAACCCATGATAGTAACGCTACAAATGCCGAGTTTAGAGCTGGAAACGTTGCTATTATGAATATGTGGGGTAGTAGAGCTGCAACATTAGTAGACGCTGATGGTGTAAGTGATGAAGTTAAAAATGGTATGGATATAGCTGGACCTATGACAGTTGGGGGAGGTAAAACTCCTGCTTCGACATTGTTTTGGGATGGTTGGACTGTAGCTAAAAAAATAAGTGATAAAGAAGCTGAAGCTACATTTATTGCAATGACTAATGCTATTAGACCGTCAATAATGGATAATGATGAAATAAGAAAGCAAGCTGTATGGTTAATTGATGGTTATAAGCCGACAGAAGCAGCTAAAGGTGTTTTTGCAGCAGCAAAAATGAGCACTACTCCTTATCCAATGTTACCATATGCAGGATTAATGCATTCAGCAATTGGAAAGGAAATATCTGATTTTATGCAAGGTAAAGAATCAGCAAAAAAGACTTTATCTGACATAGAAGATGCTTACAAAGCTTCTGCAAAAGAAAAAGGTTTTTTATAAAAGGCGACTAGAGAGTTTATGGCTCTCTAGTTTAAAAAAATGAAACATAAAACTTTCTTTTGGTTTATACTTCCAACATTCTTGGCAATGTTTTTCTTTATAACATTGCCAATTATTTCTGTTACAATTCAATCTTTGCACACCCCTCATGAAAATGTTTTAGTTACCGTAGAAAACTGCGATCCTTTTGGTTGTAAAAAGGCTACATCTATAAATCATGAGGCTACACAAAATTTAAAAAAAAATAACCCGTTAGGCAAATATGTTGGTTTAGATGTCTATTTTGATAGAGGTCATTTAGCAATTGAACAGGTCAAAGACTTATGGTCAAAGACTAATAATTTTTTTGAATTTTTAAAATTAACTGCTGATTTACCATTTTATAAAGCCTTATTTTTTACTTTGACTTTTACATTTACAGTTACACCAATAATGCTTGTTCTCGGGCTATTAATTGCCTTAGGAGTGAATTCATTTAATAAAAAATTAAAAGGTCTAATTATATTTTTTTCTCTTTTGCCAATGATAGTTACGCCATTAATAGGTTCGATCATACTATTTTGGATGATAGATAGTAGAGGTATTGTGGGAAACTTATTACAAATATTATTTGAAGACCCAGGTTTATCTCTTAAAGCATCTACATTCTTAACTTGGATAATGTTAATAGTTTACGGGGTATGGCATGCAATTCCTTTTTCATTTATTGTTTTTTATGCAGGATTACAGACCCTTCCAAAAGATCAAATAGAATCTGCACAAATTGACGGTGCAAATACTTTCCAACAAACCATACACATAATAATACCGCATATAATGCCACTAATTACGTTTGTAACATTAATGCAGCTAATGGATAATTTCAGGGTGTTTGAACCAATCGTAGGGTTTAATGCAGAAGCTCATGCAACCTCATTAAGCTGGATTATTTTTAATGATCTTGGAGGAGAGACAAGACAGTTATCTGCTGCAGCAACTTCTTCTATACTAACTATTCTTGGTATTATAATCTTACTCTTACCGGTTTTAATAAAAACATGGAAAGAATTTGAGTTCAAAAAATGATTTTTAATTTTTACAAAAGTACTAAAAATAATAGCTCTTTTAAGGCAATAATAATCTATTTGCTGATATTTTTATGGGTTTTGGTGGCTGCTTTTCCTTTTATTTGGACTTTTTGGGGATCTTTCAAAGTTGAATTAGATTTTTTTTCAATATCAAATTGGACTAATGCCATTACAGGAAAAAATACTAAACAAACTTATGGTTCTCCTTTCACTTTTATTGGGTATCATGGTGCATGGGTTCAAGAAGAATTTTGGAAAGCTTTTATAAACACCTCTTTAGTTTGTTTTTTCGTTGTTATTACTTCACTAACAATAGGTACTCTTGGCGCATACGCTCTTTCACGATCAAATTTTAAATATACATTTTGGCTCTTAATAATGGCACTTATTTTCAGAGCAATGCCTCCAATTACGCTTGTTGCTGGTTATCTTCCACCTTTTTTTGAATGGAATCTATGGGGCACTCTGCCAACAACAATCATAGTATTGGTTTCAATAAACCAACCATTTACTTTGTGGATGTTACATTCATTCTTTCAAAATATACCCAAGGAACTTGATGAGAGCGCTAAAGTCGATGGTTGTTCGCAATACCAAGCTTTTGGACATGTAATTGTACCTGTTATGTGGCCAGGAATAATTACTACTGGATTATTTAGCTTTTTATTAGCTTATAATGATTTTGCAGTTACTTCTATGCTTTTATCTGATGAAAATAGAACAATGATACCAAAGATAGCTGCTTTCTTAGGTACAACTTATACTGAAGGAAATGTTATGTTTGCAGTTGCAGCGGTCGTTTCTGCTACTGTACCACTTTTCATATTAATAATGTTTTTTCAAACTAAATTAGTGAGTGGTTTAACTCAAGGTGCCGTGAAGGGTTAGGAGTGTTAATTAAAAATGAAAGATAAAATAATAGAGCAATCAACTCTCACTTCTTCTAATGATTTATCTAAAACAAAAATTACTAGAGAAATTATTGAGAAAATGGTTGTCGCACTTAATGACCATAGAATAGATGATATTGGAGAGTTTTTCTCTAATGATTTAAAATGGTTTGGGAATTATGGTTGTGGAACAAAATTAGGTTTTAAAGAATTTCAAGAAAATTGGCAAGTGCCATTTCAAAAAGCTTTTTCAGAAAAAGTTTGTGTAGACGAGGCAAGACTGTTTGAAGGAGAGTGGGGGGCTGCCTTTGGAAGGCAAGAAGCATTGCATAGCGGAATATTTATGGGTATTAGCCCGACAAATAAAAAAGTTAACATAAGGTATATGGATTTTTGGCAAACCAAAGATAATAAAATTATTAACAATTGGGTGATGGTAGATTTTCCAGACGTGTTAAGACAATTAGGAGTTGATATTTTTAAAGGAGAAGGTTGGGAAAAATTTGATAGTCAAAAAAATCTAATTAATGAATATTCACTTGATCACGATGAAATTGAAGATTTTATATACAGAATTACTGAAGAAATTTGGGAAAATAAAAAAGTTGAAAATATCAGAAACTATTACTCTTCAGATGTAATTGTAAGATCACCAAGTATTACAACATACGATTGTGACACTGTAGTTAAAGCAACATACAAAACACTTGAGCAATTCCCAGATAGACAGTTAATTGGTGAGGATGTCATTTCGTTTGGATCTATAAAAAGTAAATATCTTAGTTCTCATAGGATCCTATCTACAGGAACTCACCTAGGTGATGGATTTTATGGCAAAGCTACGGGTAAAAAAGTCATGTATAGAGTTATAGCTGATTGTTTGATTGTCAATAATAAGATTGTAGAAGAATGGATAATTAGAGACGAAGCAAGTATTTTAAATCAATTAGGCTTCAAAGTTAGTGATTTTGTTGAACAACGAATTAGCGATGGAACGTTTAAAAAAAATGATATTGAGTTTACAAAAAATTCATTTATCAAAAAAAACATGATGAGTAATTGTGAAAATACATATGCAAAAAAATATAAAGAAGCACTTACAAATATAATTGAAGGTCAATCTTTTTTTGAGAAAAAAGCGTATGAGCGTTCAGCTCAATTATATTGGTTTGGTGGTGAGTTAACTAATACTATCGAAAAAATATATGAAAAATGGAACTTATTTCTTTCATGTTTTAAAATCTTAAAATGTGAAGTTTCAAATAGTATAGCTTTAGATCAAAATAATATGAGGCCAAGGGCTGCATTAAGATGGAGGTTGATTTGCTTGCATAACTCTAATGGTTTTTTTGGCTTACCAACTAACAAAGAAATTGAAATTTATGGCATTTCTCATGCTGAGTTTGGTAAGCAGGGAATTATTAGAGAATTTATTTTAATCGACGAAATTTCAATTTGGAAACAAATATTGCTTTAACATTGATAGGAAGATTATGAATGAATTAAATATAAAGAGTAGATTAGTTAGATATGGCGAATTAATTCCATGTAAAACTGCGTTTATAGATACCCATACACCTGGTTCAAATCAAAAAGAAAATTTTACGATCATTGGCTCTGGTGTTTCAGAAAATCCAGAACAACATGTCCATATTAATATACCTCATGGCTTCAATATTGGGGCAGCAGGACAATCACCAAAATGTAATAATTCTCTTCACAGTCATCGTACAGCTGAAGTTTTTTTTGTTTTATCAGGTAGATGGAGGTTCTTCTGGGGACGTCATGGAAATGCAGGAGAGGTAACTCTTGAAAAAGGTGATATCTTTAATATTCCAACAGGTATTTTTAGAGGCTTTGAAAATATTGGTGATAATTATGGAATGTTAATGGCTATATTAGGAGGAGATGATGCTGGAGGCGGAGTGATTTGGGCACCTGAAGTACTTTTAGAAGCCCAAAAGCATGGTTTAGTATTATCTGAAAAAGGAAAAATTTATAATACACTTAAAGGTCAAAAAATACCATATAATGAGAATAGTATGGAGATTTTGACAGAAGAAGAGTTAAAAGAATTTCCAGAATATACAACTGGTGAAGTTGTTCCTTATTATGTTGCAAGATATTTAGATTTGCATTCTTTATCATACGATAAGCCGTGTAATGTTATAGGTGAAAATGGTAAAATTTTCGATAAACCAGGTTTTGATGTTGAATTTATTTCAGAAAGGTCATTTAAAAAAGATAATGGCATTTATAACAAAGACATTGTTCTTATTCCTGTTGAAGGATATTGGAGAATTAAATCTAAAATTTGTGATTTGATCCTAAATCCTGGTGATACATTCTCGCTTCCTAAAAATAATAAATATTCATTAGAACCAACCAAACCTGGCATGGCCACAATTTATAAAGTAATTCCAACAGATGATATGCCTGGCTCTACACATAGGAAATAATAAGATGACAATTTTAACAACACATGTAGGTTCACTTCCAAGGCCAAAAGTGGTTTCTGATTTACTTTTTAAAAGAGAAAAAGATGAGAAATACAATCTTCAACATTTTGAAGATGTGATATCAACTTGCGTTGAAGAAGTTGTGAAAAAACAATTAGAAGTTGGCGTTGATATAATTTCAGATGGAGAAATGTCTAAAATATCCTATGCAACTTATGTAAAAGATAGGTACAATGGTTTTGCTGGGGATAGTGAAAGAAATCCACCACAAGACTTAGAAAAATTTCCAAACTATATGAAAAAAATTGCAGATAGTGGAGGCACACCGACTTATTCACGACCTTGCTGCGTAGCTGAAATTTCTTCAAAAAAGAACAATGATTTAAGTAATGATATTAAAAATCTTTTAATGGCATCAAAAAAGTTTAATCATAATAAAATCTTTATGAATGCAGCTTCCCCTGGAGTGATATCTCTGTTTCTAAGCAATTCATATTATTCAAATAGAAATGAATATTTAGATGCAATTGCATCAGCTATGCAAGATGAATATGAGACAATTGTCAATTCTGGAATTAAATTGCAGTTAGATTGCCCAGATTTAGCTTTATCTAGACATATGACTTTTAAAAGTAAGAGTGATAAAGATTTTGTAAAAATTGCTTATGAAAATATGGAAATACTCAATCAAAGCCTTGAAAATATTCCATCAGAAATGTTGAGACTTCATGTTTGTTGGGGAAATTATGAGGGTCCACACATACACGATATATCTATTGAACAGATTTTTGACGTCTTGATGTCATTTAAGGGTAATTATTTACTTTTCGAGTCATCAAATCCTAGACATCAACATGAATGGGAAATTTTTGAAAAATTAAAAAACAAAATACCTGAAAACAAAATACTCATCCCTGGAGTTCTTGATACTACTAGTAATTTTGTTGAACATAGTTCTTTAGTAAGACAAAGGATTGAGAAGTTTGTCAATATTGTTGGAAAAGCTAGAGTGATAGCAGGTACAGATTGTGGGTTTGGAACGTTTGCAGGTTTTGGTAATGTGGATCCAGATATTGCTTATTTAAAACTACAATCCTTAGTTGAAGGTGCAAGTAAAGTTAAATGAGTTATTAATAATTGAATTTTCAATCAGAAAAACAGGTGGTCCTCAATTTTTATAATGCACTTGAAGCTAGTAAAATTGACGAAATTCCAAAAGTCTTATCCAAATATTGTTCAGAAGATATATTATGGCGTGGTTTTCATCCTTTTAATGAAATAAGAGGAATAGAAAAATTATACTCTCAATTCTGGCAACCATTTAAAAAAAGCTTTTTTAATTATCAAAGACGGATGGACATCTTTTTAGCTGGATATAATACAATATCTGGCAATGAGGGTGTTTGGGTTGTCTCAATGGGACATTTAATGGGTTTGTTTGATAATACTTGGATTGGTATAAAAGAGACAAAAAAAATTGCTATGTTACGTTACTGTGAATTTAATAAAATACAAAATGGTAAAATTTCTGAAGTAGCAATGTTCTTTGATATACCTCATCTAATGCTTCAAGCAGGAATAAAAGCTTTCCCGAGCGAAACTGGTATTAGTTTGGTTCAACCGGGCCCCTTAACACATGACGGTTTAATGTTTAATGAACAAGATCCTAATGAAGGAAATAGAACATTAGAAATTATTGAAAATATGATTAATGACGTGAAAGTTTGGAAAAGTACGACTGGAATTTCATTAATTGAAGAGCTAAAAAAAAGTTGGAACGATAATATGATTTGGTGGGGACCAACAGGAATTGGTTCAACTTACACAATAAATAGATATGCAGACCAACATGCCAGCCCTTTTAGGCAAGTTTTTAAAGAAAGAAAATTTAATGGACATCTTTGCCGTATTACAGAGGGTAATTTTGGTGGTTTCTTTGGTTGGCCAAATTTGACATTAACTCCAAGTAAAATATTTATGGGTATCACAACTACTCCAAAATCCTCTGAGATGAGAGTAATAGACATGTATAGAAGAGATGGTAATAAATTATCAGAAAATTGGGTGTTCATTGATTTATTATATTTCTGGAAAATTTTAGGTGTGGATATAATTAAGGTTATAAAATAAATTCGTTAATTTTTTCAATTTTCTAAGTTTCAAAAGATTGGTATAAATGTATTTATATTCTCATTAAATCCCTTAACGTTTATTTCATCATATTTTTCACAATTAATCTCATTTACTATAAGGGATTTAGTTTTTTCTGAGATTAAAATTTTTCCTGCAGGAGAATTACTCTCTAATCTTGAAGCAAGATTTACGGTACCGCCTATAACAGTGTAATCTAAGCGTTTTTCACTTCCAAAATTGCCTACCGTACACTCTCCTGAATGAATTCCAACTCTTATTTTGAGTGGATTTAAGAGGCTGAAATCATTCATAAAACTGTTTGATAAATTTTTCATAGTATTTTGCATTTCTATTGCCATTTTAACGCAATTTAATGCATCTTGATCTTTGCCTAAAGTTTCTGGGTCACCAAAAAAAATCATGACAGAATCACCGATATATTTATCAATTGTACCGCCATATTTTAATGCTATTTCTGACATTTTAGTAAGGTATAAATTAAGCATTTCAGTAAGTGGAGCAGAGCCCATTTTATCAGAAATTGATGTGAAAGAAACTATGTCAGAAAAGAAAACAGTTAGGAATTTCTTTTCACTCTCTATTATAACTTTTTTCCCACCTGAAAAAATAGAAGCGAATAATTGAGGCGAAAGATATTTTGAAAGTTGGCTGGCAATTTCCTCAATTTCTTTACTTTTTTCTTTTGCAATTTCTTCTGCATATCTAGCAATTTGTTTTTGCTTATCAATTTCAGATGCTAAATTGCGACGTAATTTTGACTCAAGTTGTAGTTTTGCAACTTGCATTTTTAGTGCTCTAATTTCACTACTCTGATCGTCGGTCATTCATTTAATAAACATTTAATTAAGGTAATATAATAGTCGTTTCAATTAAGTATCAAAAGGATCAACTAGTTTTTCATTTGTAATTTTATCTGATGAAACATATCTTTGCATTTCATTTGGCATAGTTACAATTATATCATTGAAACCTGTTTGTTCTAAAACATCTATTATAGACTGTTCATCCTCTGCATACCAATGACAGAAAAAAAAGTCATCTTTACCCATCCAATGTTGAAGGGTTTCTGCCTTTTCACTTTTTAATCCAGCAAAGAATTCTTTATCAGTCATTTCCCCTTGTTGTTTAATTATATCCTTTACAGTATCTGGATTTGACCAAGTATGTGTACACATATAATGTTTTTTTCCCATTAATTAACTCCAGTTATTAATAATTCTAAGGTTATAAAAAAAAAATAATTCAATCAATATTAATTGAAAAAATAATTATTAATTAACTTTTTATTACAGATCCTTCTTGAATAGAAACTTTTGCCATAGCCTGTTCACTTAGACCTTGCATTGCTTTCATAGTTTCAATTTTTTTCCCAGCTACAGTTATATTTTCAAAGATTTCTACAATAAATCCATTGTTATCACCCGTCTTAAATAACATTCTTTTATATTTATCTTCCTCAACATTGGAACCAATGGCCTGTACGACTGCCCATAATGATGGAGCTAAAAGAGTAAAATTAATGTTGCGACCATACATAATTAATTCTCAGCTGCTTGCTTGGCAGAAACATAATTAGCCATATTCTTAGAAGCAATCTCATAAACCTCTTTCCATTCGGATGACTCAAAAGCTCTAAACCAGTTAATCATTGAAAAACTTCCACTAGCATAAATTAGGTTACACGCTGAAGCTATATCCTTGTCACTTTCACCCTCGATTACACACATAAAATCAAAGTCAGGTGAATTCAAGTATAAAAATTCACAAAATTTGGTATTAAAACTCTTAACTAATGGTTCAACCATTTCTCTTCTATTTTGAGGTTTATTTAGCATTGAAGCTGCAGTTTCTTGTGAAGTTTTTCCAATTATTATGTATTTTTTCATTTTATGAAGTAACCTTTGCTTTGTTAATTATTTGTTGATTAAATATAATAGTTATGATGTTAACAAATTTTATGAAAAATCCCAATTTTTATGTTTACAATTTTACAGTTTGAAATCACTATCTAATTATAATTTAAACTTAAGGGGGAGGAAAGTATTTATGACTTTTAAATACAAAGAAAAATATGGGAATTATATAAATGGAAAATTTGTAGATCCTGTAGACGGTAAGTTTTTTGATAATATAACACCAATAAATGGAAAGGTTTTGTGTCAGATTGCTAGATCAAATGAAAAAGATATAAATTCAGCTTTGGATGCAGCTCATGCAGCAAAAGATGCTTGGGGTACGACAAGTGTTACTGAAAGAAGTAACATAATGATCCAAATAGCTCAAATTATTGAAGATAATCTTGCAATGCTAGCTGAGGCTGAAACTTGGGACAATGGAAAAGGCATAAGAGAAACTACAGCTGCTGATTTGCCACTAGGCGTTGATCACTTTAGATATTTTGCAAGTGTTATAAGAGCTCAAGAGGGAACACTAGCGGAATTGAATAATGATACAGTTTCTTATCTAATACCTGAACCTTTAGGTGTAGTTGGACAAATAATCCCCTGGAATTTTCCATTGTTAATGGCTATTTGGAAATTAGCACCGGCTTTAGCAACCGGAAATTGTGTTGTATTAAAGCCTGCTGAACAAACACCTGCGTCAATAATGGTCTTAATGGAGCTAATTGGTCATTTAATACCACCAGGTGTTGTAAATATTGTGAATGGTTATGGATTAGAGGCTGGAAAACCGTTAGCCTCAAGTACAAGAATAGCTAAAATAGCATTTACTGGTGAAACTACTACAGGAAGAATGATATTGCAGTATGCAAGTCAAAACTTAATTCCTAGTACTTTAGAACTAGGTGGGAAGTCTCCAAATATTTTCTTTAAAGATATTGCAGAAGCAGATGACGATTTCTTTGACAAGTGTATTGAAGGTTTTGTTATGTTTGCTCTTAACCAAGGTGAAGTTTGCACATGTCCAAGTAGAGCATTAATACATGAAGATATTTATGATAAATTTATTGAAAGGTGTATTGAAAGAACAAAAGCAATAACTCAGGGTGATCCTTTAGATCCAAATACTATGATAGGTGCAATGGCATCTGCTGAGCAGTACGAAAAAGTTAAGTCATACTTAGATCTTGGTAAAAAAGAAGGTGCTGAAGTTCTTGTGGGTGGAGATGTTGCTCAAATGAGTGGGGATTTTGCAAATGGATACTACATTCAACCGACAATATTCAAAGGACATAATAAAATGAGAATCTTCCAAGAAGAGATTTTTGGACCAGTTGTCTCTGTATGTACCTTTAAAACAGACGATGAAGCCCTAGAGATAGCTAACGATACTCTTTATGGTCTTGGAGCTGGAATATGGACAAGAGACCTTAATACTTCTTATAGATTTGGACGTGCTATAAAGGCTGGAAGAGTTTGGACAAATTGCTATCATGATTACCCGGCTCATGCAGCTTTTGGTGGTTATAAGCAATCCGGCATAGGTCGTGAAAATCATCTGATGATGTTAAACCATTATCAACAAACAAAAAATTTACTAGTTAGTTATAGTCCTAAAAAGTTAGGTTTCTTTTAAATTAATATAAAGGGCGCATATTGCGCCCTTTTCTTAATAGGAGTATTTAAAATGTTAAACCAGGTTGAAGCAACTCAAGAAGCTTTAGATTTGATAGAAGAAATTAAAAAAGACTATGGTGAGGTGTTATTTCATCAATCTGGTGGATGCTGTGACGGATCCGCACCTATGTGCTTTCAAAAAGGTGATTTTTTAATTGCAGATCATGATGTGCAAATGGGAGAGATTGGTGGTGTTCCTTTCTATATAGGTGGACTTCAATTTGAGGCTTGGAAGCACACAAGATTAATTATAGACGTTGTTGATGGACAAGGCGGAATGTTCTCCCTTGATAATGGAAGAGGAAAAAGGTTCATCACTAGATCTGAAATATGTGCAGTTTAAAAGATTAAACTCTATTCTCTTGATATTTTTAGTATACGAAAGTTCTATCTGCTTCTAGTGATAAATTTAATAACGTCTTTGGGAAAACTTTTCTTGCGTTAGCGTCCTTGAGATCTTGTGTTGTTACGCCTCTTATGTCACAAGATATTGCTGAAACGTAAATTGGAACTCTGGCTTTCTTTAATACATTAAAATGTTCTTTTAAAACACCTGTTCCTAAACCCACTAAATTATCTAAAACTGGCGGTCTTATCAAACTAACAGCGTCAGCGTTTAAGAAAACTATTACTTCATGCCCTTCTTCGACCGCAGTTCTTGCTAACATGAAACCTAATGATGCTTTTGTTTGGTTATTTGTCCCATTAGTTATGTTAAATAAAATTTTAGCCATAAGAATACTAATTATAATAATTGAACTCACATATATAGATAGATAGTAAATTCATATAAATATACCTATTTATGGAAAAGTTAAATTGTTGATTAAAATTTAAACATATTATTAGATTTATTGACTCATTACAAATCCACCATTTGGGGAAAGAGTCTGCCCGGTCACAAACTTAGCTTCTTTTGAAGCGAGATATACAGCAGCCCATGCTATATCGTCAACTTCTCCAAACTTTTTCATAGGTGTAGATGATTTAACAAGCCTTATCACATCACCTAGACTACTTGTCATATCAGTATCTATATAACCTGGTGCAATAGCATTAACTCTGATATTTCTAGACGCCAATTCTCTTGCAGTAGCTCTTGTATAGCCAAGAATTGCTGCTTTAGCAGCAGAGTAATGTGGAGAAGATGGCCCGCCAGTAGTCCCTAAAACTGACGCCATATTAATTATAGAGGCACTTTCTTGATTATTCATAATTTTTAAAGCTTCCCTTGTACAAAAAAAGGTGCCGTTTAGATGTACAGAAATCATTCTATACCAGTCATCATCTGTCATGTTAACAGTAACGTCGAAGTGAGTGTTGATTTTACCTAATTCAGCAAACTCTCTACTCTGCAAGTTGTTTACTTTCATTCGTTCATCAAGTAAATCTTGCCTGTTTTCAAAACCATTAATGCCAGCATTATTTACTAGTATATCTAATTGATTAAATTTTGATTTAACCTTTGTAAAAACTTTTTTTACATTTTTAGAGTTTGAGACATCCATATAATAAGCTTTTCCGTCAAGTTCGCGGGCTTTTTCATTAGCTTGATCAATGTTTATGTCGCATAATATTACCTTGGCGCCTTCATTAAAGAAATGTTTAGCAATAGAAGCTCCTAAACCCCTTGCACCGCCGGTTATAAGAGCAACTTTATCTTTTAATCGATCCATATTTGATTTCAGCACAAATTTGTACATGAATAAAGTTTTTTTATGATTTCTTGCTATTTATATAGTAGGGCCATATTTTAGCATGATGGCAAAAATAGAAAATAATAAAAATAGTAAGTATTTTGAGGATTTTTCAATTGGTGATAAATACTTAATACCATCTAGAACTCAAACTAGTGGTATATTTTCAATGTTTCAGGCAGCGTCAGGAGATAATGATCCAATTCATTATGATTTAGAATATTGCAAAAAAAGGGGACACCCAGAAATGTTAGCTCATGGATTACAAGTAATGATTCAAACTGCAGCGGGTGCTGGAACATTTCCTTCTGAGGTTAGGGACAGTTTAATTGGTTTAATTGAGATTTCAGGAAAAATGTTAAAACCTGTTTATAGAGAAGATACTTTATACCCTGAACTAATAATTTCAAATCTAATATCTCAAAACACTACAGGGGTTTTAGAAATGAAGGCTGCTATTTATAACCAAAAAAAAATTTTAGTTTTTTTGGGATTTCACAAATATTTAATTAAAAAGAAAGTAATAAATGTATCAAATTAATAAAAGCACTTATCATATTGTAATTAATATATTATATTGGTTTCTGCTCTTGTGGATACTTTAAAATATTTAAACGTCTAATGGATTGTCAAATGCAAAATATACTAAATAAAATACCAGAATTCTGTATGTCTCACTGGTTGTTAAGAATACCTCTTATAATTGTTTTTATTCAGCAAGGTATTTCCAAATATCCGGTAAATATTGAAGATGCACAATCTTTTGAGTTACCTTTTTTAGTTTGGTGGTTTGTAGTTTATGGAGAGCTTGGTTCTGGTTTTGGTTTGTTAGTTGGAGGAATATTTCAAATATTAGATAATAAGTTAGCAGTTATAGGTGATATGATAACCAGATTCAGTGGTTTCACTATTGGCTCTATAATGACCGGTGTTATTTGGATTGGAAAACCCGAGTCATTTTTAGATGTAATATTATATGATAATTTTCATGTAATTCTGTGGTTTGGTGGACTGTATTTTGCCTTAAGAGGAAATAGGATATAACTTAAACTTTTTCGATTTTTAATTTTATAAAATTTTTGGTGTAATAATGACTAGAGCTTTTATTAGATAAAAGATAATGTTTCTGGTAGTTTTGATTTTTTAACTAAGGGTAACTAGTAAGGTATCAATATGATGAGCAAATTTGACAATTATTTAGGTTGCCGTATCAATCATTATTAATATACAAATATAGAAAAAAGCAAATATAAAAACAGGCGCAGCATTCGATATTTGTTTATTAGTATCTGGCTTAGGCTTTTTCCAATCTGCTGGCATATGGTCTCTATCCCATGCATCACGTCTTGTATCTTTTTTACGTTGATCAACGTGTATTTTTCTGGGGTCTACTCTATAATCTTCTTTCATTTTCTAAACTCTTTGCCTTTCATACTTTTAGAAACTAACATATTTACTTTTTCATAAAGTGCAGAGACTCTTCTCGATATTTCATCTTAATTCTAGGATTTTATTATATTTATTAAATAATAAATTTTAATCTTAAAATTAGTCTATAATAAAATTTAATTAAAGACTAAATTATTTATGTTTGTTTATTACCTATAAAAAGACTTAATTATAATTTCTTATTTAGTCTCACTCACTATATCAACTTTCATCATTTAATATTAATTCTCTGATTTAATTAATTTAAATAAATTAAAAATAGTAAAAAAATTAATTTCTTTATAACCTATTATTTTCTTAATGAAGGAAGGCCAACACCAGTAGCTTCAAATCCACCATCTACTGAAAGGACTTGCCCTGTAATATAAGATGCTTTTTCAGAAGCTAAAAAATAAATACCATTCGCAATTTCTTTTTCTGTACCATATCTATTAAGTGGAATTGCATCATGATAAGCTTTTATAATATCTTGGGTATGTACTGCCATTGCTAGTTTTGTTTTTACTGGACCTGGTGCAATACAATTTACTCTTATGCCAAATTCACCTAATTCAGCAGCCTGTTGTTTAGTTAGTTGAATAACAGCTGCCTTTGAGGTTCCATAAGCTACTCTTAAGGTTGATGCACGTAAACCAGATATAGACGCAATATTAATTATATTTCCTTTTGTTTTTTTTAAATGCGATATTGCTTTTTGTGAGCATAAAAAAACACCATCTAAATTTATTTTCATAACTTCATTCCATCTCTTGAAATTGGTTTCCTCAATATTACCAAAATCAGCTACACCTGCATTGTTAACTAATACATCAATTCTATTATGCCACTCTAATATTTGACTATACATTTTCTCTAATTCATCATCATTTGAAATATCAAAACAAAATATTTTTAAATTTTCATTTGTAAAAGATAAGTTATCAATCTCTTTCTTATCATTATCAACAATTGCAACTTTATAACCATTTTCATTAAACATAAGAGCTGTAGCTAGCCCAATCCCTCTAGCTGCTCCCGTAACTATGGCTAACTTTTTACTATCTTCATTCAATGTTTGTGTATACTCAACTTTTCAGATTAGGTTATTAATTGGATTTGATGGCCTATCTTCAAGTTCTGATTTCCATCTAAAAACATTTTTGTATTCATCTTCAAGATCAATTTTTAAGATTTTTGATAAATTAAACATAAAATGTGCTGTTATGTCTGCAATAGAAAATTTTTCTCCAGTAATAAACTTGTTTTTTGAAAGATATGGTTCAACCCTATTAAGAAAAATTTTAAACATTTCAATTCCACGAATAACAATTTCAGGTGATTGATCAATTTCGTTCCGCGTGCCCGGAACTACTTTTCCCTTAAAAAAAGATGTTTTATTTCTTACAGAATGCAAGAGAGGTAAAAATCCATCTAATTCTATTCTTCTGTTCCACATATCAATAATAGCTATCTCTTTACTATTACTCCCAAACAAATTTGGATTTTCAAATTTATCTTCTAAATAACGACAAATTGATATTGTTTCAGAAATAATTGTACCATCTTCTAATTCTAAAAATGGGACACAATTAAACGGGTTCATTGTATTATATGGTTCTTTAAATATTTCATCTTCTCTAACATTGACTTGAATAGTTTCTATATCTATTTTTTTCTCTTTTAGGAACATTTCAACTCTAAGTGCGTTTGCTGCAGGGGTGAAAGTGTATAACTTCATTATTAACCTCTAAATTTTTAGTTAAAAAAATATCTATTAATTGAATTAGTTTTTTATTCTATATCCAGTTTTAAAAATGTACCAAATTATACTAATACATATGCTAGTGAACAACAGTATAAAAAAAATACTTGTCAGTATTGGCACATCACCAATACCAAAAAAAGCCCATCTAAAGCCAGATATTAAATAAACTATAGGATTTAATAGAGCAAAGTTTTGCCAGAAAGGAGGTAACATGTCTATTGTATAAAAACTTCCACCTAAAAACACTAATGGAGTGATTATTAACATTGGAGCTATGTTTAGTTGCTCAAAATTATCTGATACAATACCAATAATAAAGCCAAGAAGGCTAAAACTAATGCACGTTAACAATAAAAAAAATAACATAAAAATTGGGTGTACAATATCTATCGTAACAAACAGATATGATGTTGCTAATATTATTAAGCCTATTGAGAATGCTTTAGTTGTTGCCGCACCTACATAACCAATCACTATTTCAACAAATGATAATGGAGCTGACAAAAGTTCATAAGTAGTTCCAATAAATTTTGGAAAATAAATACCAAATGAAGCATTGTTTACACTTTGCATTTGAACAGTTAACATTATTAATCCTGGAACAATAAATGCGCCATAAGTTACATTACTAATGTTTTCCATCCTTGAACCAATAGCAGCGCCAAAAACAATAAAATAAAGTATTGTTGATAAAACCGGAGAGACAAGACTTTGAATTAGAGTCCTAAAGGATCTATTCATCTCGTATATATAGATTGCTTGTATTCCTCGCAGGTTCATTGATTAGTCCTTAATAATTTTTACAAAAATATCTTCTAATGATGTTTCTTCTGTTTGAATGTCAAATAAATTTATACCAATTTGGTTCATGTCTGAGAGTAGGGAAGTTATACCAGTTTTTTCTTTTCCCGTATTATAGTAATAATGAAATGAATTGCCCTGATCAATAAGTTTTAGATTATATTTTTTAAGTTTGGAGGGAATTGTTGAAAGTGATTTTTTTAGTTTTACTTTAAGTGTTTTAACGCTCATTCTTTTAATAAGTTTGTTTTTTTCTTCAACAAGCAGTAATTCCCCATGGTTAATTATACCTATATTATCCGCGATCATTTCAGCTTCTTCAATATAGTGAGTAGTCAAAATTATAGTAACACCTTCATTTTTTAATTCTTTAATAATGTTCCACATATCTTTACGTAATTCAACGTCAACTCCTGCTGTAGGCTCGTCAAGAAATAAGATTTTAGGGTTGTGACTTAAGGCCTTGGCTATCATTACTCGACGTTTCATTCCGCCTGATAGAGATTTAATGATATTATCTTTTTTATCATATAGTTGTAATTTCTTTAAAAGATTTTCAATATATTCAACATCATCTTTTTTACCAAACAATCGCCTGGAAAATTTGACTGAGTTAATAACTTTTTCAAAAGGTTCCAGTGCTAATTCCTGAGGTACAAGCCCAATAATCTCTCTTGTTTTTCTATAATCCTTAATCACATCAAATCCATTTACAGTGATACTCCCACATGTTATTGATGTAAGGCCACATATTGTAGAAATGAGAGTGGTTTTACCCGCTCCATTAGGACCAAGGAGGGCAATTATTTCACCATGATTAATTTTCAGACTTAAATTTTTAACTGCAATAAAATCACTGTCATATTTCTTAACTAAATTTTTAACTGAAATTATTTCTGACAATTCTTTTTCCTTAATTTATATAAATAGATCATTACATTGATTTTATATAAAAGTAATTTTTTTAATTAAATTCTTTTAAAAAATATAATTATTAACTTTGTAATAGGAACAGAAACTAGAAAATTAATTCAGTTTGCAATTATTAACATTCTTTTTTTAAGCTGTTTTTGAAGCGCTTTTACATCGAATGGTTTCATTTTTTTCCATTTTTGGCATTCTTCTCTTGTTCTTCCACACCCTATGCACCAACCATTTTGACCGGTAAATTTACAGACATCAATGCAAGGACTTTTCTGACTTTTCATTCTTGTAATCTTAAAATTACCATTATATTCAATCTCCTTGATAAGGTAATGAAGAATGATGAAGGTTTATAACTAGTTCTCCATTATCATTCTTAATGTACCCAAAAGTATACTCAACTTTAACTTCTTCACTTTCACTGCTAGTTTGAAAATAATAATTGCCCATTACTAGAGCGTTATAACCTTCCAAAATAAAGTATCTATCGCCAAAACGAATTTTTTTCCACGATTTTAAAGCAAATCCTTTATCCTCTTTGATTGAACCACCGACGAAATAAGATAAAGCGTCATCAAATTTTATTCTGAACTGGTTTTTTGAGGCTAAAGTTGGTTTGAAAAGTACGTTACTAAAACCATATGCGTAAAAATTAGAAACAAAGTCGTATGCAGCTTTCTTATAGTCACCACTATTTATATAAAGATCTCCAATTTGAATAATATTATCTGCCCATAATCTTTGAGCATTAATTACATCTTTTTTTGAAATATTATTTTTCAATTTTCTAATTATCTTTCAACTATCATGACTAAATATAATATGAATATTATTAATCAACAAAAATATCTATAATTTTCTTTTAAGTAACAAAACAAAAAGGTTTTTAACATTGGCTGTAGTAGGGCGTTGTCAAAAAAAAAATGCAATGTTATAACATTGCAATAAGTGAATAATTACTTTTTTAATTAAAGGGAAAAAATGGTAAAAAGTAAATCTCGTCTAACTCATGCAGATCGAGTATTTCAGTATCTAAAAAGTAAAGATCAACCACTTTCAGCTTATGATATTTTGGAGGGCATGAGGTCAGAAGGCGTTGCAGCCGCTACTACAGTTTATAGAGCTTTAGACAAATTACTGACTATTGGATTAGTGCACAAAATAGAATCTCTTAATGCATGGACAGTATGTTGTGGATCTCACAATGATAAAACACCTGTCTTTGAAATATGCAATGATTGCGGATACGTTAAGGAACATCTTGACCAAGATTTCACAAATAATATAAATAATTTATCCAAAAGAACTGGTTTTATCCCAGATAATCCAGTTCTAGAAATTCACGGTCGATGTGGTGCATGTGCAAATAATTAATAGAATGCCTGAAAGGAAAAATAATTAATGATATGTCGCAAGTACCAGTAACAGTACTAACTGGATTTCTCGGTGCTGGTAAAACTACACTCCTAAATCGTATACTTACAGAACAGCATGGGCAAAAATATGCTGTAATTGTTAATGAATTTGGAGAACAAGGTATTGATAATGATCTTGTTGTCGATGCTGATGAAGAAGTTTTTGAAATGAATAATGGCTGTATTTGTTGTACAGTCAGAGGTGACCTAATTCGTATACTTGGCGGTCTAATGAAGCGTGCGGACAAACTTGACGCAATTATAGTTGAGACTACAGGCCTTGCAGATCCAGCTCCAGTTGCACAGACGTTTTTTGTAGACCAAGATGTTTCTGACAGAACTAAATTAGACGCTATAGTTACAGTTGCTGATGCCGTTCACTTAAGTTCACAACTTGGAGAGCATCATTAAGCTGAAGAACAAATAGCATTTGCAGATGTTGTACTACTTAATAAAATTGACCTTGTTGATGATAAAGCCGTTCAAAGTGTTGAAACTCGTATCCGTAAAATAAACCCTTACGCAAAAATTATTAAAACTAATCACTGCTCTGCGCCACTAACGGAAGTTCTAGGTTTAAACGCCTTTAGTTTGGATCGAGTTTTAGAAGTTGAACCAGATTTTCTAGAATCTGACCATGACCATGAACATGATGATGATGTTACAAGTTTATCATTTGTGTCTGATACGCCTTTAGATATGGATAAATTTCAAGCTTGGTTTGGTAATTTGTTACAAGAAAAAGGCCAAGATATTTTGAGATCTAAAGGCATTCTGAATTTTGAAGGTAGAGATGATAGGTATGTTTTCCAAGGAGTTCATATGCTTATGGACGCATCTCCAATGGGTCCATGGCCGGCAGGTAAAGATCGCAGTTCAAGAGTTGTGTTTATTGGAAGAAATCTTGAAAGTATGGACCTTGAAGAAGGTTTTGAAGGCTGTAAAGTAGCCTAAATGTCCAAGTTATATACTACCAAATAGCATATATTGATGTCAGAGAGAGAAAAATTTTTAAAAGAAAAAATATCTTCCCTTGTGCCAAAGGAAACTGAGCTAGAAAGTAGGGGGGAGCATTTTGATTTTCATGCTCCTGTAACTTGTTCAGTGACTACCAGTCATTCGATTGCTGTTGGTTTTGGTGATGGTACAGTTAGGTTTTTTTTTGAAGGAGAAAAACCTAGAATTATTGACGCTCATAACGGTGTTGTTTTATCAATAGCTACAAATGGCGAATATATATTTAATGGTGGAGATGATGGAAGATTTTTAAAGTTATCTAAAAATGGAGATATTGTTGAGATAGCTAATTTTAATTCTCGTTGGGTAGACTCTGTTGCTGCTTACAAAGATAATATGGTTTGCTCATCTGGTCGTAATATCTACATATGGTCTGAGGATCAAAAGAAAGCAAAGTCACTTGAGCATTCAAGTACTGTAGGAGGTTTAGCCTTTGATTATACTGGAAAACGTTTAGCTGTTTCTTCATATGGAGGTGTAACAGTATGGGAACGAGGAGAGCGTCAGTGGACGTCAAAAAGATTAGTATGGAAAGGTTCTCACAGTAAAGTAGGTTTTAGTCCAGATGGAAAATATATTGTAACTTCAATGCAAGAAAGTGAACTTCACGGTTGGCGTTTAAGAGATAAAGTTGACTTAGCCATGAGAGGCTATCCTGCAAAGATTAAGAGTTTTGCATGGGTTGGAGATACTCCGCATTTAGCAACTTCTGGAGACCATCAAGCTATATGTTGGCCATTTGATGGAAAAGATGGACCACTTGGTCGTGAACCAGTTTGTGTTGCAGATTGTGGCAAACAAATTTCAACTTTTATAGAGCCCTTGAATGGAGAAAAAGCTATTTTTGTTGGTTTTAATGATGGTAGTGTCTTATTGTCTGAGCTCGATGAAAATAAAAATCCATTTGTAATAAGAAATCCAAAAGGTTCTGAAATTTCTGCAATAGCAATTTCTCCTAATCGTTCACATATCTTAATAGGTGACACAAACGGAAATATTTTATGGTCTACGCTATGGAAAAATAATTAGATGGTAGGAATGTTTGAACGCAAAAATGCAAGTCCTGAAGTAATTAGAGATTTAAAAAATAAAATTACTAAGAAATTAAATTTACCAGAAAGTACAATTTTAAGTATTGCAGAACTTTATTGTCATGAGCCTAATTGTCCTCCTAAAGAGACTGTAATCACAACTAGATCTATTGATGGGTCTGTCAAAAACTGGCGTTTAGCTAAATCTATTGATGAGATTGGTATAGAAGACCTAGAAAAACTTAATCAAAGTTAGAATTTTTTAATTTAATGTTATTAATTAATAGGTTAATCAAAATTTAAATAATTTAAATTAATTTTGGTTTTAACTAATAATTTTAAAAAACTCTTCAATTACAGATTTTTTAATATCACGAGTAATAAATACCATTCGGGTACTTTTATCTTCGTCAGGCCATTCTTTAAGCCATTCCACAGGATAAAAAATATGTTGAACACCATGAATAATTGCAGGCCCGTCTTTACCTTTTATATTTAGTATGCCTTTTAATCTTAACAATTTAGAACCCATTTGACTTGACAGTAATTCAATAAAAAAATTCAAAGTTGTCATACTTATCTGCTGATTAGTGACTAATGAAAAACTTTCGATGTTATCACCATGACGATTTATATCATGATGCTCGTGTTTGTGATTATGATTATGATGGGTATTTTTGTTGGTGGTTTCATTGTATTTTTCAATTGCCAACCACTTTCGAGAATCCCATGAATTATTTAGTGGATCGTAATCATTTAGTCCTATTAGCTCGGTTAAAGGGATTTTTTTTTTATTGCTTTCAATTATATTTGCTTTTGGATTAATTTTCTTAATTCTATTTTTAATTGAAATTATTTTAGAGCTTTCAGAAAGATCAGTTTTGCTTAAAATAATTTTATCAGCTAAGGCTGTTTGCTTGATTGCTTCTTCATGATTATTATATGTATTTATAGCATTTACACCATCAACTAATGTAATGATACCGTCAATAGTGTAAATTCTATGTAAATCGAGAGATGTCATAAGAGTATGTATGATAGGAACAGGATCTGCTAAACCGGTAGTTTCTATTACAACTCTATCAAAATAAGGAATGGTCTTTCTTTCTAATTTTTTTATTAAATCAAGAAGAGTAGATTTTAGATCTTCCTGGATAGTGCAGCATATACAGCCATTTTGAAGTTCTATTATGTTTTCATCAGTAGTCTCTATTAAATTATGATCTATGCCAACTTCTCCAAATTCATTTATAATTACAGCGGTATTTGTCATAAACTCCTGTTTTAAAAGAGCAGATAAAAGAGTTGTTTTACCGCTACCTAAAAATCCAGTTATTACTGATACGGGAATATTATTAGGAAATTGAGACATTATTAAAGTTAACACATTGTAATTCTGAATATAATTAGTATGTTATGTTATAACGTAACGTAATTGTCTAGAAAAGAGTAACAATGACTAAAAATATAAATAATGAAAATATTATTAAATTTAATCCTGATCCATCTAGAGAAGAGGCTATGCAAGCTGTAAAAACTCTTATTGCATGGGCTGGAGATAATCCTAATCGTGAAGGATTGATAGAAACTCCAAAACGTGTTGTAGACGCCTATAAAGAGTTTTTTGATGGTTACAAAATGAACCCAGACGAAATCCTGTCTAAAACATTCGAAGAGGTAGAGGGTTATGATGAGATGGTTATTATAAAAAATATTAGACTAGAATCTCATTGTGAACATCATATTGTTCCAATTCTAGGCATTGCTCACGTTGCATATATGCCTAATAAGAAAGTAGTAGGAATTAGTAAGTTAGCTAGATTAGTTGATGTATACGCTAAAAGGCTCCAAATACAAGAAACCTTAACTGCCCAGATTGCAGAAACTATTCAAAGAGTACTAGATCCCCTGGGAGTTGCTGTACTCATTGACGCGTCTCATCAGTGCATGACTACTAGAGGAGTTCATAAACCAGAGTCAAGTACAGTTACAAAGCGTATGCTAGGTGTGTTTAAAACTGATGAAAATGTAAGATCTGAATTTATGGAATTAATTAGATAGGAGATTAAAATGATTGTTAAAATGGGTATAGATTTAACTAGGGGCTTTGGACCTTGGAAAGAAATGTTTGTTAAAAATGAACATAAATTAAACGCTCATGGCGGTAGGTTGGTTTTCGCAGGTACCGAAAAAGATAATGATAATAAATTAACTGTTATTATGGACTTTGACTCACCTGAAGCATTAAAAAGTTTTGCTAATGATGAAGAACTATCTAAAATTCGAGAAGAGGCTGGTGCAATGTTAGAAACTAGTACAGTCACTATGATGTGTACAGAATCTTTCACAAGCACTAACAATTAATTAAATAATTCATTTAGTTTTGCCTTAAATAAAGTATTTTATATTGGACAATCCTTAAATTTAGAACCTACGGCCTCAACAACCTTAGGATTTTTCTCTACTTCGTCACATATCTTCAATATATTAGGACATTCTTTAAATGGTTTATCTTGACAAGAATCTCTTAATATAGCAAAACCAGAGGTCTTCTGAACGGTTCTAATACAAGTATAGATAAAAATATCTGCGTAAGAACAATTTTCACCAGTAATAAAAGGACCTATTTTTTTACTTTTAATATGATTTTCTAAATATTGAAGTCTTGAATGATGTAATTTTGTTAGATTTGTCACTCCAAGTTCTTTTCCACCTTCTACAAGTGTGTCTGTCAGTCTCAAATTTCTCCAAAAAGGTTCATTATGTCCAGTAATAATGTCATGAAATGGTGATAATACAAAAGAGTAATAATCCTGTGCCCAAGACCAATACATAGCTGCTAGAGCGGCATTTTCTGTTGATTTTGGTGTGAGTGGACCTGGATATTTGGTGATTAAATATTGAACAATAGCTAAGGAATCATTTAGTTCAATTCCATTTGATGGATCTTTTAACCATGGAATAGTTCCAAAAGGAGATTCTGTGTTTTTATCAAAATCTTCCCCCATCGGCATACTCATCATCATGTTGGTTTCAATTCCATGTAAGGCACAAATAACCTCAATTTGAAGTCCTCTTCCAACAACTGGAATATATGCTATGTCAATTTTACTCATTTATTTGAAACTCCTGATTTAAATTGTTAAAACAATAACTTTATAATTTAGCAATTAATAATTAAATCAACCAAATTTGTTTTATTTTAAATTAATTACTTGTGAGATCATTATGAATGTAGAATTATTTATCACTGGAGCTGGCGTAAGTGCAAGTAGCGGAATACCAACCTTTAGGGGTAATGATGGTTTTTGGACAGTTGGAAGTGAAAATTATACACCTCAGGAAATGGCAACAAGATGGATGTACGAAAATAATCCTGCGGATTTTCTATTATGGTATTTCAAAAGATTTGTATCTTACAGATCAGTAAAACCAAACTCAGCACATTATTGGCTAGCTGACAAAAAGTTAATAACTCAAAATATAGACGGATTAGATGGAAGGGCAGGTAATACTGATTATATATCTATCCATGGCAGATTAGATAAAGTTGTTTATTACAGAAATGAAATGGACAAACAATTACCTTTTGATGCTGAATGGGATGAAATTGATATAACATCAAATCCAACTGATGAGGCCTTAAAAGAAAAATTATTAGAAAAATTTAAAATTAGAAAAATTGGTAATACATTCAGCCCAGAAAATGGTATTTCACTAAAACCTTATGTGTTGCTATTCGACGAAATTTATACAGACTTATACCGTATTTCAGAAGCAGAACAATGGATGAAAGTAGCTAATAAAGTGATTTTTATAGGAACTTCATTTAGTGTAAATATTACATCAATAGCACTAAGATCAGCCATTTCTCGAGGAATTGATATTGATATAGTTGATCCTGAGCCTGTTAAATTAGATTATGAAAATATAGAATATTTTAAAATGACTGCCGAAGAATATTGTGAAATGAAAAAATTAAAAAGCTAATTATTATTTTTTAAAAGGTATCCAAGTTGCACTAGCATATGCAGCAAGTTTTCCATCATCTCTATGCAAATGTGATTGAAGGAAACTAATTTTTTTTCCTGGCTTAAGAAAGCTTCCTTCGCATAAAACATTTCCTTCCTTAATTGGTAGAAGGTATTTAATATTCATTTCCAAAGTTGCACCTGCACCTGTTGTATTATAGAGTAAGTGTCCCATAGATACATCCATAGCAGTTGCTATTATTCCCCCGTGAAGAGTTCCTTGGGGATTAAACATAGGCGGTTTAGCTTCAAAGTTTACTAAACATTTATTATCTTCATAGGAAACTTTGAAACCTAAGAACCTTGATAAATAAAAAGAACCAAAATCTTGCAAGTCAGATTTATTTGCATCTGACAACATAGAAGCCCCAATATCTCTAATTTTATTTATTTCATTCATTAAATAACTTTCTAAATATTAATAATTTAAAGAATATTAATTTATATTAATCATCCAACAAAATATTTCTTAACTTTTTCAAAATCAAAATTTATTCCATGTCCAGGTAAATCTGGTGCCTCTGTATACCCATTTAAAACCTTTAATGGTGAATCAATGAATTCATCTATTCTCCAAGCATGAAATTCAAGGTATGATGCATTTGGACATGAAGCTAATAAATGAACATGCAATTCATGGACACCATGAGAACAAACAGGTAAATTATTAATTTCAGCTAATTTCGCTACTTTCATAAAAGGAGTAATTCCTCCACAAGTAGTTAAATCAGGTTCCAAAAAATCAACACCATTAACATCAATAAGTTGATTAAATTCTGCAAGATTGTGAAGATTTTCTCCAGCAGCTATAGGTATTTTACCTAAAGAACGTAAATACGAGTACCCTTTGAAGTCATCAGGCTTTATTGGTTCTTCAAGCCATACTAAATTAAACTTTTCTATTTCTTTAAATGCAATAACAGCCTGATCTATTCTCCATGCTTCATTTGCATCTGCCATTAACATGATATTATCTGCCAAGTGATTTCTCATTACTTCTATTCTTTTCAAATCATCAATTAAAAACTCTTTTCCTAATCTCATTTTAATAGACCTAAATCCTTTTTCTAAAGATTTTGTAGCTCCATCTAGTAATTTTTCTGTAGAAAAATTGAGGTCAATATTTCCAGCATAAGCTAGTACTTTTTTATCATGACCGCCCAGCAACCTCCATAAGGGTTCTTTCAGACATTTTCCTTTTAGATCCCATAATGCAACATCTACAGCAGCTATTGCAAAACTTACAGGTGCACCTCTACCTGCATAATGAGTTGCTTTCCACATATTTTTCCAGAGTAATTCAATTAATCTTGGATCTTTTTTTAAAATAATAGGAATAAAACTATTTTTAATAATTGAAGCAATTGCTAAGCCTTGATTTTCATGAACAGTTATGTAACCAACACCTTGTTCGTTATTATCATTAGTTACTTTACAAATAACCAAATCAAATGCTTTCATCACTCCCGCCGCAAAAGCTTCAACTGGTTCTGGTAAGGGGATTTGATAAGTATCAACTTCAACTTTTGAAATTTCCATTACAGACTCCTATAACGTTGTTTTTAAGAGAATTCAAAACCTTCATAGTTATTGCTGACTTTTTCGTCACATATTTTTTTATAATTGGCAACACCTCCAACATACGGCATAAATCCTTTACTTTTACCAACTATATTATCACCATTATACCAAGAATGAGCTAAAGGGTATAAGGTTGCATTAGCAACATCATTATTATGATTAACCCATTTATCTTGATTTATAGAATTAGCATTTACTTTTATGTATTTATTATCTTTTTTGTAAACTATTAAATTATGAATAAAGTCGACATGTTGTTCAATTGATAAAATCATTTGACTTTTTACACCTGGACTTTGAGGTCCAGTTATCATAAACAAATTCGGGAAATTAGATACCATCATACCTAAATATGTTTTGGGACCATCAGACCATTTAGATTTTAAGCTTACATCTTCATCATTTAAAATTTCAATAGCATTTACTGCACCTGTCATTGCATCAAAACCTGTAGCAAATACTAAATCATCAAAAGAATATTCAATATTATTAGTAAACAGGCCTTTTTCTGTAATTTTTTCAATTGGATCATTAGAAATATCTATTAGAGAAACATTATTTTTATTATATGTTTCAAAATAGTTACTATCTAAACAGAGTCTTTTAGTCCCAATTGGATGATTTTTGGGACATAGTTTTTCAGCTGTTTCTTTGTTACTAACAATTTTTCTTATTTTATTTCTCACAAATTCAGCTGCAGTTTCGTTTGCTTTTTCATCAGTGAGTAAATCTGTAAATGTAAATAACATTGCTTGTCCGCCGTCTTGCCAAGCTTTTTCATAAATCACATTTCTTTCTTCGTCGCTTACTTCAAAAGTTGATTTTGTAGCGGGTTGATATTTTGCAATTCCGAAAGATGAATTTTTAGCTAGTTGACGATATTTTTTATAGTTTTTTTTATATTCCTCTCTTTTATTTTCAGGAAGATCTCTATGTCTAGCAGGTAAACTAAAATTAGGTGTCCTTTGAAACACTATTAATTTTTCAGCGGTATTAGAAATTATAGGAATAGATTGAACAGCTGAAGAACCTGTACCTATTACTCCAACTTTCCTACCCATAAAATTGGGCATTTCTTTAGGCCATGCTCCCGTGTGATATATATTACCCTTATAGTTATTTAATCCTGGGATTTTTGGAGTATTTGGCGTCGATAAATTTCCAGTAGCTAAAATCAAGTGCTCACATTCAATAACTTTTTGTTTATCTGTAGTCACAATCCATTTTTGTTTTTCTTTTGAAAACTTTGATTTAATAATTTTAGTATTAAAATTAATATTTTTTCTTAAACCAAATTTTTTACATACAAATTTTGCATACTCAAGTAACTCAGGTTGTGTTCCATATTTTTCTTTCCAATTCCATTCTTGTTGTAGATCTTCAGAAAAAGAATAAGAGTAATCCATACTTTCAATATCGCATCTAGCCCCAGGATATTTATTCCAATACCAAGTTCCACCAACATCATCAGCTTGTTCAAATATTTCAACTTTAAATCCTTCTGACATTTGTTTATGTAAAATATACATGCCAGCAAAACCTGCACCTACAATTAATGTATCTAGATATTTATCAATATACAAAAAATTCTCCCTAATAATATTTTAAATACTAGGTCTTGAAAATCAGTTTTTCAACACTTAAATCAATAAAGTGATGCTGTAATAGATCACATAATTAAAAATTAACATTGCCATAATGGAATGTTTATTAACTCGCTTTATAAGGAGCTAAAAATGACTATATTACCAACACTCGCATTACGTTCTTTTGTAGGTTTTGATAACCTCTTTAATGAACTAGAGACAATTTCAACCCAAAAACAAAATTCTTTTCCTGCCCATGATATTTTAAGAATTTCTGAAGATGAGTATGAAATAACTTTAGCTTTATCAGGCTTTAATAAAAAAGATATTTCTATAGACGTTCATGACGGAGTTCTCACTATTAAAGGTAATGGAGGTTCAGAAGTACAAGACGATAATGTCCAATATATATATAAGGGTATTGCAAAAAGATCTTTTGAACAAAAGTTTCGCTTAGAACAATATGTTGACGTCAAAGATGCAAAGTTATCAAATGGTTTACTGAAAATTTCCCTCTTAAGAGAAATTCCAGAAGAGAGAAAACCAAGGCAAATTGCTTTAAAATCGGCTTAAGTATCTTTTGGGTTAGGACAAGTTTTTGTCCTAACCTTTATTATAAATCAAGTATATTAGGCATTTAGATGGAATTTTTACTAATTTGGGTTTTAGGTGGAGACGTTATTGATAGTGGCTTAAGATATAAAAGTGCTGCTAAATGTTTTTCAGAATCACAAAATGCTGCTACTGAAATGAGAGATGTTGGCTTAACATCTCCTCAATTTACTTGTATCC
Organism: SAR116 cluster bacterium AG-325-F22; assembly: GCA_003282885.1. Taxonomy (GTDB): domain Bacteria; phylum Pseudomonadota; class Alphaproteobacteria; order Puniceispirillales; family Marisalimonadaceae; genus Marisalimonas. Next base: position 37,872 of record QBYJ01000004.1, read on the forward strand.
CAGTCGCTAAAGGCAAAGATTTTAAAATATATAGAAAAAACTCTAATAATTCTAGATTTCCTTTCTAATTCATTTTTTAAATTTTGTTCTACAACTTCCCTTATTTTTTAAGCTCTTTTGTTTGCTTGTCTAAACCTAATTTCCTTCTAACAAATCCATATATCTGTATTATTAAAAATATAGCTATTAATCCAAATACAATTTCTGTAAACATGAACGAAAAGTTAATCTTTTCTTCAATCATAATTAAAGATGAATTAAATTTTTTAAAAAAAATGTCCAATTTATTAAACTTTTAATGTAATAATCTTATTAATTATTATTTCAATATAATACTTTTTCAAATTCAACGTTTGGGAGGAATGCAATGAAAATGAAAAATATAATCCTTATATCATTTCTATCTTTTTTTTGTATAAGTCAATCTATTGCAGAAACTAGAATTACTTATAAATCTGCAAAGTCTACATCTTCTTATTACCAGATGGCTGTACAAATAGCCGATACTATAAAAAAATCTACTAATGGAGATATGATTTTAACAATTGAAGAAAGCCAAGGTTCTGTTCAAAATGTAAAAGAGGTAGCTGGTAGAAAGGGTAACTATGTATTCACAACACCACCTGTACTTGTAAAACTTGCAATTGCAGAAAAAGCTATGTTTAAAGGTAAAGGAAATCCAAAATATAAAAATATTAGGGCATTATTCCCAATACCCTCTCTGACTATGCATTTTGTAATGTCAAAAAAATCAGGTGTAACAAGTTTCAAAGACATGGAAGGCAAAACTATACTTTTAGGTAAAGGTTCTTTTGGTGCAAAAGAAGGTGCTAAATACATAAAAAAATTTGGTTTAGAAGGTAAGGTTAAACTAGCTCAGGTTGAGCTTTCAAATGCTGTTCCTGCCCTAAAAAATGGTCAAATTGACGGTTTTGTAACTGCTGGATCTTATCCAGCACCTAATGTTATTGAAGCAGCAGCGTCAATGGGTGTAAATGTTATATCACTTAATAATGATCAAATAAAATCATCAAAGAGAACTAAATTAATAATACCTGCAGGTACTTATGCTGGTCAAAAATCAGATATTTCTACAACTTCACTTCCAGTAGTTGCATATACAACTACTGATATGAGTGATGAAGTAGCATACAACCTAACCAAAGCTTATTGGGATAATAAAGGTAAATTAGGTGAAGCAGCTAAATGGTGGAATGGAGTTACACCGAAGATGCTTTCTAATATATCTACTAAAATTCATCCAGGAGCAATAAAGTTATATAAAGAGATTGGAGCGAAACTGGCTGATCATCATTAATTTTTAATGTCTTCAACAAAAAAAATGTGGATTGTTTTTGGATTTGTTTCAATTACTTTCCACATTTATCTAATTTTTTCTGGTTTAGTCCCAAATTTGATATCAAGGCCTATTCACATGGCTTTAATTTTACCTTGGATATTTTTGTATGATAAAAATTTTTCTAATAGCTTTATAAGCTCATTTATTGTTTTTTTAGGTATTTTTAGTTGTCTTTGGATATCGTTCAATCATGAAAGCTTAATGGACCAATATGGCTTTATCGAAGGTAGTTTTCAATTTTCAATATCTATAATTTTAATATTAATAGTACTAGAAATGGCGAGGCGATCCGTTGGTTGGCCTCTACCTTTAGTAAGTCTAATTGCTATTTTGTACGGAATTTTTGGGGATTTCATTCCAGGGGAATTTGGTCATCCTGGAATACCTATCAATAGTTTTTTTGGAACTTTAACCATTGCTGAAGGTGGAATATGGGGACCTTTGACAGGTGTTTCAGTATCTATAGTATCTATATTTGTAATTTTTGGATCTTTTTTAAATTCTGGTGAAGCTGGATCTGGCTTCATGAATATAGCAACAGCGTTTGCTGGTAGACTAAAGGGGGGGGGCGGCTAAAGTTTCTGTTATATCTTCAGCCCTTTTTGGTTCAATATCAGGTTCCGCATCTGCAAATGTTGCCTCTACTGGAATGGTTACTTTACCTGCAATGATAAAGTTAGAATACCCGAAAAGGCTTGCTGCATCTGTTGAAGCTGTCGCATCATCTGGTGGACAAATCATGCCTCCATTGATGGGTGCAGGTGCATTTGTGATGGTGGAGTTAACAGGAATACCATATAATCAAATTATATTATCAGCATTACTTCCAGCTATTTTGTTTTTTTTTGCTGTTTGGGTTGGTATTGATTTTTATGCTAAAAAATATGACCTAAAACCTATAGATCAAAAATATTTGCCTAGAAAATTAATTGTATTAACTACTTCATTTTTCTTCCTTATGCCTTTTTCTATATTATTAATATTTATGTTTATAGGCTTTACGCCTCAGTATGCTGCTTCAGTTGCTATTTTAGCATCTTTTTTACTTCTTTTCTTTAATTTAGATAATGGTTTTGATTTAAAGTTGGGATTAAATAGATTTTTTAATGCTTGTTCTTCTTCAGGTAAGCAAATTGCTTTGATAGGTTCCATTATTTTGTGCGCTTCCATTATCATTGGTGTTCTATCAATTACTGGATTGGGAGTAAAACTTACATCACTCATAATCTCTATTTCTGATAATAATATTTGGCCCGCCTTACTCTTAACTGGCTTAGCTTGTTTAATCTTAGGAATGGAAGTTCCAACTACGGCTGCATATGTAATTTGTGTTTCAGTAGCAGGTCCTGCTTTAGTCGATATGGGTTTAGAATTACTTCAAGTACATTTATTTGTTTTTTGGTTTGCATTACTCTCTACAATAACACCACCCGTATGTGGAACGGTTTTTATTGCTGCTGGAATGGTTAACGAAAATTGGTTAAAAGTTTCTATCACATCAATGTCTCTTGGGATTGGTCTTTACTTTATTCCGTTAGCAATGATAGCAAATAAATCTATTCTTGATTTAAATTCTACATTTATTCTATCATTATTAGCTTTTATAAAAATAGCTTTTAGCTTAATAATGCTGTCTTTTTCAATAATAGGAAATTATAACCCATTTTTAAGAATAGCTGTTTTTTTACTAGGTCTTTTGATAATGTTTATCTGATTTAATATATTATTATAAATATTGTTTATTTTTTTGCACTAAAGATTCTTGAATTCATTTATAATTTTATTAATCAGAGAAAGTTATTGAACATTCTCCTAAGCCATTTATTACAGCTTTTACATTACATGGATAATCTATCCATAAAAGAGGTGTAATACTCCCAAGACTAACTATTTCATATTTTTTAATAAACTTATTTAAACTTAATTTCTTATCAAAATACCATAATAGTGCATTTAATGGGTCTTCAAGGATTGCAGAAGCAGAATTTGAATAAACCTCTTTATTATTAATGAATAATTTTCCAATTAATTTTGAAAAATTAATGGAATTATTACTAATTTCTTTTCCTAAAATAATTGAATTTCCTAAACTTCCATCAATTATTATATGTTCAATTTTATTTTTTTTAATATCAAAAAATCTATTTTCTACTAGCTCTAAAGATACTCCATAATAAGAAATAAAATTTCTTATATTATTTATATTGTAATTGGTATTTTCATTAATCTCTTTAGAAATTTTAATATAAATTTCACATTCAACCCCAACTTTTGTAAATTCTTTTATATAAATTGTTTTGTTACTATTAATAATTTTATTTTTAAAAATAGGGCCAAATATAGGGTTGCTAACACCAAGTTCTTTTTGAATACTTTTATTTGTACAACCAATTTTATAGCCGATTACTTCTCCTAACCCAGACAAACTGAGTTTTTCATTTACAATTTCTTGCAAACTATATGCTTCATTTGAATCCTTGACTAGATATGAATCTAGATCATCTAATAATACTTGTTTTAATCTACTTTCTACAAATTTATTTATTAATTTGTTTTTCATTTCAATCATTGGTCTGTAGAATAAACTTTTTGATATGCTTTTCCAAAGCCTTCTATGAAGAGTGCTCTAGAGGGTGTGAAGGAATAAAAATTAAAATCAGAAAACATGCCCCACATTTTACTTCCTTTATCTATTTTTTGATAACTTTTTAATAAATCAATATATTGTGAATTACTTTTATTTAAATGAAGTTTTGAAATTGAACCATTCACATTTAAACGTGGATTATTTAATTTTGTATTATTAATTTCTTTCATTGAGAAATAGAAGCTTACTTTGTCATTTAATTTCATGTTTTGTGTATGTTCACTTAAGTCACTTATTAAAATGTAAATTCTATTATTATGATACATTGGTAGAATTTTTGATAGAAAAGGATAGCCTTCCTTGCCTAAGGTTCCAAGGATTGAAACCTCGTAATCACCTTCAATTATAGCTTGGATTTTATTTTCTACTTCTTTATTTATTTTTTGGTACATTGTTTCCTTTTAATTCAATATTAGATATCTTAACAATATATTAATTTTAAATTCTAAATAATAATTAATTATCAAATAAATAAAGTTCGTCTAAGGTAGAAGTTTTATATGCTCAAGAATAATATTTTTTATATTTTAGCATCTTTTTCATCTTTATTAGTATTATTTTATTGTTTAATAATGACTTCGCTTAGTAGAGGTGCAGGTGAAAGTTTTGGTGTTTTTTTATTACCTCTAAGTTCCCACTTTTCATGGGACAGGGCATCTGTAGCCTCTATATATTCGATATATATGGTATGCCTGGGACTTGGGTCATTATTATCGGGTATGGCTTTTGATAGATTTGGCCCACGGTTCAATTACATGGTTGGATTGGGCTTGCTTGCAATATCTTATGGATTATTAGGTAACTTAACTTCCATTTGGCAATTTTTTATTATTTTAGGAGTTTTTGGTGGTATTGGAGCGTCCATGGTTGGCGTAGTTCCTGCACAGAGCTTAGTCTCTAGATGGTTTGATAAAAATCTAGGAACAGCTTTATCAATAGCTTATGCAGGTCAGGGGCTGGGCGTTTTAATTATGGCTCCAATATCACAAATTTTAATTGATGATGTTGGTTGGCAATTATCTTATAAATATATCTCATATGTATTTGTTTTTTTATTCTTAATAGCATCAATTCTTCCTTGGAATAGAATTTCAAAAGGCTCTAAAAATAATCCTCGTAAAACTTTTAATGGAAAAGCAGTAGGAGGTATCTCACTAATAAAAGCTGTCAAAGAAAAAACATTTTGGGGTTTTTTCTTTATCTTTTGTTTTACAGCTGTTGGCATATTTGGAATATCATTACATGTTGTTGCGTATTTAGTTTATATTGGATTGAGTGAAGTTCAGGCGGCATTTTCTTTCGGTATAGCAGGAATGCTCAATTTTGTTGGCATGGTGTTGACTGGTTTAGCGGCTGATAAGTACCCCAGACATATTGTGGCAACTGTAAGTTATTTACTAAGTTTTATTGCTATTTTTAGTTTAACATTAATGCAATTATTTCCTTCTATAATACTATTAATTCTATTTATATTAGGATTTGGTTTATCTGCAGGTGCAAGAGGGCCAATAATCACAACTTTGATGGCAGAAATATTTGCTGGTAAAGGATTAGCATCTATTTACGGAGCCACAAACCTTGGTCAAGGCTTAGGTGCTGCTACTGGAGCTTTATTAGCTGGATTTCTTTTTGATTTGACTGGTGGTTATAACTTTGGTTTCTTAATATGTACTATATTTACATTCTTAGGTGCCTTGTTGTTTTGGACTGTTCCTCAAATAAGATATGCTAAAATATAAAAAGGAAGTTGTCATGAGTATAATTACTAGAGATTTCATAGTTAAAGCCAAAGGTTTAAAATTTCCTGAAGGTCCTATTTCTATGAATGATGGATCAATTATTTTAGTTGAAATTGCAAGAGGTACTCTAAGTAAGATTAACATATCAGGGGAAACAGAAGTAATTGCAAATTTAGGAGGGGGGCCTAACGGAGCTGCTATTGGACCAGATGGATATTGTTATGTTTGTAACAATGGTGGGTTTGAATGGGAAATTTCTAATAATAATAAGTTCATGAGGCCTATCTTAGAAAGTAAATCTTATTCAGGTGGAAAAATACAAAAAGTCAACATTACTACTGGTGAGTTCTCTACTTTATACGACAATTGTAATAATATACCTCTTAATGGTCCAAATGACATAGTTTTTGATAAAAATGGTAATTTTTGGTTCACAGACCTTGGTAAAGTTAGAAATAGAGATATGGATAGGGGTGCAATATATTGGGCTAAGGCTGATGGATCAATGATTAAAGAAGTTATCCACCCTTTTATGACACCTAATGGAATAGGATTGTCTCCTGATGAAAGAACACTTTATGTAGCTGAAACAGAAGGGGGTAAACTTTACAGTTTTAAAATTATAGGCGATGGAGATGTTGAAAAAATTCCTTTTCCAAATTCTATTAACGGAGGTATTTTGTTAAATAATGAAGGAGGAATTAAAAGGTTTGATTCACTTGCTGTTGAAAATAATGGGAATATTTGTGTAGGGACACTTTTTAACGGAGGTGTTACGGTTATATCACCATCAGGAGAATTAGTTGAATTTATAAAATTTGAAGATCCTTACATAACCAATATTTGTTTTGGCTCGAAAGATTTACAAACAGCATACATTACAGCTTCATATGAAGGAAATTTACTGGAAGTTCCATGGGCAAGAAAAGGTCTAGCGTTAAATTTTTTGAATAAATGATTTATAATAAATCTAAAATTTCATTTTTTAAATTTAATATTACATCTCTTGGATCATCATTAATATCTGACTGAAATACCTCAAACTCTATTTTTATATTATCTTTCCTATTAAAAATATATTTGATGTATTTAGATAAGTTTAAATTATTTTGATTATTTAAGTTATTAATAGTTTTTCTACCAATGGGTCTATAATTTTTATCAAAATTTATATTACAGAATTGTAGCAAACCTAATTTTGGAGATTTTTTCAAAAAAGTATCTAATTCAATATCAGCAAAGCTATGATAGAGGTCAATTATTACCCTGTGGTTATAATTTTTAACTAATTTTAAACAACTTGCTATTGAATTAAAGTGTCCTTTTTTTAAAATTTCCCAACTTCCAATAGGTTCTAGCCCAAGTGTTAAATTAAACTTTGAAGCTTCTTCAAATAATAAAATTATTTTTTGACTAGTTTCTTTTCTTAAGACTTCAATATCTATTTTATCAATATCTAATGTAAATTCTTTACTTATAGGGTTAGGTCCACCCATTACCCCACCTGTAATAAGGCATACAAGGTCAGGGTTTAATATTTTAGCACTTTGTAATACTTTTTCATTTTGTTTAAAGTAATAAGGATCAGTGAAATAACCAACCGAGTTAATGCTTGTAACATTGATTTTATTTAAAGTAAGTTCCTGTTTTAATTTATTTACTCCAAAATTATTAATAAAATCAGTATGTAAACCAATATTTTTAATTCTAGATTTTATTATTAATTGTATAAATTCAAATGGATTTCTATCGTTTGGCCATAAATAACTATTAACTGATAAATTATTATCTAGTAAATCTTTATAATTAATTTTCATAAAAGTGTCTCTTAATTTTACATAAATTTGAATTATGTGATAGTAGTTATTTAAAATTTTTATTTAAATAATTAAATGTTAAATAAATTAACCATACATCAATTAGATTTTTTAAATGTTAAGAATAAATAGAAGAAATTTCGTTAAAAACACATCCTTAATTACTTTATCGTCTTTGATTAGTCAAACATTGATAATGAAAGCATTAGCAAATAATTCATTAAGGATTTACTCTGTTAATGTAGCTAAAGTAACTAATAATTGGAACGAAATGAGTGAAAAGGCTAACGTTCCAATAGCTTTTTATCCTAAGAAAGGCTCTTCAAAAGAATTTCTCCAGTTGTTTTCTAAAGTAGGTGGAGGACAAAAATTGTATGATGCTATATCTGATAATGGTGGTAACCAAGAAGATCTTTTATTTGAAACAGAATCGATAGTAACTCTAGATACTTCTAGAATAAAAAATTGGAAAAACTTGATACCTCAATATAAAGAAGGAAATTTTGCTGCAGATACAATTAGAAACAAGAACGGTGAAATTGTTGCTGTGCCATATATATCAAATGCTGATTCGTTAGCTTATAATAAAGAAAAAGTTGGTGCTGATATTGATAGTTGGGATGCGTTATTTGACAGTCAATTTAAAGGTTATGCATCTTTGCAAAATGAACCAGGTCCAACTTTATCGACTACAGCCTTATATTTAAAAGAAACTGGAAAACAAGATATTATTGATCCTTCTAATTTGTCAAAGTCAGAGTTAAAAGGTGTTTGTGAATTTTTAATAGATAAAAAAAAGAAAGGACAATTTAAAACATTTTGGAACAACTTTGATAATGGTGTTGATTTACTTGTCAGTGAACAAGTTCTTGTTTCGTCATGCTGGGAGCCTATAGCTGTTATAGCTACAAAAAAAGGTGCTGATATTCATTATGGAACTATGAAAGAGGGGCATCAGACTTGGAATAATGTATGGATGCTAACTAAAGGTGGAAAAGATAGAGGGCAGGAGGACAATTTTTACAAATTGATGGACTTATATTTATCCCCATGGTTTGGTGCAAGAACTCTTTCTATGTTAGGTTTTACACCTCAAATGATTGGAGTACATGACTATGTTAAAACAAATCCAAGTGAGTTTGACAAAAATAAAGAGGAAATTATAGCTCAAAGACTTAAGAATAAAGCTAAAAGGTTTGCTGTAAAAGGAAATTCTTGGCAAAATTTATATCCACAAGAGCTCGTTTCTTACCAAAATTGGTGGAAAAAGATACAAGCTGCCTAATATTTTATGAATTTTATCACAGGATTTTACAAATGTCTTACGGAAATATTTTTAAACATTTAAAAGAAAATCATAAGAAAAATTGGCTTTTATACACTAAGCATGATTTTGTTAACAAATTATCAAATGATACACTCAAAGAAGAAAAATTTTTACATTATTTAACCCAAGATTATTTATTTTTAATTCAATTCTCTAAAGCTTGGGCTTTAGCTATTTTGAAATCTGACAATTTGGAAGAAATGAAAATTGCCGCTAGCACAGTAAATGACTTAATAAATTTTGAAATGGAACTTCATATCACCTTATGTGCAAATTATGGTATATCAAAATCTGATCTAGAAAATGCGGATGAAGAAAATGCTAATATTGCCTACACAAGATATGTTTTAGAACTCGGATACTCAGGTGATTTTTTAGATCTATTATCTTCTCTTGCACCATGTGTTCTAGGTTATGGTGAAATTGGCTTAAACTGTCAAAACAGCAATCCCAAAACACTTATGTATAAGAAGTGGATAGAAACATATTCAAGTATTGAATACCAAGATGTCTGTAAAAATGTATCTGGATTAATAGATAAGGCATTCTTGTTAAGATTAGGTACTAATTTTGAAAACACTTATAAATGGAAAACAGTTAATCAAATTTTTAACAAGTCAACTCTTCTTGAAATTGATTTTTGGAATATGGCAATGAGATAATATAAGGAGTATTTTTAAAAAATACCCCTTAATTAAATATAATTAGGAAAAGCTGTTTTGAGCTACTGTCATGGCTACTAACATGGGAATAGATAATATTACATTTTTTCTTGAAAATAACATTGCCCTTCTTGCTGCTTTAGCTTTAGTCTCTGCATCAACTTCAATTATACCTAAAGCTTTTTTTTGATTAGGCCATATTACTGCCCAAACATTCACAAACATTATTATTCCAAGCCACATGCCAATACCTATTGGCCATTGTCCCTCAGAAAATGTCATTGCATCATGAAGATAACCATTTAAGTGAGCTAAAATCAAACCGGATAAAACTGTAGCAACTGCACCCCATCTAAACCACCATAATGCAGCTGGGGCAATAACTTTACTAATAGCTGGTTTTTGTTCATCTGGGATCTTGGCCATATTAGGTATTTGTACAAAATTAAAGTAATATAATATACCAACCCACATTATAGCAGCTACAACGTGAAACCACCTTAATAGCCACATATTAAAAGCTGTTTGATCAAATGAGCCTTGTGCCAAAAAGAAAATTAAAATAAATGCTAATACAAATCCAGTAATGACTGCACTTCTTAAATTAGTTAATAATGAAGACATATAATCCTCCCAAGATTATAAAATACAAACAATATTACATTAATGTCATTTATACAAACTAATCTCTTTCGATCTAGTAAGTATAGAATTTATTTATAATTAAATATAATATACTATTATAAAAATTAATTTGATAAAGAGCTTATTAATGCATACTTATGATGTTCATATTAAGAATGGTGAAGTTATAGATGGTACTGGCGCTCCAAAATTTAAGTCTGACATTGTTATTGATAATGGTAAAATAATTGGTGTTTTCCCTCCTGAGAATGGAGACGTACGAGATCCGTCAGAAAACCATTTCTTATCTAATTTTAAAGCTAAATATACATTAGATGCAGAAAATAAGATTATTTCGCCAGGATTTATAGATGTTCATACTCACGATGATGATAATGTATTTTTAGATCCAACAATGTCTTCAAAAATCAGTCAGGGTGTAACAACTTGTATAGCAGGTAATTGTGGTATTAGCTTAGCACCATTTAGTTATAAGGGTGATGTTCCAGCGCCAATAGCACTCTTAGGAAAGCCAGATGTTTTTAGATTTCCAAGGGTTAAGGATTATAAAACTGAATTCGAAGACAAACCTAGTACTGTAAATCTTGCCCTTTTAACTGGGCATTCTATGTTAAGAGTAGAGGCAATGAATGGTGAGTTTGAAAGGGCTGCAAGCAAGCATGAAATAAATAAAATGGTAGACTGTTTAAAGACAGCCCTGGAAGATGGTTCAATTGGATTATCAACTGGTTTGGCATATCCCGCAGCAAATGACGCACCTACCTCAGAGATTATTGAATTAGCTAAAATCTTACCAGAGTTTGATGGGGTTTTTACTACACATATGAGAAATGAAGCTATTGATGTTATTAAATCAGTTAATGAAACTATTAAAATATCATCTTCAACAAAGGTAAGAACTGTAATTTCACATCATAAATGTGCAGGAAGAGAAAATTGGGGAAAAAGTAAAACTACTCTTAAGTTGATTGAGGAAGCTAAAAAAAATAATTTTCTTGATTTAGATTGCTACCCTTACACAGCTAGTTCTACTATGCTGCTTAAAAGCTTTGTAAAAAGAGCAGACAAGGTTTTAGTAACTTGGTCAGATAATTATCCAGATATCTCTGGTGAAGATTTGAATGTTTTATCAGAAAAATTTGGCTTAAGTATTGATAAAACTATTGATAAGCTCTATCCGGCTGGAGCTATATACTTTCAGATGGATGATGAAGATTTAAATAGAATACTTAAGTTTCCAGGGTCAATGATAGGCTCTGACGGTATCCCTGGTGATAGACATCCTCATCCACGACTTTGGGGAACTTTTCCTAGAGTATTAGGAAAATATTCTCGAGAAATGAAATTATTCCCACTTGAGGAAGCTGTTTATAAAATGACTGGTAAAAGCGCTGAGGTTTTTGGGCTTAAATCTAGAGGTACAATAGATGAAGGAAACTATGCAGATTTAGTGATATTTAACCCAGATACAATTATTGATAAAGCTTCTTATAAATCACCAAAACTTCATTCTGAAGGTATTGAAAGTGTGTTTGTAAACGGAAAAGTAGTTTGGGAGAACGATGGAGCAACCAACAACAGACCGGGAATGTTTCTTCCTGGCAAAAATTTCATTAATTAAACATATTTTTCAAAATCTTTAAATTCAACGGGTGAAAAACCATTTTTTTGGTATAATTGTAAAGCTCTTTTATGATCAAGCGAACACGTGTTTACAGTTAAAGTTTCTATTTTTTTGCTGTCCCAAGCTGTTAAAACAGCTGTTTTTAAAAGATATTCTCCTAAACCAATACCTATTGCTTCTTCAACAAGTCCTAAAAAGCTCAAATTACAGATATTAATTGTTCTATAATCTAACATAAAGAAACCTACTGGCCAACCATCCTTAATAAGAGTGTAAAATATTACATTTTTATCATTAACAAAATTGTTAACTTCCTTGTCAGTCTTATTAAGCCAGTCAGTCCAGTAATAATTTTTTCCAACCTGTTTGTAAAAAAATAAAAAATACCAAGAAGGAATATTTTCAGCTTTTAAAATAGTTAATTTATGTTTCAGTGTCTTTGGCCAATCAAAGTGTGGACGGTTCTTCATTTCTAGGTAGGTAACTCTATATTTAATTATTTCTGAAGCAATTTTATTCACGTAAAAAACAACTTTCAATTTACTTTAATTAAGTTTTCTGCACTATAGTCCATATTATTAATCTTATTATTATTGAAAATTATTAGGAGTACAAATGAAACTTGTAGATCATTTAATTAATGGGCAGAATGCTGATTTTCCAAATTTATCTTCTACACCTATATACAACCCAGCCTCAGGTGAAGAGATATCGCGTGTTGTCTCAGGAACTGCAAATTGTGTTGATCAAGCAGTTAAGTCAGCTCTTAATATTTTCCCTGAATGGTCAAGTATGACACCGTTAGTTAGATCTAGAAAGATGTTCAAGTTAAAGGAAATTATAGAATTACGACAAAATGAATTGGCCAAACTTATTTCACAAGAACATGGTAAAACTTTTGATGACGCACTGGGGGAAATTGGCAGGGGATTAGAGGTTGTGGAGTTTGCTTGTGGTATTCCTAATCACTTAGCAGGCAATTATACAAGTAATGTTGGAAGGTCAATTGATAGTTGGTCTGATTATCAACCAATGGGAATATGTGCTGGAATTACACCTTTCAACTTTCCTATAATGGTTCCAATGTGGATGTTTCCAGTAGCCATTGCATGTGGAAATTGTTTTATACTTAAGCCATCAGAGAGAGATCCAAGTTCAACTAGATTGCTATCTGAAATAGTTCTTGAAGCCGGCATCCCTCCTGGAGTGCTTAATATGGTTAATGGTGGGAAAGATACTGTTGATGCTATTTTACAACATAAGGACATAAGTGGTGTAAGCTTTGTTGGTTCTACACCTATTGCACAGTATGTTTACAGTGAAGCAGCTAAATATGGAAAAAAAGTTCAGGCTATGGGTGGTGCCAAAAACCATATGGTCGTTATGCCAGATGCTGATATGGAGATGGTAGGAGATGCTATTATGGGTTCTGTTTTTGGATCTGCAGGTGAGCGTTGTATGGCAATCTCAGTTGTAGTTCCTGTAGGTAAAGACACAGGCGATAAGATAAAAGAGATAGTTAAACCTAAGATTGAAAATTTAAAAATAGGTCCTGGACTTGATCCTGCTTCAGAAATGGGTCCATTGGTTACTTCTGATCATTTACAAAAAGTTAAAAGATATATCGACCAGGGTGTTGATGAGGGGGCTGACTTGGTTGTAGATGGAAGAAATTTGAAACTTCAAGGTTATGAAAATGGTTTTTTCATCGGCGGTTCCTTTTTTGATAATGTTACAATGGATATGTCTATTTATAAGGAAGAAATTTTTGGTCCTGTTTTATCAATGGTAAGAGCAGACACGTTCGATTACGCTCTTGATATAGTAAATAAGCATGAATACGGTAATGGAACAGCCATTTTCACTTCAAATGGTGGGGTTGCAAGACAGTTTGCAAATGAATGTCAAATTGGAATGGTAGGAATTAATGTGCCTATTCCTGTTCCTGTTGCTTATCATTCTTTTGGAGGCTGGAAAAGATCTGCTTTTGGTGGGCATGGAGTATATGGTATGGAAGCAGTAAGATTCTACACAAGACTGAAGACTGTGACTGGAAGGTGGCCTTCAGGTCAACATACAGGAGCGCAATATACCTTTCCAAGTAATAGTTAACTTTTTACCATTTCTGAAAAATCTTTTACTTCTGGTAGTGGCCATTTGTCGGTGTCATTAGGGACCTTAAATACATTAAGTGTCATAGATATTAAACTGTAGTAGCCACAAATACCGACTATATCAATTGCTGCATTTTCTCCGAGTAAACCAACAAGTCTTTTGTACGTGTTGTCAGAAACATTTTTAAGAATATTAGCCTCTGCTGCAAAGTCAAATACTGCATTTTGTTCTGAATTTTCAAAGATTGGTTTTTTACCAAGCGAAATAGTTTCAACATGTTTTGGATCAATGCCTCCTTCAATAGCGAGGGGTGCATGATGCTCCCATTCAAATGCAGAAGACCAAACTCTTCCTGTTACAATTATAGCAAGTTCAGATAAACCTTTTGATAAGCACGTTCCATATCTTGCATATGCACCAACAGTTTGAGCACTTCTAGCAAGTCCAGGATTATTTAACCATACTCTTAATGGCCCAACTACATGACCTCTAGGACCATTAATGATAGCGTCATGAATTTCTTTTTGTTCACTAGTTAAATCTTCCACTTTCCAGTCTTTAATACGTGTCATTTTATATCCTTTTTAAATTTCTATTAATTTATTCAATAATATTTCATCGCTATATTGCCATCCTAATAACGAAATACCCACAGGACCAGTTTTATCTTTTAACTTTGGTATTGATATTTGTGGTCTTGAGGTCATGCCTGCAATTGAGGTTAACTGCATTAGTCTTTTTCTATAAAACCCTAAGCTTTCATCATCCTGACCACTTTTGGGAGCAGAAAATGGAGCTGTAGGGAACACCGCTATAGTACCTTCTGGCAAAGATTTTTTGATTTCATCTATAAGGTTTTCTCTAAATGTTAGAGCTTTACTAACTTCTATGTCTGTAATTTTAGAAGCCATATCAATTCTACTTTTAATTTCAGGAGATATTTTAGGTTTATTTTTTTCTATCCAAGGAATAATATTTATTTTAACTTCATTACCTTGAAGAACCCTAAAATTATCAGCGATAATATCTTTACTTATGTTAGATAAACGATTTTTATCAATACCTGGTAAATTATTCTTAATATAATTATTAAAATTTTCTTGGACTGCTGCATCACAAAGTTCTAAAAGATCTTCCGCTATAACAAATTGTCTGAAATTAATATTTGATTTATCCATTTTATCTAATAGTACTTCACCAACTTTTTGAAATATTCCTACACTATTAGCAAACCAACCCACTGTGTCAAAGCTAGGAGCCATTGGATAAACTCCTTCAGTGTTTATTCTATTGTGAGTAGGCCTCATTCCAATTAAACCGCAAAAAGATGCTGGTATCCTTACTGAGCCACCAGTATCAGAACCTATAGAAAAATCATAAAGGTCATTAGTAAGAGCTGCTGCTGACCCTGAGCTGGATCCACCAGGAACGCAAGAAGGTGCATTTAAATTAATAGGAGTTCCGTAGTGACCATTTTCGCCAATTAAAGAATAAAAGAATTCATCGCAAACTGTTATACCCTTTAAAACAGATCCTTCATTAAGTAAATCTTTTAAAAATGGGGCATGATCATTGGCAAAATCACATTTTTTAAAAAAGTCTGGATTACCACATGAAGTTTTTAAATTTTTAACATCGCACATATCTTTGAGTACGAATTTTAAATTACTCAACAGCCCGAATTCATTAAGATAAATGTCTTTCTTAGGTGAATGGGGCATTAAATAATTCATTTTTTATCCATTAAAAATATACTATTATATATTATTACTATCATTTAACTAATATTTATAAAGTGGATTAATTATAAATGAATTTATATGATTATATTGAAGAAATTCCTGATTTTCCTGTAAAGGGCATATTATTTAAAGATATCAGTCCTTTATTAGCTAAAAATGAAGCAATAAATAAAGTTAAAACAGATTTTTTAAGCCTAATTAAACCTTACCAAGTTGATTTAATCGGTGGCTTAGATGCCAGAGGTTTTTTGTTTTCTACTTTAATTGCTGACGCTCTGGGTGTTGGTTCCTTCATGATTAGGAAAGAAGGCAAACTACCAGGAGGAGTTATTAGCAAAGAATATGAATTAGAGTATGGCGTATCAAAGCTTTCAATTAAAAAAAATTTAGATCTAAAAAATAAAAATATTATTTTAATAGATGATTTACTCGCAACTGGCGGAACTTTAAAGTGCGCTGAAGATTTAATTTCATTTTCAAAAGGTACAGTTGTTTCTTCTTTGGTAGTAATCGAATTAGTCGCTTTGTCTGGAAAAGATAAATTAAATTCTACTGTACATTCGTTGTTAAAATATGACACCTGATAAGTTGATTCCTAAAGATACCCTTATTATTGTTGCTTTAGAGAGAGAATTACCAAAATCATTACTTCCTAACTGGAATATTGTCTATTCAGGTGTTGGTAAAGTTAACGCATCTTTTTCAGTTGTGAATGCTTACAACTCTTTTAAACCTAAAGTTATTATTAATTACGGTACTGCAGGGTCTTTAAATGAAAATTTAAATGGCTTGGTCCCAATTAACAGTTTTAAACAGAGAGATATGGATGTAAGGCCGCTAGGTTTTCAAATGGGAGAAACGCCCTATGATGAAATTAATACCATAACTTTGGATTATGAAGGTTATTCCTGTGGAACTGGAGATAATTTTGTAACTGGCAAACAGAAATTAGAAACTGATATAGTTGATATGGAAAGTTATCCTATTGCAAAATTCTGTTTACTCAACAATTTATCTTTCTTTTGTTATAAATATATTTCTGATAATGCTAATAAAGATGCTGCGAATGATTGGGAGTTAAACATTCAAAAGGGAGCTGATTTATTCGTTAAATATATAGATAATTTTATTTAATTGGGAGAAATAAAATGGATTTTAATGAAAGCAACGCAACCGAAGCTGTTTTAGATAGCTTTTCTAAAATAAAAGATAAAAGACTTAAGCAAATAATGAACTCCTTAATTACTCATCTTCATCAAGTTGTAAAAGAAGTTGAACCAACTGAAGATGAATGGATGAAGGCTATTATGTTTTTAACTAAAACAGGTCAGAAATGTGATGATAGAAGACAGGAATTTATACTTTTATCTGATGTCTTGGGAGTTTCAATGTTGCTAGACGCTATAAATAATCGCAAGTCAAAGGATGAAACTGAAACTACTGTTTTAGGACCATTCCATGCACCGTCGCCGACAGTTGCTAACGGTGAAAATATAGCTAAAAGTGTAGTAGGAGATAATTGTATAGTTTCAGGTAATATTATGGATATAAATAAAAATCCGATACCAGGGGCATCAATTGAAGTTTGGCAATCAGGTCCTGACGGTTTATATGATGTTCAAAAAGATGGTGATGTGGTTGATTTAAGGGCTACATTGTTATCCCTTAAAGACGGATCTTATTTATTTAGAACAGTAAAACCTCAATATTATCCAATACCAGTTGATGGTCCAGTAGGAGATCTTCTAAATAATCTGGATAGACACCCATATAGACCAGCACATATTCACTTTATGGTTAAAGCTGACGGCTACAAAGATCTTGTAACTCACGTATTCATAGACGGTGATAAATATTTAGAGAGTGATACTGTTTTTGCAGTGAAGAAGAGTTTAATAAGGCAGTTAGAAGAAGGTTTTGATGAAGATAATAACCAAAAATGCTATAATTTAAATTTTGATATCATTATGGAAAAAAATTAGAAGGAATTATATTAAATTCCTTCTAATTAAAACTTTTTAAAGTCTAGATGCAACATTTTCCCAGTTAACTAAATTATCTACAAAATTCTTTAAGTATACTGGTCTTTTGTTCCTAAAATCAATGTAGTAAGAATGCTCCCATACGTCACATCCTAATAATGCTGTTTGTCCAAAGCAAACAGGATTAACACCATTTTCTGTCTTAGTTACCTTAAGGCTGCCATCTTTATCTTTAACTAACCAACACCAACCTGAACCAAATTGTGTTGCACCAGCGTTACAAAAATCTTCCTTAAATTTGTCTATGCTTCCAAAAGAGCTTGTTATAGCGTTTTCTAATTCAGACGGCATGCTAACCTTTGAAGGACCCATCATTTGCCAAAACTGTTCATGGTTCCAGTGTTGAGATACATTATTAAAAATACCGCTTTGAGCAACATTATTAGAATCATAAGTCCCAACAATAATCTCTTCTAAGCTTTTATTTTCCCACTCGGTACCTTTTAATAGGTTGTTTCCATTATCAACATAGGCTTTATGATGAATATCGTGATGATATTCCATTGTTTCTTTACTCATGCCATGTTCAGATAAAGCATCTATGGCGTAAGGCAGGTCTGACAGTGCTAAACTCATTTAATTCTCCTGAATAGTTTATTGTAGAAATAATTATAATTATAAATTTTACAAGTTAATTAATTATAAAATATTGATTTTAATATTTATAAAATGTAATGCTTTCTTTGTAAATAATTTAGGAGGGGTTTTATGAAACAAAGAGTTATTGAGCTTACAGATTTTGGTGTTGCGGAAAATATGCGTCCTATAGAGACAGATATTCCTTCTCCAGGTCCAGGCCAAATTGTTGTAAAAAATATTGCTATCGGACTAAATTATTTAGATACATATTTTAGAAGTGGACTATATCCGTGGCCTAATCAGGAAAAGGTTAAAATACCTGGTTCTGAAGGTGTAGGGCATATTTATTCAGTCGGTCAAGGTGTTACCTTCTTAAAAGAGGGTGATAAAGTATCATATGTTACTCCTGTTGGAGCTTATGCAGAGTACGCTCTGATAAATGCAGCTCATGCAGTTGAACTTAAAGTGGATGTTAATGATCATGATGTTGTTGCAAGTACACTCAAAGGTTTAACCACTCACTACTTGCTTCATTTAACATTTAAGTTAGAAAGTGGCATGACAGCTTTGGTACATGCTGCTGCAGGAGGCGTTGGCCAATTAATGGGGCAATGGGGACGTGAAATAGGTGCAACTATGATAGGAACTGTTGGTGGCCCGGAAAAGGCGGAAGCAGCTAAAAAAGCCGGTTATCATCATGTTATAGATTACAATGATAAAGATTTTGTAGCTGAAGTAATGTCTATTACAGACAACAAAAAATGTGATGTAGTGTATGATAGTGTTGCTAAGTCAGTTTTCCCAGGTTCAATGGATTGCCTTAAACCTAGGGGTTTATGGGCACTATTTGGTCAGGCATCGGGACCAATAGTTGATTTTAATCTAGCTTTACTATCTGCTAAAGGTTCTCTTTTTGTAACAAGACCTACTTTATTCACTTATATTGCAAATAGAGAGGAATATAATGATGCTTCTTATCAACTCTACAGTAGAATTGCAGATGGAAGATTAAAAGTAGCTATTCATGATAAAATGCCGCTAGAAAAAATAGTTGAAGCTCATAACTTACTTGAAGGCAGAAAAACAAAAGGTGGCATAGTAATTACACTCTAAAATAAGGATTAAATAATGATAGACCTATATAGTTGGCAGACACCTAACGGTAGGAAAGTGTCTATAATGTTGGAAGAAATTGGAATTGATTATAATGTTTTTCCTATAAACATTGGAAAAGATGAACAATTCCAACCTCATTTTTTAGAAATATCACCAAACAATCGTATTCCTGCAATTATTGACAGAGATAATAATAATTACTCACTATTTGAATCAGGTGCTATTTTAATGTACCTAGCTGAGAAAAGCGGAACACTAATAAACAAATCAAATACTGATGAATATTATAGGACAATAGAGTGGCTTATGTGGCAAATGGGTGGAGTAGGCCCTATGTTTGGTCAGGTTCATCACTTTGTTAAATACAACAAGGGAAAGTCAGCATATGCTGAAGAAAGATATTCAAAAGAAGCCAGAAGACTATATGGTGTCATGGATAAGCGTTTAAGTGAAAATCCATACATAGCGGGTAAGGAATATAGCATTGCTGACATTTCTATATGGCCTTGGACAGCCAGATTTGACTGGCAAGAAATTGATTTAAATGAATTTCCTAACGTTACAAGATGGTATAAGGAAATGATTGACAGGCCTGCTGTACAAAAAGGTTGGCTTGTACCTCAAAATGATCAATTGATTCCATCCCCATAAAGAAAAGAATATAAGTTGAAAACTAAAGTCTCAATTGCAGGTTTAGGTTGGTGGGGAAAAGTTATGATTAAAAGATTATCTTCATCGTCTAAGGTAAAGATAGTTAACTTAATTGATCCTTATCCTGATGAAGATGCAGTTAAACTTGCAGATGACAAAAATTTAAAAATTTTTACTGAGTTTGATGATGCATTTCAAGAAGAGACAATAGATGCAATCATACTTTGTACCCCTAATTCATTTCATATGGATCAAACAATAAAAGTAGCAAACTTGGGTGTTCATGTTTTCTGTGAAAAGCCTCTGTCTTTAATATCATCAGAAGTAAAGAAAATGATAAATATGTGTAATGAGAATAAAGTCATACTCGGGGTTGGCCATGAAAGACGTTTTGAAAAAGGATGGCAAAAGCTTAAAGAAATAATAAATAATAATTCTTTGGGTAATATTATGTATGCTGAAGGGCATTTTAGTCATAATAAATTGGCAAATCTTCCATTAGATAATTGGCGCACAGACCCACAATATGCACCTGCTGCCGGTATGACTGGTATGGGCGTGCATTTAACTGATCTAATGATATGGTTGTTTGGTCCTGTAGAAAGTGTGTTTGCTTCAACTGCACAAAGAACACTTAAGTACAAAACAGGCGACGTGGTTTCAGCAAGTCTTAATCATAAATCTGGACTTAGTACTCAAATAACAGCAATTCTTAAAACACCTCATTATCAAAGGATAACGATATGGGGTGAGAATGGGTGGGTAGAATTAGTTGATAGTTCACATCCAGATACTCCAGGACCTTCATTTATGAAGATTGTAATGAATGACGGATCTGTTAAAGAGGAAAATTTTGAGTGGACGGACACAGTTTCTGCTAATATTAATAATTTTGTAGATACAATTAATAAAGAAGATGAATATATATTTAAAGATATTGAAAAATTTCAAAATATCGCTGTTCTAGAAGCTATTTATCAATCAAGTTTATCTAAAAAATCTATTGATGTAGAAACTTTCAATTAACATTTAAATTATATATCTTTTAAATCCAGCTTTTCCATCGACAGTCTGTTTAAGGCAAGCATTAATGCTGTAATAAAAATACAGGTTAAAAATCCCCCAAACTGTATCGATAATCCTGACAATAAAGTGCCTATAAGCCTTCCAAAAGCATTGGACATATAATAAAAGCCTACATCAAGTGTCACTCTGTTTTTATCTGTATATTTTAATATTAAAAAAGAATGTAATGATGAGTTTACAGCGAACACAAATCCAAAAATGAAAAGAACAAATATAGTTATATAAAGCTTATACTCTTCAAAATATAAACTTAATAATATCAATATAATTGGGATGCCTATGAGCAAACTAGCCCAATACTTTGTTTGCTTACCAAGTAGTTCATTTTGAGATAAGATTTTAGGTGTTACACCTTGTACAAAGCCATAAAAAATAGTCCATACAGCCATGAATGTTCCAATGACAAAGAAAGCTTTTTTATTATCATCAATTGATCCGTCAGACATCATAGAATATAAAAACACAGGAAGTCCAACAACTAACCACGTATCTCTGGCTCCAAATAAAAAAACTCTTCCAAAGCTAAGGTAATTTATATTATTATTTTTTGAAAATACTTCTGAAAATTTTACGTCTTTTTTAATTTTTGAAAAATCATTATTTAAATAAACAAAAACGAGTATCAAAATTATTGAAAGTAATCCGGCCATTAATATCAAAGACAATTGAAAGCCTAAAAACGCAAGCAAAAGTGACCCAAGTAAAAAGCCAAATCCTTTAACTGCATTTTTAGATCCAGTCATTAGTGTAACCCACTGAAATAATTTGTTATTTTTATCAGGGGCTAATAATTTTACAGAACTTTTGGAGCTCATTTTAGTTAGATCTTTTGCTATGCCAGACAAACCTTGTGTAGCCATAACAAAAATAACTGATGAGGTTATACTCCAACTTTTATCAACTTGAGTTAAAAGTAATAATGAAACTATTTGTAAAATCATCCCACTAAATAGCGTAATATTTAAACCAATTTTTCTTGCAATCCATCCTGCTGTTAGGTTTGTTACCATGCCAAAGAATTCGTATAATAAGAATAAATAAGCTAATTGAAGTGGGCTAAAGCCAAGTGAATGAAAATGAAGAAGAACTAGCATTCTTAATGCCCCATCAGTAAGCATAAAGAACCAGTAAGATAATGTTACTAGAACAAAAGAGACTTCATTATTATTTAGTGTTTTAATCATTTTTAAATAGTTTTACTAACCATTCCAACAATATCAACTAATCGGTTAGCATAACCCCATTCATTATCATACCAAGCATATAATTTTAATTGAGTTTTGTTTATTACCATTGTTGATAGGGCGTCTATTATTGAACTCCTTGGGTCATTAACAAAGTCAGTTGATACTAATGGACGATCTTCATATCCAAGAATACCTTTAAGTTCATTTTCACTTGAGTTTTTAAGCATAGAATTGACTTCGTCTTCATTAACAGGACGTTTCATTTCAAAGACGCAGTCAGTTAAGGATGCATTTAATAGAGGTACTCTTACTGCGTGGCCATTTAACTTACCTTTGAGTTCAGGGTAAATAAGTGAAATAGCCTTGGCAGATCCAGTAGTTGTTGGAATTAAGTTATTTACTGCAGACCTGGCCCTTCTAAGATTATTTTGAGGAATATCAACTAATGTTTGGCTATTGGTTAAATTATGAATTGTTGTTATAGAGCCGTGAACTATGCCTATATTTTCGTGTATTACCTTAATTATAGGGGCTATGCAGTTGGTAGTACAACTTGCAGCTGTAATTATATTATGTTTATTTAGGTTATATATGTTTTGATTTACACCATAAGCTATATTTGCAATGTTTTTCTCGTTTATAGGAGCTGAGACAACAACTTTCTTTATACCTTTGTCAAAATATTTTTTTAAATCTGACGAGTTATTATGTGCCCCAGTGCAATCGATTAAGATATCAATGTTGTTTAGATCTAAGTTTTCAATATTTTTTTGGAACGTTGATTGAATATTTTTTTTGTTAATTGAAATTTTTTCATTATCTAGTTTAAAGCTAGCGTCCCATTTACCATGAATACTATCAAACTCTAGACTGTGTAATAGAGAAGAAGGATTTCCATTAAGTTCATTTAAATATGTTACTTTATAATCATTTGAGATAAGTAATTTTAAAACTAACTTACCTATTCTACCTATACCGTTAATGGCTATATTAGTCATTTTCTGTCCTACTAATCATAATCTCTATTTTCAATTTAAATTATTTAATGTTTCATTAAAATATTATAAACTTTGCCTACAACATAATTATTACAGATTTATTAAGCTCCAAGGATTTCTATTGAATGAATAATATACATATACCGTCAAATATTGATAATTTAAGTCAAATTTTAGAAGATGGTCTGATATTATGCAATGAAAGTGGTCTTATAATTTCATCTAATGATGTAGCCAGGCAATTTCTAAATAAAAAACTAAATAGCAGAAATATTTATGAATTTATAGAAATTGCTGAATTTAAAAATCTAGAAGAAAGTAATCAAAAAAATAATTTAAATGAAGAATTTCACTTTCAAACAAGTGATATATTAAAAAGATCTCTAATAATAAAAGTTAAAAAAATTGAAGACAATTTATTTGCAATTCTTCTTCTTGATATGACTTCACAAAGAAATCTTGAAAAAGTAAGACGTGATTTTGTAGCTAATGTAAGTCATGAGCTAAGATCACCACTAACTAGTCTTGTTGGATTTATAGAAACTTTATTAAGTGGCAACGTACAAGACGAAGAAACTAGGAATAAGTTCTTAAAAATAATGGACGAAGAATCTAAAAGAATGAATAGATTAATAGATGATATTTTATCTTTGTCAAAAGTTGAAACAGAAGAACATATTACACCTAACACAACTATTTCACTTATAGACCCAATCAAACATATTATTTCATCCATTAATGAAAAACGTTTAAAAGAAGATAATAAAATATTAATTGATGATTTAAGAGATGATCCTGAAATAAATTTTTTTATCAGTGGCAATATTGATGAAATTAATCAAGTATTTGTCAATCTTTTAGAAAATGCAATCAAATATGGTTTTGATAATACTAATGTCATAGTAAGAATAGAACAGTTAAAAAATAAAGAGATTAAAGTCAGTGTTATTAATAATGGAGAAGGAATACCTGATAAATATATTGAAAGGCTTACTGAGAGATTTTTTCGTGTTGATAAAGCAAGGTCAAGGAAAATAGGTGGTACTGGTCTTGGCTTAGCAATTGTAAAGCATATTCTTATCAAGCATAGAGCACAATTATCTATAAACAGCACTCCTAATCAAGAAACTAACTTCTCAATCACTTTTCCAATAATAAATTAAAACTGTAATAAAAACGTAATGTTTAACATTTAAGACGATTTCATAATAAATATTAAGGAGTTGCTGAGTGAATAATAATAGTAATAAAACAGATTATAGATACGTTAACGATCTAAGGCGATTAGCTTATTCCCAAGGCAAATTAATCGAACAAAAAAAATTCTTAATATTATTAGGCATAGCAGCAATTTTTTTAATATTAGTTGCAGTGGTTGTTGAGCAATATATTTCTTTAGGAAGCGAGCAAACTTTTATTTTAGTTGCTGCTGCAATGGTTGGTGGATATATGGCGCTTAATATTGGTGCAAATGATGTTGCCAATAATATGGGACCAGCAGTAGGTGGAAAAGTTATCTCTGTGGGTACTGCAGTTGTTATTGCAGCAATATGTGAAAGTTCTGGTGCGTTATTGGCTGGAGGAGATGTGGTTAGCACTGTTTCTAAGGGCATAATATCACCAGGAGATTTTGTAACTACAACAGATTTTAGATATCTAATGTTAAGTGCATTATTAGCTGCTGCTCTTTGGATAAATTTAGCAACTTTTTTTAATTCACCTGTATCGACAACACATTCCATTGTAGGTGGTATTCTTGGAGCAGGTCTTACAGTAGCGGGAGCTTCGATTGTTAATTGGGGTACAATGGCTGCTATAGCAGCTAGTTGGGTTATTTCTCCTGTTTTTGGGGGGGGGGTAGCTGCGCTATTATTATACTTAATAATTGTAAAAATTTTAAATGTTAAAGATAAAAGAGAAGCCGCCTCTAAATGGGTTCCAATTTTAATTTCTTTGATGGCTGGTGCTTTTACAGCATACATGGCTCTAAAAGGGCTCAAAAAAATTTACAAGTTTAGTACTTATGAAGTCTATTTATACACTGTTATTTTTATGATGCTGGCATATTTTCTTTCTAAGCCATATATAAAAAATAAAGTTAAATCTTTAGAAAACAAGAAAGAAGATATTTATAAATTATTTCATTTGCCTCTTCTTTTTGGTGTTGCGCTTCTATGTTTTGCTCATGGAGCTAACGATGTAGCTAATGCTATTGGGCCACTTGCTGCAATAGTTAGCACATTTACACCAAATGAAGGTATTGCTGCAAAAGTGTCTATTCCATTATGGGTGATGGTTATTGGAGCAATAGGTATTGCATTAGGACTATTGTTGTTTGGCCCTAAGTTAATAAATACAGTAGGTCAAAAAATAACTAGATTAAATGCACCTAGAGCTTACTGTGTAGCTTTATCGTCAGCAATTACAGTTCTAATTGCTACGACTTTAGGGTTACCTGTTAGCTCTACACATATTGCTATAGGCGCTATTTTTGGAATTGGTTTTTTAAGAGAGTTTAGAGAAAACCCAGAAAGAAACTCATCATCAACTTCAAGGGCTAAAAGAAAGTTGGTTAGAAGAAATTTTGTATATTCAATAGGTGCTGCTTGGATTATAACAGTCCCTGCGTCAGCAACTATTGCAGGTACTATTTATTATTTGTTAAGTATAAGTTCTTTATAAATATTAATTTCATAAGTTTTAATTTTAGATCTTCATTTATTAAAAAATTGGTATTAAAGAAATAAAAAATCATATAGCTTTATAAAAACATATGAATTCAACATGAATGCAAACATTTTAATAGCAGATGATGAGCCTAATCAATTAGAGTTGATGTCCTTCAATTTAAGTAATGCTGGGTATTCTATTATTAAAGCTACAAACGGCAAAGAGGCTATCGAGCTGATTGAAAATCATTCTCCTGATTTAATAATTTTAGATTGGATGATGCCAAAAATGTCAGGCATTGATGCATGCCGAACTCTAAGATCTAGATCTGAAACCAAACAAATACCTATAATAATTTTAAGTGCTAGAAGCGAAGACTCAGATAAGTCTCTTGGTTTAGATGCTGGTGCAGACGATTACATATCTAAACCATTTTCTCCAAAAGAGTTTATTTCAAGAGTTAAAGCTCTACTAAGGCGTTCTAAACCTTCACTTGTAAATGATGTTTTACAACATAATAGCTTAATACTCTCTTTAAGTGAAATGTCTGTTACATATCATAATAAAAATGTAAAATTAGGTCCTAA